>CAZBVX010000010.1:0-23376 GCA_964495615.1 uncultured Gammaproteobacteria bacterium | reverse complement strand
TTGATCGCGAAATCAAAAAATTAGAAATTCGTGTTTCTGGCTTGGTTAATCTAAATAAATTACCTGACGCTTTATTTGTTTGGGATATCAAAGAAGAAGAAACCGCAATCAACGAAGCGATCAAAAAAAATATTCCAATCATTGCGATTTGCGACACTAACGTCAACCCAGAATTGGTTAACTACCCAATTCCAGCTAATGATGATTCTACCAAAACTATCAAATTAATTTTGGAAACCGTGAAGGAAGCAATTTTGGATGCTCGCAAATAATCTTTATAAAAATTCATAATTTTTAATTATATGGAATTACTCAAACAATTACGTGAAATGACTGGTGCTGGCATGGTTGATTGCAAAAAAGCTCTTGATGAATCCAATGGCGATTTGAATGCCGCGGTGGAATTTTTGAGAAAAAAAGGAATTGCCAAATCCGCAAAACGTGCTGATCGCGAAACAAGCGAAGGAGTAGTTGCTGTGGCAGTTAATAATGACCACACCGAAGGTTATGCTATTGAGGTTAATTCAGAAACCGATTTTGTTGCTCGTAGTGATAAATTTCAAGAATTTGTCACCAAATCTTTGGAATTGGTAAAAACAAAAAAACCAGCTAACGTTGAAGAATTATTAGCTTTGGAAATGGACGGTTCAACTGTTGGCGACAATCTCAACACCATGAGCGGAGTGATTGGTGAAAAATTAGCTGTCAAAAATATTTCCATCTTGAATGGCGCTACTGTGGCTGCTTATTCTCATTTTGGTGGACGCATCGGTGTTTTGGTAGCAATTGACGCTGCTGGCAAAAAAGAAGAAGCAATTGATATTGCAATGCAAATTGCCGCTGCTAATCCAAAATATTTGCTTCCAGCAGAAGTTGACCCGACAGAAATGGAAAAAGAAAAAAATATTTATCGTGAGCAATTAATTAAGGAGGGAAAACCAGCTGAAATGGTAGAAAAAATTTTGGAAGGAAAAATGTCCAAATACTACTCCGAAGTTTGTTTGATGGAACAAGAATTCATCAAGGACGACAAGAAAAAAGTCAAAGATATTTTGGGTGGAGCAAATATTTCCGCCTTCATTCGTTTTAGTCTTTAAGCTATGAGAATTGCCGAGATTCAATTCATTTCTTGGGATAAAATTTACCACTTTTCAAGTGAAGATGAATCTTTAAAAGTCGGTGATTCGGTTTTGGTGAACACTGAATTGGGAAGAGAAATTGGAAAAATTGTGGGTTTTATTACTGAAACCAAAGAAGAAGGAGATTTAAAAGAAATCATTAGAAAGGCAGAAAAATCAGAAATTAATCGTTTTGAAAAACAAGATCGCAAAGAAGAAGCTTTGTCAGTTTGCAAAGAAATTATTGAACGACACAAACTGGACATGAAATTGGTTGATGTTCATTTTTCTTTTGAGGGTAATCGTTTGAATTTTGCTTTTGTGGCTGATGGAAGAATCGACTTCCGCGAATTAGTAAAAGATTTAACTGCTCACTTCAATGCCAATATTCGCTTGACTCAAATTGGTGCTCGCGATGAAGCGCGCCTGACCGGTGATTGCGGCGGTTGCGGCAAAAAACTTTGCTGTCGCGGTTCGGTAAAAGAATTTTCCTCAGTCACTTCCGAAATGGCAGAAGTCCAGCAAGTTGTTCATCGCGGCAGCGATCGAATTTCTGGAATGTGCGGACGTTTGATGTGTTGCTTGGCTTATGAATATGAAGGCTACAAAGAACTACGCGCCAAGATGCCAGCCTATGGGGCAAAAGTTAATGTTGATGGTCGTCGAGGAGTTATTGTTGGTCACCATGTTTTGAAACAATCCGTTGATGTTCGCTTTCCATCAGAAAAAGACGGTGAAAGAGACACGGTGATTGAAGTTGACTTGAATCGTAAAAACAAAAAGGAAGAAAAGAAGGAAGAAAAGAAGAAAAAAAAATAAATTTTTTGACCATAAAAAACATTCACAAGTCGTGAATGTTTTTTTGTTTTTATGATTAATATGTTATAATTTAGACAACTAATAAAATTTATTTAAATTATTTTTATATGTTTACTAGAAAAATCAATGTTGCCATTAATGGTTTTGGCCGTATTGGCCGCGCCGCTTTCAAAATTATTTTAGATGAACATCCAAAATTAAACATCGTGGCCGTTAATGACCTCACCGACACCAAAACTTTGGCTCATCTCTTGGAATATGATACTTGTTATGGACGTTATCAGAGGAAAATTTCTAGCACCAAAGATTCTTTGGTTGTTGATAACAAAAAATATCCAGTTTTTTCTCAAAAAGATCCAAAATTTTTGCCTTGGAAAAAATTAAAAGTTGATGTGGTTTTGGAATGCACCGGCAAATTCCGCAGTGCTGAAGAAGTACAAGCGCATCTTGATGCTGGAGCTCAAAAAGTTATTATCAGTGCTCCCGCAAAAGGAAAAGTGAAAACGGTTGTGATTGGTGTTAATGAAGGAAAGCTAACCAAAAATGACCATGTCATTTCTTGTGCTTCTTGCACCACCAACTGCTTGGCACCGGTGACTGCAGTAATCAAAAATAATTTCGGTATCAAGAAAGCTTTAATGACTACCATTCATTCTTATACCGCTGATCAAAATTTGGTTGATGGTCCACACAAAGATTTGCGTCGTGCTCGGGCAGCAGCAATGAATATTGTACCAACCACCACTGGTGCTGCTTCTGCGGTTTCCGATGCGATTCCTTCTTTGAAAAATTCTTTTGATGGTTTGGCGGTTCGTGTGCCAACCCCGGTTGGCTCTCTTTGCGATACCGTATTTTTGTTGAACAAAAAAACCACCATTGAAGCAGTGAATAAGGCTTTTGTTTCTGCTGCCAAGGGGAAAATGAAGGGAATCATCGAGGCTTCCAAGGAAGAGTTAGTTTCTTCAGACATCATCGGCAATGCTTATAGTTCAATTGTTGATTTGCAATCAACCATGCTGGTTGGCGGAGATTTATTGAAAGTAGTTGCTTGGTATGATAATGAATGGGGTTACTCACATCGCTTGGTTGAATTATCTTATTTGGTTAAAAAATATTTAAAATAAAATTATATGAGACTACAAGACAAAGTTGCAATTGTGACTGGTGCCTCATCTGGTATTGGTTTAGCAATTGCTGAAGAATTTTTAGCTGAAGGAGCAAAAGTAATCTTTTCAGATATTAATAATTTTCCCAAAGAACTTCCGACAGAAAACGCTTTCTTTCAGACAGCTGATGTTTCCAAGGTTGAAGACGTAGAAAACTTGGTCAAATTGGCCTTGGAAAAATTTGGTCGTTTGGATGTGATGGTTAATAATGCCGGTATTGGCACGATGGGCAGCGCTTTGGATACGGATGATAACACTTGGCAAAAAACAATCGATATCAATTTAACCGGCACCTTCTATGGTTTGCGCGCAGCCGCTAAGGCGATGAAGGATTTGGGCAACGGCGGTTCAATAATCAACATGAGCTCCATCTTGGGAAAAGTCGGCATGAATAGCACTTTGGCTTATTGCGCTTCCAAGGGCGGGGTGGTTCAGATGACTCACGCTGCCGCTTTGGATTTGGCGGCGGACAAAATCAGAGTAAACGCTATTGCTCCTGGTTTTATCAAAACGGCCATGACTAAAGGGCTTGAAGAAAACAAACAATTTAATGATTTAATTATTTCTTCCACTCCTTTGGGATATTTTGGTGAAGCTCAAGATATCGCCAAAACTGCTGTTTTCTTGGCCAGCGAGGAATCAAGATATATGACCGGCGAAGTGGTTTATGTTGACGGTGGCTGGACAGCAAAATAATTTCATGAAGATTGAAAAAGATTTGATCAAATTAATAAAAAAATCCGGCTTGCGAGGACGCGGTGGGGCGGAATTTCCGGTTGCTAAAAAATGGGAGAGTGTTGCGGCGGCAATTTCCGCCAGCAAAAAACAGGGAACAATCATTGTTAATTGTTCCGAAGGCGAGCCGGGAGTTTTTAAGGATGCTCATATTTTAAAAAATTATTTATCGGATTTTTTCTGTGGTTTGCGGGAAGCTTTGAATTTTTTTGGCAAAAAAAATATCTCTCATATTTATTTTTTTACCAGCCACGAATACGCCAAAAAATTTTTAGCATCAATCAAAAAAGAATTAGGAAAAAAAGAAAATAGCGCTCTCAAAAAAATTTGGCATTTTTCTTTTAAGGAGGAGCACTCCTATATTAGCGGTGAAGAAAATACTATTCTAAATATTATCGAGTTTTCTTTGGCCGAACCGCGTCTAAAACCACCTTATCCTTCAGAAAAAGGCTTGTTTGACAGACCAACTTTGATTAATAATTTAGAAACTTTTTATAATGTCGGCTTGGTAGCGCAAGGAAAATACAAAAAAGAAAGATTCTATTCACTTTCCGGTAAAATCAAGAATCCTGGAGTCTACAGCTTCTCGGAACGGGCCACAGTTGAAGAAATTCTAAAAAAGAGCGATAATTTATTGCAGAGAGATTTTTTCGTGGTGGTCGGTGGTGATATGAGCGGGGAAGCTCTAAGCAGCAAACAACTAAAACGTCCAGTTGGCGGTGCCGGTTCAATCAGAGTATTTTTGGCTTCTGAAAATCCGCGAACCGTGGTTGGCGAGTGGCTTGAATTTTATGCCAAGCAAACTTGCGGGAAATGCACTCCTTGCCGTGAAGGGACCTATCGTTTATTAGAAATTTTCAAAAAAGATCCTAATGAATTTTTAAAGTTCAAAGGAGAAGTTCGTAAATTACTCGACAATCTTGCCGTTTCCAGTTTTTGCGCTTTGGGTTCAGGAATTCCGAATCCTTTGAATAGTTATGCAGAAAATATTTTAAAAATTAGTCATAAAAATAATATAAATTAATTATAAATTTATGGAAACAGAAAAAGTATTAGCTCCAAAAGCAGCTAAGAAAAAATTAATTCCAGTATTCGATTTATTTGAAAATTCTTGGAAGGCTTACGTGGAAAATTTCAAAGGTTTGGTCACAATTTCTCTTTATAGCCTTTTCGGCATGATTGCCGTACTGATTGGCGTAGTTTTGGTTTCCGGTCTAACGGCCTTTATTGGCTTTAAGGGTCAGGAATCATTACTGATTCGAATTGTTTTGATTGCTTTGATCATTGTTGTTTCAGCTGTATCACTCGCAGTAGCGATTTGGTATAGTACCAGATCAAAGGCTGGCATTTATTTGATGATTAAAAACAATTTTGGCTCGGTCAAAGAATCTTGGGAAGAAAGCAAAAAAATCTTTTGGCCTTTCTTTTGGTTGAGCTTGCTAGTTTCAGTCTTGGTTTTTTTGTGGATGCTTCTTTTATTTATTCCAGGAATTATTTTTGCAGTTTTTTATAGTTTCGCCATGATTATTTTTGTTTTTGAAGGCAAAAAATATATGTCATCCATCAAAGCCAGTAAAAATTTGGTACAGGGTTATTGGTGGCCTGTTTTTGGACGTTTGGCTTTTTTGGGATTAGTGATTTATCTCTTTTCTTGGTTATTAGGAATTTCCGTTAGCGCCACCGAAAACAATGTTATCCTTTCTACTTTTTTGAGTTTCCTAAATTCAATCATTATTCTAATTATTTCTCCTTTTCTCTATGTTTATTCAGCACAGCTCTATCAGGGCTTGAAAGAAATAAAAAAATAATAAATTCATCATGTCAAAATTAATTAGTTTTAAGTTGAATGGCAAAAAAACGTTTTGTTTGCCAGGAGACACTATTCTAATTGCTGCTGAGAAAGCCGGAATAAAAATTCCGGCTCTTTGCTATCATCCAGATCTAAAAATCAAAGCTAATTGCCGAGTTTGCTTGGTGGAAGTCAAGGGTGTCAAGCGCCTACTTTCTTCTTGTTCAACAATTGTTGTCTCGGGAATGGAAATTTTTACTGACAGTCCAAAAGTTCTCTTGAGCCGTAAAAAAAATATTGAATTACTTTTTGCTGAACACGTTGAACATTGCGCTACTTGTCCACTATTGTTTGATTGTGAACTTCTGCGCTTGGCAAGAAAATACAAAATAGTCACCAGTACTTTTCCTGAACGGAAGGGGCACCAGAAGATTGAAATGTTTGGCGGAAAAGCTTTGGAGTTAAACAATAATCAATGTATTGATTGCCAGAATTGTGTTGATGTTTGTTCTAATGTGCAAAAAATAGACTTCCTTTCTTCTTCGGGGCGGGGGGTGGATAGAAAAATAAAAATCATCAAAAAAGATTCCGCCTGCATCGCCTGCGGGCAATGCGCCTTGCATTGTCCAGTTTCGGCCATTCAAGAAAAAAATTCTTTTTCTGAACTCGAAAAAAAATTAAAAAACAAAAAGAAGATTATGGTGGCTCAGTTTGCACCTTCTGTTCGGTCAGCTATTGGTGAAGAATTTGGTTTGCCTTTTGATGAAAAAATGCCAGGCAGAATTGTTAGCGCTTTGAAGATGCTGGGTTTTGATTATGTTTTTGATGTTAACTTGGGAGCTGATATCACCACGATGGTAGAGGCAGAAGAATTGCTAGTTCGCTTGAAAGACAAAAAATCAACCTTGCCAATGTTCACTTCCTGTTGTCCGGCCTGGGTGCGTTATGTCAAACATTATCATCCAGAATTAATTCCCAATCTAACTTCTGCTCGTTCGCCGCATATTCATTCCGGTGGATTAATCAAATCATGGTGGTCCAAAAAGCAGGGAATTAGCCCAAAAAGAATTTTTGTAGTTTCAGTGATGCCTTGCACAGCCAAAAAGTTTGAAATCAGTCGACCAGAACTTTGTCTGAAAGGCGGTTTGAAGGCGGTGGATGAGGTTATTACCACGAGAGAATTTTCTTTTATGATTAAAAAGGCAGGAATCGATTTTCCAAAATTAAAAACTTTGAATCATGACCTCTGTTTAAATAATGGTTCGGGCGCGGGAGCAATTTATGGCGCTTCGGGAGGAGTAATGGAGGCCGCTCTTCGTTCAGCCAAATTTTTGTTGGATGGTAAGAAGTCTTCGAAAGTAAATTTCAAAGCTGTACGGGGCATTTCTGGCCTCAGAGAGGCAATTGTTGACGTAGCTGGCAAGAAATTAAGAGTCGGCGTCGTCAATGGTATTGGCAATATTCAGCCAATAATAAAAAATCTAAAAAAATATGATTATCTGGAAGTAATGTCTTGTCCGGGAGGATGTTTGGGTGGTGGCGGACAACCGATTCCAACTAGCGTCAAAGAAAGAAAATCTCGCCGTGAAGCGCTGTACCAATTAGATAGTAAACTGCCCATGCATTCTGCTCACGAAAACAAAGCGGTGCTTGAATATCTTGATTGGGTAAAAAACAAAAAAAGAGCAAAAGACTTGCTTCATGTTAAAACAAAAAAAGACCGTTGATTCCAAACGGTCTTTTTTTTATTTTATTTTTTGTTTATTTAACTTCGTAAGTTAAAGTAACATCAACTTTTACTTCATTTTGACCAGTAGCAATTTCTGGGCTAGCAATTGCTGTGTCTCTTGCGGATTCTAAAGAGATTTTAGCATTGGCATACATTGGTATCACGCCAGCTCCTTCATAATAGCTTTCCGAAACACTTTTTACTTTGCCTAATTTCATGCCGGCTTGCTTGGCAATCAATTCTGCCTTTTCTTTGGCTTTGTTGATAGCTAATTCACGAGCCTGGTTTTTTAGTTCATATTCATCATCGATTGTGAAGCTAATACCACCCACTTGATTGGCTCCTTTTTCGGTGCTTCTGGCAATAATGTCGCCAATTTTTGTGAGATCGCGGACTTTGATGGTTAAGCTTTGGTAAACTTCATAACCAACTAATTCTTGTCCTCTGGCGTTGGTGTAGTTGTATACCGGGTTAAGACTATATTGATTGGTCTTGATGTCTTTTTCTTCAATTCCCAAACCTTTGACCGCCTTAATGATGTCATTCATTTTGGCGCTGCTTTCAACAGTTGCCTCGGCGGCAGTTTTTTTGGTGTCGGTTTTGAAGCCGAGATTGATGCTAGCGATATCGGCCTTGGCATAAACGATGCCGGAGCCGGAAACTGAGAAGCGGTCTTCATTTTGACGTTCTCGATTGAAAACGAAAGCACTAATCACGATTGCGGCAATAGCAACAATCAAAAGTGCGGCTAGAAAAACTTGTGATTTTTTCATAGTTTTTAAAAAGTTAATTATATTATTTACATTATATCATATAAACGCCTGGCATAGGAAAAGGTAACAGATTGTCATTTATAAAACTATTTGTCAAATAGCTAATTATAGGTTATACTTTATAAGTATTTTAGATAAAATTTATGGTTATTCCAGGATATATTATAGAATTATTGCAAAAATTAGATAAAAAAGGCTTTGAAGCCTATATTGTCGGCGGCTGTGTCCGTGATTTTTTGTTGGGGCGAGAACCGCAAGACTGGGATTTGACCACCAACGCTTTGCCAGAAGAAATTTTGGCAATTTTCCCAAATGCCAAATATGAAAATAATTTCGGCACTGTTTTATTGCCTTTGAGAAAAGAAACAACTTCCGAAGAAAAAGGGGAGCTGATGGATGTGATTGAAATTACTACTTATCGCAGCGAGCAGGGCTATTCCGACCGCCGCCATCCAGACGAAGTGCTTTTTGAAAAAGAAATTGACAAAGATCTGGAAAGACGCGACTTCACAATTAATGCCTTAGCGCTTCGCTTAGCCAAAGAAAAGGAAGAACTGAAAGCACACCGAGAACTAATTACTATTGATAACCAGGTCTATGAGTTGGTGGATTTATTCCGCGGTCGTCGTGACCTGAAAGACAAAATAATCCGAGCAGTTGGTGAACCTTCTGAACGTTTCAAGGAAGATGCTTTGCGAATGATTCGGGCAATTCGTTTTTCTTCTCAGTTGGGCTTTACAATTGAAGAAAAAACTCAGCGGGCAATTGTGAAATTGGCTGGGGCAATCAAGTTTGTTTCCAAAGAAAGAATCCGTGATGAATTTATAAAAATAATCAAATCTGACCTTCCGGCTCAAGGAGTGAATTTGCTTCACGAAACAAAGTTATTACAATACATTGTTCCCGAGCTAGAAGACGGAGTGGCAATGGAACAAAATCATCACCATATTTACAAAGTTTATGATCACAATTTGAATACTCTCAAATTTTGCCCAAGTTCAGATTGGCGGGTCCGTCTGGCAGCTCTATTTCACGACATCGGCAAACCAAAAACTAGAAAATTTATTGACGGCGCAGCAACTTTTTACAATCACGAATATGCCGGTGCCAAACAAGTGGAACGCATCATGAAGCGATTAAAGTTTTCCACGGAGGATTATTTGAAGGTCACAAACCTGGTGCGGAATCACATGTTTTATTATAATGTAGGAGAAGTCACCGCTGCTTCCGTTCGCCGTTTGATTGTGAAGGTGGGCAAAGAAAATTTGCAAGATTTGATTGATTTGCGGGTTGGTGATCGGTTAGGATCAGGAACACCAAAGGCGATGCCTTACAAACTTCGCCATTTGCAGTACATGTTGGAAAAAGTCCAGAATGACCCAGTTTCCGTCAAAATGCTGGCTATTAACGGCAATGATTTAATGACTGAGTTTGGCTTGGAGCCAGGACCAAAGATTGGCGCGATTCTAGACGTATTATTGGCAGAGGTGATTGAAGATCCGGCATTAAACACCAAAGAATATTTATTAAAAAAATCGCAAGCGTTGCAAAATTTTAATTTAGAAGAATTGCGCGAGCAAGCTAAAGAAAAAATTGAAGAACGCCGCGAGGAAGACGATAATAATTTAAAGAAAAGCTTTCAAGTTTAGTTTTAAGAAAGCCAAAAAAATAATATGAAAAAATATTTTTTATTTTCTCTGTTGACAGTTTCAGCGCTAACCCTTAGTGCTTGCGGCACTGCCACTACTCCAAAAGCAGAAATTATTTTAGACGAAGAGGAGGTTGCTGCTCTGGAAGCAGAAGCCACCGCTGCGGAAAATCAAGCCGCAAACATAAATGTTGATAAAAATAAACTTAAACAAGAACTTTCTGGAATTTCTGGTGCCGAAGAAGTGAGCACCACTAATACCGGAACAGTGAAAAAAAATACTATGATGAACATCGACCAAAGCAAATTTGAAAATTTGACTGCTCAATATAGCCAAGCCACTTTCAATACTAACCAGGGAAATTTTACAATCAAATTTTATAATGAAAAAGTTCCTTTGACGGTTAATAATTTTTTGAATCTTGCCAAAATTGGCTACTACAATAATGTAAAATTCCATCGAGTAATTGCCAACTTCATGATTCAAGGCGGCGACCAATACACCAAAGAAGATTCCATGATTAGCCGTTGGGGAACCGGCGGTCCTGGCTACACCATCAAAGATGAATTCGGTGAAGATTTGAGTAATAAAATCGGCACTATTTCGATGGCTAATGCTGGACCAAACACTGGTGGTTCACAATTTTTCATTAACGTCGCTGATAATTCCTATTTGGATGACAAACACCCAGTTTTTGGAGAAGTGGTTGAAGGAATGGATATTATAAATAAAATTTCCCAATCTTCTGTTGACGCTAATGATCGTCCAGTTAACCCAGTTGTGATTACTAGCATCACCTTGAAATAAAATGAAGGTTTATCTAGACAATGCTGCCACCACCAAAACTGATCCGCGTGTTTTCAAAGCGATGCTGCCTTATTTTTCTGTCGATTATGGCAACGCTTCCTCGATTCATGAGATGGGACAAGATAATTTTAATATTCTGACCAATTGCCGTGAAAAGGCGGCCAAAATTCTTGGCGCTGATCCAAAGGGAATTATTTTCACCAGCAGCGCCACAGAATCAAACAACTATCTTCTCAAAGGAATCGCTCGTGCAAATCGCAAAAAAGGTGATCATGTTATTATTTCTGCCATTGAACACCCTTGCGTGCGAGAATCTGCCCGCCAGCTCGAAAAAGATGGTTTTCGGGTTTCAATTATTCCCGCTAACCAAGAAGGATTAATTGATCCAAAAGAATTAGCAAAACTGATCGACCAAAAAACAATCCTCGTTTCCGTGATGATGGTCAATAATGAAATTGGTACCATTCAAAATATTTCCGAATTAGTGAAAGTAGCAAAAAAACATGATGTCTTTTTTCACACTGATGCTGTTCAGGCTGTTCCTTATCTCAAAATAAATATTAAAGAATTGGGAGTAGATGCCCTTAGCCTTTCAGCACACAAATTTGGCGGACCAAAAGGGGTTGGTCTGGCTTATTTGAATCCAAAAATTTATGCCGAACCTTTGATTATTGGCGGCGGACAAGAAGATGGCAAGAGAGCGGGCACCTACAATCTTCCGGGAATCGTCGGTTTGGTTACTGCTTTGGAATTAGCTTATCAAGAAAGAAATGATCACATTAAACGAGTCAAAAAATTACGCGATCGCCTCTGGAATGGCTTGAAAAAAAATCTCCCAGACATTCAGATTAATGGGAGTGTTCAGGAGCGAGTGCCGGCAAATTTGAATGTGATGTTCGGCTATGTTGAAGGAGAAGCAATTTTGATCGATTTGTCCTACAAAGGAATTTTTGTTTCAACCGGCTCTGCTTGTTCGGCCACCAATTTAAAGGCTTCCAGTGTTTTGGCGGCCATTGGCTTGAATAAAAATTTTCTTAATAGTAATATAAGATTCTCCCTGGGCAAAGAAACAACCGAAAAAGAAATTGATTACACAATTAAAATGGTGACAGAAACTGTAGGGCGGCTCAGAGAATTTTCTCCAGTTTCTCATCTCTAAAATATATGGCTCTAAAATATACTAAAAAAACAATTAACCACTTTCTTCATCCGAAAAATATTGGTAAAATGGAGAGGCCGGATGGTTTTGCAGAAATCGGCAATATGGTTTGCGGTGATCAATTAAATTTTTATTTGAAAGTAAAAAACGGCAAAGTGCAGGATGTGAAATTCTTGTCTTTCGGCTGTGCTTCCAATATCGCCACTGCTTCCATTATGACTGAAAAGGTGAAGGGAATGACTGTGGAGGAAGCCAAAAAATTCAAATGGAAAGAAATTGTGGAAGATCTTGGCGGATTGCCTCAACAAAAAATTCATTGTTCAGTAATGGCAGTTGAAGGTTTACAAAAAGCCATCAAAGACTACGAAAAAAATGTTGACGAACAGCCAAAAAAGAAAGTGATTGAAGAAGTAAAAAAAGTCAAAAAAATCTTAAAGAAAAAATAAACCATTTTTTTTAATAACAAAAAACGCCCCTTGCGGAGCGTTTTTTTGATTGTGCAATTTTCTAGCGAGGTTCAAGTGGACGAGCTTCGTTAACAACGATGCGGCGGCCCTCAAATTCCATGCCGTTGAACATTGAAACAGCTTTCTGAGCTTCTTCTTCAGTAGACATTTCTACGAAGCCAAAACCCTTGGAGCGATTGGTCATGCGATCCATGATAATCACTGCGGATTCAATTTCACCAGCTTGGGCGAACAAACTGCGTAGACCATCTTCAGTAGTTTTGAAGGCTAATCCACCAACGAATAATTTTTTCATTTTATTTGATTTCGCGTAAGCGGTTGATTTTTTTAGCGTAAGAACGACCTTTCTTACCTTACGTTTAGGATTTTAGCAATTTGCGCTTGTTTCGTCAAACAAAAAAACGGCCGGTTCAAGCCACAAAATGACCTGAACCGGCCGCTCTTTATGGGAGCGGTGCGGCTTGCTTATGAGATGGCAACTCTGATTCCAGGCCCCATTGACGAACAAATGGAGATATTTTTTAAATATGATCCCTTGGAGGCCACTGGTTTTGATTTTTTTACAGTGTCCAGGAGTGCTTGATAATTCTCAACAAGCTTCGCATTATCAAAGCTTACTCTGCCGATAACTGCATGCAAGTTTCCGGTGTCGTCATTTTTGAAAGAAATTTTTCCTTTCTTTAATTCAGTGACGGCTTTGGCCGGATTCAAAGTGACAGTATCGTTTTTTGGGGAAGGCATTAAACCTCTGGTGCCCAAAATTTTGGCGATTGTTGCTAAATTTTTCATCATGTCTGGTGTAGCGACAGCGACTTGAAAATCAGTTTTTTCTGATTTTTTGATCTCGTCAATCAAATCTTCTCCACCAACATAATCAGCTCCAGCTTCTTTCACCTCTTTTTCCTTATCGGAAGGGACAAAAGCTGCAACTTTAACAGTTTTTCCAGTACCATGAGGCAAACTTACGGCGCCTCTAACTTGCTGATCTCCTTTTTTCGGATTGATACCAAGGCGAAAATGAACTTCAACAGAAGCATCAAATTTCACAGTGCTGGATTTTTTAGCAATTTCAATCGCTTCAGCCAGAGTATAAACTTTGTTGCGATCGAACAATTCAGCATTAGCAGCTTTCTTTTTGGCTGCGCTTGCATTCGTCTTTTTTGTTTGTTCTTTTTTCATATATTTCTGATCGTGGTAAGCGTGCGCCTTTGGCGTACTCCCACGAATCATTAATTAATAACTATTTCACTTCAACCCCCATGTTTCTGGCAGTACCAGCAATAATATTCATTGCTGCCTCAACATCATGAGCACTTAAATCAGCCATTTTTGTTTTGGCAATTTCTTCCAATTGTGCTTTGGTGATTGAACCAGCGACTTCACTTTTTGGTTTGGCTGCGCCTTTTTTGATGCCAGCTGCTTTTTTGATTAATTCAGCGGCTGGAGCAGTTTTCAAGATAAAGTCATAGGTGCGATCATCATAGACAGTAATTTCTACCGGCACAACATCACCCATGCGGGTTGCTCTGGTTTGGTCATTAAATTTTTGGCAGAATTCAGCAATGTTCAAGCCGTGTTGGCCCAAGGCTGGTCCGACCGGAGGAGCTGGATTTGCTTGACCGCCAGTAATTTGTAATTTGATTTTAGCTTTAATTTTCTTAGCCATATTTTTCTGTTTTTTCCGTAGAAGCCTCGATAAACGAAACGGAAAAAACTTGTTTATAATAAAAATTTATTATTTTTTGATTTGTAGGAAGTCCAATTCAACTGGGGTTTCACGACCAAAAATGGTGACGGAAACTTTGACCTTTCCTTTTGCTTCATCAATTGCGGTGACTTTTCCTTCCATGTTTTTGAATGGTCCTTCGTTGATGGTGACTGGTTCGCCAACGGTAACATCAATTTTGAATTTTGGATCCTCAACACCCATTCTTTTCTGGAGGGATTTTACTTCTTCTTCGCTAATCGGGGTTGGAATAGTACCAGTACCGATAAAACCAGTAACATTTGGAGTGTTGCGAACAATATACCAAGATTCATCAGTTACTTCCATTTCAACCAAGATGTAGCCAGGAAAGATTTTTTCCTCGGTCACTTTTCTCTTGCCGTTTTTGATTTTTATTTTCTTTTCAGTTGGAATTAAGATGTTGAAAATCTTGTCTTCCATGTCCAAAGACTCAATTCTTTGTTTGAGATTTTGGGCAACATTTTCTTCGTAGCCCGAGTAGGTATGAAGAACATACCAGCGTCGGCCTTGATTTAGGAGCTGTTTGGCCATAAAGGTCCGTGAGGGCGCAAGGAAAATAATCTTTTATTTTCATTTGCTAGCCCTGTTAAAAAGAACTATTAGTATTTTGTAATAATTTGTGCTAATCCAAGATTAAAAAGATAATCTAAGAGGCCCAAAAATAAGGCAACTGCCAAACTAAAAATGATCACCAAAATTGTGTAATTTGTGGTTTCTTTTTTGCTCGGCCAAGTGACTTTTTTCATCTCTTCGTAGGATGCTTTGATGTAAGTGCTTAACTTGTTCATAAAATTTGCAAAATATTGGGTAAAGTAATTAAAAACAGCCTTGCCGGCCATCTTCACTTATCTATGATTATTTTAAGAAAAATTGACTTACTTGTCAAGCTTTCTCAAGATTGCCTTTTTCCGCCAAACAGCCTAAAATAAACTTAGATAATTAGCCTAAAAATATATATGGTCAGCCCAACTTTAATCCGCCGCGCCGATGTCACTCGCGGCGCTGAACTAAACGCCGAAGCCAAGCGTCTTTTTCAGTTGATTCATTCAGAAAAAAAAAGCAGTAATGATGTTGATGACGGCATGCCAAAAATTAGCGTTTCGGAAATGATTTCCAAAATTTCTTTTGTTTATGAGAAGATTCGCAACGCGGTTGATTTTGAAGAAGAACATTTGTTGCGAAAAAATGCCATTGTCCGCATTCTGAAGCGCCAAGTAGTGATTGAAGGAGTTTTGAAAGAAGCCAGCAATGAAAAATTAGCGCAGCATCTTCTCACCGAATTGATTAGGGCCGGCTATTTGCCAAACAACAAATTACCGGAAACAAAAATCAAGGAAACCGCCATTCTGTTGGAAAAATATATTTTATTAAAAAATTATAGCGTGGCCAGGATTAATTCCTTGTTGAACATAAAAACAGATTTGGGTCAGGCAAAAGATTTAATCAAAGAAAAAAATTCAACCATCAACTGGATTTTGTCTTTGGCGGCTTGTGAAATTGAAGAGAATTTCAACCTCAATCGGGTTAAGCATCATATTGTTTCCAATATGTTTGCAATTTTATCCAAAAATTTGGAGTTACCAAAGAGTTTGCCTTATCAAGAAAACTTGGAAATTCAAACCTATTTGAGCATCAATCGAGTTTTTATGCGCTTTGATAAAGACATGCTTGGTTTGATTTTGTTCAAATACTACAACGCCAATTGGAGCGGTATCGACAGGGACAACTTATCATTGGCAGAAATAAAACAAATTGCCGATTCTTTGCCGGCTTTGCGCCAGGCTATGAATAATCAATTAACCCATCCATTAGTCAAGCCATTGGATCGTTTAGTGAAAGTTTATTCTTTGTATTACAACGTTTTATTAGAAAATGTTCAGGGTGATCCCGTGAAAGCCTATGAAGAATTGAGCCGTGATGAGGGAAAATTTTTGAAGGGAGTCAAAAAAACTTGTGAAACAAAATATAAAAAAGAAAATAGCCGCCTTTGGCGCAAAGCAATCCGCAGTATTATTTATATTTTTTTCACCAAGTCTATTTTTGTGCTCTTGATCGAAATTCCAGCAATCCATTGGTTTAATGAACCGCTGAATGTTTTTGCTCTGGGTATCAATATTGCTTTTCCGGCGGTTCTTCTGTTTTTTATTGTTTTGATGTCGCGCACCCCTGGCAAAAAAAACACCGACAAAATTATTGCCGGCGTTAAAGAAATTTCTTTGGCGGGAATGGAAAGAAAGCAGCCGATTCTGGTGCCGGGACCAAAAAAACGCCAGCGAGTGGTTAATTTCTTTTTCAATCTTTTATATACCGCTGCCTTCTTTGTCTCCACTTATTTTATTTTGAAAGCTTTGTCCTGGTTGAATTTCAACTGGGTTAGCATGACAATCTTCATGTTCTTCTTGGCCTTTGTCAGCTTCTTTAGTATTGTGGTTACCAAGGATGTGAAAAATTTAATTATCGTTCAAAAAAGAGATAGCTTTTTTGGTTTTCTGATCGATTTGTTTTATATGCCGATTATTGCGGTTGGCAAATGGCTTTCCGGTAAAGCTTCAAAATTGAATTTCTTTGTCTTTATTTTTGATTTCATTATTGAAGCACCGTTCAAAGTTCTTTTGGATATTGCAGAAGATTGGACGCGATATGTCAGAGAAAGAAAAGATAACATGCTATAGCAGTTTTTAATTTGAGCGAACTGTTTCGTCAGGCTCTCATCATTGTTTGCTCACCGTATTTCAATACGGCTCGCTCCAATGCCGATTCCTTCCTCACATTTCATCTCAAATTAAAAACTGATTAAATACTGATTATATTTATTTATGCCTTTATTTGTTGTTGGAACGCCAATTGGTAACTTAGAAGATTTGAGCTTCCGTGCGGTCCGCGTCCTAAAAGAAGCGGATTATGTTTTGTGTGAAGACACTCGTGTCACTCATAACTTATTGGTACACTACGAAATAAAAACTCCGACTATTTCTTATCACCAACATTCCGGTCTGAACCGCACTGGTCAAATTATTTCTTGGTTGAAAGAAGGGAAGATCTTGGCCTTGGTTTCTGACGCTGGCACACCTGGTATTTCTGATCCTGGCTCGGCCTTAGTTGAACTGGTGCGCCAAGAATGCGGTGAGGAAGTGAAAATTGAATCAGTCCCGGGACCAAGTGCTTTGGCGGCCGCAATTTCTATCGCTGGCATTGGTTGCGAAAGATTTTTGTTTCTGGGATTTTTACCAAACAAAAAAGGAAGACAAACAATGTTGAAACAAATTTCCGCCAGTGAATATCCAGTCGTGGTTTATGAATCAAAATATCGAGTGACTAAACTTTTGAAAGAATTGATGAACTTGCCGGAAAATTTTCAAACCACGATTTGCCGTGAATTAACGAAGAAATTTGAAAGCGTTTATCACGGTTCACCCACAGAATTATTGGCTCTGTTTGAAGCTGACGAGGTGATGGGCAAGGGAGAATTTGTCGTGATTATTAAAAAAGAAAAAAAGAAGAAATAAATTATTTATATATGTCCAAAAATTTTTATATTACTACTACCTTGCCTTACACCAATTCTGATCCTCACGTTGGTTTTGCTGCTGAAATCATCAAAGCAGATGTGATTGCCAGAATCGAACGCAGTTTGGGAAAGGAAGTTATTTTCAATACTGGAACTGATGAACATGGTTTGAAAATTTTTCAAAAAGCAGATGCTGCCGGTTTGGATCCGCGCACTTTTTGCGATCCTTATGCTGCCAAATTCCATTCTTTGAAAGAACTTTTGAATTTGTCCTTCACTAATTTTATTCGGACCTCTGACGAACATCACATCAAGGCCGCTCAAGAATTTTGGCGTCGTTGTGAAGCTAATGGCGACATTTACAAAAAAACTTATCAAGTAAAATATTGCGTTGGTTGTGAAATGGAAAAAACTGATTCTGAATTAGTCGATGATCATTGTCCGCTCCATCCAAACCAAAATCTTGAATTAATCAATGAAGAAAATTATTTTTTCCGTTTTTCAAAATACCAAGATGCTTTGTTGAAGCTCTATCAAGATCGTCCAGATTTTGTCGTGCCGAGCAATCGTTTGAATGAAATTAGAAATTTTGTTGCTGGTGGTTTGCAAGATTTTTCCATTTCTCGTTTGGCGAACAAAATGCCGAACGGAGTTCCGGTACCAGGCGATGAAGCACAAGTGATGTATGTTTGGTTTGATGCTTTGGCAAATTATGTTTCCACTCTCGGTTGGCCGGAAGATAAAAATAATTTTCAAAATTTTTGGCCAGGCGTGCAAGTTTGCGGCAAAGACAATTTGCGCCAGCAATCAGCGATGTGGCAGGCAATGTTGACTTCGGCTGGTTTGCCATTTTCTGAACAAGTTTTGGTTTTTGGCTTCTTGACCGCTAATGGTCAGAAAATTAGCAAAAGCTCTGGTAATACCGTTGATCCTTTTGAACTGGTAGAAAAATTCGGCACCGACGCTGTGCGTTATTATTTGCTAACGGAAATTCCGATGTTTGAAGATGGTGATTTTTCCGAAGAACGTTTGGCGCAAAAATATAATGCCGACCTGGCCAATGGTTTGGGAAATTTGGTGGCGCGCGTTTCTAATATGCTGGAAAAAAATAATATTGCCACCAATCTTGATTCAAAAAAAGCGGCGGAAAAGGCTAGGAAATTTTTGGCCGATTATCGCGCTGACCACTATCGCTTCGGTGCTAGTTTGCAAAAAATTTGGCAGATGATTGCTATTGATAATGAAAAACTTTCTGCCGCTACTCCTTGGAAATTGAGTGACCAGAAAGAAGTCGCCGATATTCTTCAACCGATTGCCGAAGATATTTTGTTTATTGCTTATTTATTGCAGCCATTTTTACCAACTAGTGCCGAAAAAATTATTACTCAATTTCAGATGCCTCAGATTGTCAAAGGCGAAGCTCTTTTCCCGCGTTTAGGTTAAATTTATAAGAAATTTATCATAAATTTATGTCTATTTTTGACATCGTTTTAATTCTGATCGTTGCCGCTTTTGTTTTTCATGGTTTATCAAAAGGTTTAATTAGATTGTTGGGTAACTTGGCTGCTTTGATTCTCGGTGCTTTTGTGGCTAGCCATTTTTATCTTACCTTTTTTGAATGGGGTAAACATTTGATGAACGGTCATGAAAATATTGGCAAAATTATCGCCTTCATTGTGGTTTTTGTCGTGACGGCCAAGGTGACCGATTGGGTCTTTATTTGGATTGAGAAATTATTTAATTTGGTTTCTTTTATTCCATTCACCAAGTTTATCAATCGTTTATTGGGAGGAATCTTGGGGCTTTTGGAGGGTAGTTTATTCTTGGGAGTGATTATTTTTGTTTCTTCCCGTTATACAATTATCGGTTCTTTGTTCGGTGATCAATTAATCAATTCCCAGGCTGCGCCTTATTTGTTAAAAACAGTAGATGTTATTATGCCGGTTTTGCCGGAAGCCTTGAAGGCTTTGCAATCTATTTTATGAGATACCAGAAAATTAATCCAAAGAATCCAGAAAAAAAGATTTTGCAAGAAATTGTTGTTTGCTTGAAAAAAGAAAAAGTTGTTGCTTTGCCAACTGACACCATCTATGGCTTAAGCTGTTTGGCAACTTCCAGTGAAGCAATCAAAAAAATTGCCGCCATCAAAGGACGTCCTCTGGATAAAGAAAAACCATTTTTGATTTTAGTGTCTTCAGTGGCGCAAGCCAAAAAATTTGTTCACCTAAATAATCTGCAAAATCAAGCTTGGAAAAATTTACGAGAAAAAAAATCAGTGACGGTTATTTTGCCGGCAAGAGATGGTTTGGCTAAAGAATTGATCAACAAAACTGGAGGAATCGGCCTTCGTTTGCCAGCTAGTGATTTTTTGCGTAAAATAATAAGATTAAGTGCTTGTCCCTTAGTGTCAACTAGTTTCAATATTCATCAAGAAGAAGTTTTTTCAGAAATGTCCGAAGCCGCAATTTTTTTTCAAAAACGCAGTCAGCGTCCGGATTTGATTATTGACGGCGGCCGTCCGAAAAAAAACAAAGCTTCGATGTTGGTCGATTTGTGTGGAGAGAAAAAAAATATTTTAAGAAAATAAATTTTGAAAATATGAAATATCGAAAAATAATCACCGTCATCGTTGTCTTTTCTTTTGTTGTTTTGTCTTTTTTTGGCGGGTTCTATTCTGGCAAGAGCGTGCAAAAAAATACTTGTTTTGCCAGCCAAGATTTTGTTTATTTGAATAGTGCGGAAAGCAAAATTGCTTCTTCCAGCGAAGCGACAACAACCAAACTTGAAGATATTGATTTTTCTCTTTATGGCCAAGTCTGGTCGGTTCTCAGTCGTGATTTTGTCAATAAAGACAAGCTGGACGCACAGAAAATGTTTTATGGCTCTTTGCGCGGTCTAGTTTCCTCAATGGATGATCCTTATTCGGTTTTTATGGATCCAACGGAAACCGAAGCTTTTGTTGATGATATGGCAGGAACTTTTGAAGGAATTGGCGCTGAAGTGGCTCTGAAAAATAATTTCATCACTATCGTGGCTCCCTTAGACGGTATGCCAGCCCAAAAAGCTGGTTTGAAAGCTGGTGACAAGATTCTTTCCGTAAACAGCACTTCCACCGAAGGTCTTTCCACTGACGCCACAGTTCGCATGATTCGCGGACCAAAAGGCACCAAGGTAAAATTATTAATCATGCGCGACGGATTCACTGAGGCCAAAACTTTTGAAATTACCAGAGAGGTCATCAACGTTAAAAGCATCAAAATAGAATTTCGCAAAGATGGCTTGGCAGTATTGAGAATTTCCAGTTTTGCTGATGACACCTTGCTTCTCTTCGAAGATGCCATCAAACAGATTCAAGAAAAAAAACCAAAAGGCTTGATTCTCGATTTGCGCAACAATCCTGGCGGATATCTCGACACAGCGGTTGCAGTTGCTAGTGAATGGGTTTCTTCCGGCAGAATTGTCACTGAACAATTTTCTGACGGCAGCTTGAAAAACTATCTTTCCAACGGCAATGGTCGTTTAGAAAATATTCCAACCGCAGTTCTGGTTAATGGTGGCAGTGCTTCTGCTTCTGAGATTGTTTCCGGTGCGATGCTTGACTTGAAAAGAGGAACCATCATCGGAGAAAAAACTTTCGGCAAGGGAAGTGTTCAAACGGTTCGTGAGCTACCAGATGGTTCAAGTGTCAAAGTTACGGTTGCCAAATGGCTAACTCCAGCCGGCAACTCCATTAATGACACTGGCATTACGCCGACCGTGGAAGTAAAATTGAGTATTGATGATTTCAACAAGAATTTGGATCCGCAATTGAAAAAGGCAGTTGAAGTTTTGTTAAAAAAGAAATAAAAAAGAAAAGAGGACATTTTTTTGTCCTCTTTTTAAAATTTTTAAAAATTATTATGACTTAATCATAATTCGTTACTTCTTCATAATATTCCTTTAAGGAATCTCTTAGAAGATCTTTTACCAAAACCATGAGTTTCTTAAATTGTTCTTGAGAAATTGTTGGTTCTGAATTTGAAAGTTTGATGCAGTTTTCTTCTACATTGTCACAATTTTCGACAATATATTCTGCTAACTCTTCAATTGTTCGGAACTCTTCTCCTTCGAAACAAATAACTAGCTTGTTTTTTTGAATTCCTGTTTTTTTGATGGTAATTTCTGACATGACACTCTCCTGTTTGTTAATGAAAAAATTATTTATAAACATATTATAACATATTATATAATTTAAGTCAATAGATTTATGATTAAAGAAAAAACCAAGAAAAAGTCCACAAAATACATTTTCGTGGTCGGCGGCGTAATGAGCGGAGTGGGAAAGGGAATCACCACCGCCTCAATTGGCGAGATTCTTCAAGATAAGGGCTACAAAGTGAGCGCCATCAAAATGGATCCATACATCAATGTGGATGCTGGCACCATGAATCCAGTTGAACACGGGGAAGTTTTTGTGACTGAAGATGGTGACGAAACTGATCAAGATATTGGCAACTATGAACGTTTTTTGAATAAAAATATCTACAAGCAAAACTATATGACCACGGGGCGAATTTATCGCACGGTCATTGAAAAAGAAAGAAACTTGGAGTATCGCGGTAAGTGCGTGCAGGTGGTGCCGCACATTCCACAGGAAATTCGCAATCGTATTGAAGCGGCAGTCGAAAAAACCAAAGCGGAAATTATGATTGTGGAAATTGGCGGCACGGTTGGCGAATATGAAAATTTGTTATTTTTGGAAGCTGCTCGCGTGATGAAATTATATCACCCAAAAGATGTGTTGTTTGTGATTGTTTCCTATATGCCAGTACCGCAAATGATTGGCGAAATGAAAACCAAACCGACCCAGCATGCCGTGCGCAATTTGCAATCGGCTGGTATTCAGCCGGACTTTTTGGTGGCGCGCAGTGAAGCGCCGATTGATTCCGCCCGCAAAGAAAAAATTGCCATCAATTGCAACATTGCTCCGGATGATGTGATTGCTGCTCCAGATGCCAAATCTATTTATGACATTCCTTTGAATTTTGAAAAGGATCATTTTGGTGAAAATATTTTGAAAAAATTCGGCCTCAAAGCAAAAGTGAAAGATGGTAATGTGGCTTGGCGAAAATTTGTGGATGATATCAAAAATCCAAAAGACACGATTGAGGTAGGAATTGTCGGTAAGTATTTTGCTAGTGGAGATTTCTGTTTTACTGATTCTTATGTTTCCGTGATTGAAGCAATCCGCCACGCTGGTGCCAAAAATCGCACCAAAGTTAATTTGCATTGGCTTTCGGCAGATGTCAGCGAAAAAAGTGCCGCTACTTTTAAAAAATTAGACGGTTTAATTATTCCGCAAGGTTGGGGTAGCCGCGGCAGCGAAGGAAAAATTGAGGCCATCAAATATTGCCGCGAAAAGAAAGTGCCATATCTCGGTTTGTGCTACGGTATGCAGATGGCAGTAGTGGAATATTCTCGCAATGTTCTTGGCTTGAAAGATGCCAACTCGGAAGAAATAAATCCAAAAACCAAAAATCCGGTCATTCATATTATGCCAAATCAAAAAGAATTGATTGCGGCCAAAGGTTATGGCGGCACAATTCGTTTGGGCGGCTGGCCTTGTTCTTTGAAGCCGGGCACTCGCTTAGCCAAAGCTTATGCCAAAGTTACTGGTGAGAAAGTGGTTAGCGAACGCCATCGTCATCGCTACGAATTTAATAATGAATATCGCGAAGCGCTAGAAAAAAAAGGCTTGACCGTTGCCGGAACTTCACCGGATGGCAAGATTGTCGAAGCGATTGAAATCACTAATCATCCATTTTTTGTTGGTGTTCAATTCCACCCAGAATACATTTCTCGCCCGCTAGCACCGCATCCATTGTTTGTTGATTTTGTAAAAACTTGCAAAGAATTAAAAAAGAAAAAATA
>CAZBVX010000009.1:0-23400 GCA_964495615.1 uncultured Gammaproteobacteria bacterium | reverse complement strand
AAACCAAGAAGATGGTCTCAGATATTATCATCGTTTCTCAGAAAAAGAATTAAAAAAATTAATCAGCAAAGCTGAATTAAAGATCGTTAAATTTTACCAAGATCAATATAATTTTTTTGCCATTTTGGAGAGAAAATAATGATATGCTATTATATTAATACTATAAAAATTAATAATAAATTTATGTCACAAGCAATAGAAATAACAAAAAATAATTTTGAATCCGAAGTTCTAAAAAGTGAAATTCCGGTTTTGGTTGATTTTTGGGCTCCTTGGTGCATGCCTTGCCGAATGATGGCGCCGATTCTTGATGAGCTAGCGCTAGAATTGGCTGGCAAAATCAAAATCACCAAAATGGACACTGAAAATCCAGACAATGTTGATTTGGCAATAAAATATCAAATTCAGAGTATTCCAAATTTGAAAGTTTTCAAAAATGGTGAAGTGGTTGCTGAATTTGTTGGTCTAAAAAACAAAGAAAACCTCAAGAATGATCTGGAAAGCTTATTGAATTAAAATTTAATTTAAAAATAAAAAAAACATCACCATTTCCGGTGATGTTTTTTTGTTTTCTTTTGAATTAGTTGCACTGAACGTCTCCGCTGTTACTGGTGGTGCCGGTGCCAAATCCTGGAGTTGGAGCAGCACTGGATAGTTGAGTAGAGCAAGCTTCAGGCTTTTCGTTGAAGGCAGAACAAATTGTTTCTAGAAGACTTTGTGGATCACGTGAAGATGAAGCTTCTTCTCCGTTGATAATTAAAGTTGGAGATCCTTGAACATCATATTTTTCATTGTCGGCTTTGTCGGTATCAAATGGCGGATAACTTCCTTGCCAACCGATTTTTTCTTCAAAATTTTTGGTGATTGAAAATTCTTTGTCCGTTGATTTGATGCAAGAATCAACATTTAGTTTGTTTTCTACCAAACAAGAGGAAGAATCACCATCTTTTAAGAAACAGTTAAGATAAGAAACTAATTTTTTTGGTTCTTCTTTTTGAATGCAGTATTGAACAAGATTTTCTTTTATTTCTTTTTCACCGTGCATGATATAGTTAACAAATTTTAATTTGAAATCAATATTTTTTTCGAGAGCTTCAACAACCGGAGTGATTCCTTTTTGAATTTGGGTACCATAAGGGCAATAACTCATGACAAATAATTCCACAACCGGCTTGTCGCTTTTTTTGGAAATTTCTCCGCTTGAACCTTTGGCATTTGAAGTTGATGATTCGGAGTTGTTTTCGTTGGTGTTGCTTTCGATAATTTCCATTGATTGAGGGAAAAAAGTTTTTCCGTCTTTGGTGACATAGGAATCAATTATTTGACCGTTGCCCAAATCAATTTTCATTTTGTAAAGTTCATCTTCAAATTCTGTAACATCACTGATTTTTACTTTACTACCAGAAGGCATCAAATTTTCATTGATGTAAGTTTCTGTTTTTTCTTTTGCTTCTTCAGGACTCAAAGTTTTTCCCTTGGAAGTAAAAGTAAACAAAGTAGCAATAATGGCTGTCGCAAGAACTAATACACCAAGAGCGATAAAAAAAGTTTTCTTGGGTAGGCCAATAATTTTTTTGTTTTGCATAATTTTATATGATTGAATAAGTTAATAGCCTTTTTATTATAATAAAAATCAAAGTTAGCGTCAAAGTTTTTTTCGGTTTTTAATTATTCTTAAAATAAATAAAATAAGCGAGAAAGCAATAATAAATATTAATAATTTTTTTGTTAAAGCTAGCTCTTTTTTTGGTTGCAGCAAATCTTCCGCGATTTCTATTTTTTCCATCACTTCGTTTCTTTTTTCTGTTTTTTGAGAAAGTAGCAAAAAAGAAATTTTTGCTCCAGACAATATTGGTACGCCAACCAGGACAACATTCTTTGCTTCTTTAATAAAAGTGTTTGATGATTTGGGGCTAATCAAGGCAATCTGACCTTCTTCATCAAAAAAATAAAAATTTCCTTCTTCATTTTTTTTGATTTCTCCGGTTAGGGAGGTTATTTTTCCTAGATTTTCTTTGACAATATTGCTTTTTATTTTTATGTCTTTTGGCAAATTTCCATTTTTGATGATTTTTATTTGATTTTTTTCATTGGTTTTGATTCTAGAAATTCCTCTGGTTTCACTTTTTTCACCGCGCACCAACAAAACATCCCCTTTTTTGATTGTGGGAAAATTTGAACGATAACTATAAATTTGCCAAAGATTTTTTCCGTTTGCCAAATAAAAAAATTGCTTGCCAAATTCTCCCGGAATACTAACAGCCAAACCTTGAACTTCAATGGTTGTTGTTTTGCTGAACACTTTTCCTGGAAAAAACAATAAAACTAATAAAATAAAAAATAGAGCTTTTTTCATAGAGCTCTATTTTATAATATTAAGGATAAATTATTACTTCTTTTCTTTTAAATTTTTCATAAACTCTTTGAGATCTTCCGGAATCGGCAAAGAAAAGTCTTGTTTTTCGCCATCTAGCCCCTTGAAAACTAAATGATCAGCAAAAAGAAAAACTCGTTTCAAGGAAATTTTTTGATTTTTTGCCTTGCTTTTTTTGTTGGCATATAAACGATCGCCCACCAATGGATGATTAAAAGCATAAAGATGAACTCTGATTTGATGAGTGCGGCCAGTCTTGATTCTTACTTTGATCAAAGTCGAGCCAGTGAATCTTTTTAGAACGGTAAACTCTGTCCAGGCATTTTTTGCTTCGTCGAGAGCTTCTCTTAAGCCCAATTCTCTGTTGTTTGGTTTTTTATTGGTCAGTTTTTCGGCACTAATTTGTGGCAAGGCGGCCATTTTGTAGCCTTTACTGGAGCGCCTAATTGGAAATTCCAAAATTTCATGATCACTTTCAATAACTCCGGAAGCTAAGGCAATATATTCTTTTTTTACCTTTCTTTCTTTAAATTGTTTTTTGAGATGATTAAATCCGTCGATAGTTCTAGCAACCACCATTAAACCGCTTACCTCTTTGTCGAGGCGCTGAACAATTCCTGGACGTTTTGGATCGTCGCCGGCCTGAGTAATTTCTGGATAGTCCTCTAAAAGATAATCGATTAAAGTTTTTTCTTTTATTCCGGCACCAGCATGAACAGTTAGCCCGGCTGGTTTTTCAATTACTAACCAATCTTTGTTCTCTTCTATTAATTTATACATGAATTTCAAGATTACTTTTTTTATTTAAAATTGAACGAATGTCTGATTTTTTTAAGCCCTTTAGAAGATATAGCGCCAAAAAATAAATAATTGCCCCACCAACAATTAGGGCAACGATTCCCCAATTAGAATTTTTTAGTATTTTTGGAGAGAAAAAAAGAAAGAGAGACATCAAAAACGAAGAAACCAGCACTTTTGGTAAAATTTTTAGATTGGGGCGAAAGGAGCTATAGCGATACACTAAATATATGGATGCCGCAGAAATGGTCAATTCACTATAAACAGTCGCGATTGCAGCGCCATAATATGAATAGCGCGGAATTAACCATAAGTAAAGAGCCAAAGAACTAATGCCAGTAAAAGCATAGGCTCCGATAATTTTTTTTTGTTTATCAATTGAAATAATTGCGTGAGTAAATAAACAGCTAATAAAAACAAAACCCACTGCCACTAAAAGTATTTGCAAGATTGGCCCGGCGGCAAAGTAATCTTTTCCTGCCATTAAATAAATAATACCACCGGCCACCATTTGCCCACCAATAATCAAGGGAATAATGGCAATTATGGTTAAATCAAAAGATTTTTGCAAAACTTTGTGGTATTTTTCTAAATTTTTGGAAAACCAAGCAGCGCTAAGAACTGGCAAGATTAAGCCGGCAAAAATATAAGGCAATGAATTTAAAACTTCCACAATTCGATAGGCTGCGCCATACAAACCAACTTCTTGCTGCGATTTAAACAATGATAAAAGCAAGGTATCGGCTTTCAAATAAAGCAAATTAAGTATAATAGTCACAGCCAAGGGCCAACTGGTTTTCAGAATTTCGCCCCAATATTTAAAATCCCAAGCTGGTCGAACACTGGTTTCTTTTCCGGCAAAATAATAATGAATGACAAAACTAGCTAGAGCAGAAACAGTAAGCCCGATCATAATACCATTCAAGCCATAATTTTTTTGAATGCTAATAATTATGGCGGCCAAGAAAATAATTCTATTTACTACTTCGGCAATAGCAACATATATTAAATTTAATTTTTTTTGGAAGAACCCGACAAAAATCTGATTAAATAAAGGAAACACAAAACCAGCCGCCCCAAACAAGACCGCGATTTTGACGCTGGCAGAGTAAGGGAAAGCGAAAATTAATAAAGGAGCCAAACCAACTAATCCGACAGCTAAAACAATTCTTAGACCAAAAAGATTACTAATTATTTTTTTTTCGTTAGCTTCTGGAGCGCTTAATAACCGAGAAGTGACCAAGGTTAAGCCAAAATCAGCACAAACGGCAAAAATTGAAATAAAGGTGAAGGCGGTGGTGTATTCCCCAAAACTGCTTGGCCCGAGATAGCGGGTCATGAGCATTAAAGAGATAAAACTTAAAACAGTCGCCAGGATTTTTCCGGCGACTTGTATTAGGGTGTTGTAAGCAATTTTTGCGGAAAGGTTCATGTATGTTATAATAATCTATATTGGTATTATATCAAAATTTATGAAAACTATTAAATTAAAGAAAATTTTTTTAACTGTCGGATTTTTTTCGGTTATTACTTTTTTAGCTTTTGGTGTTGCACAAGCTTCAGCAACTAGTCTTTGGGATTCCCAAATTGGTGCTAATGGCGCAAATTCTATGGGTTCTTGGTTTGGTCAAAATTCAGGCACCCCTGAGGATATTAGACTGACAATTTATAAAATAATCAATTTCATTCTTAATTTATTAGGTATTTTATTCTTAATTTTAACAATTGTCGCTGGTTTTATTTGGATGACTTCTGCTGGTGACTCCAAAAAAGTGGAGACCGCTATCGGTTATTTGAAGGGGGCAATTATCGGTCTAGTTATTATTTTAGTTTCCAAAGGATTGACCATCTTCATTTTTGAGCAATTATTAAAAGTCACTTTTAACAGGTTAACTCCTTAATTTTTTTGACAATCCGCTATTCGTATGCTACCATGCTTTTATCAAGCTAGTTGTTCCTACAATTAGCTTTTTTTATAATTTACGGGCTTTTCTTTAAAAAAAAGCCACAAAACTTAATATGTCTGATTTAACAAGCGCAATCAAACAGATTTGCGAAGAAAAAAATCTTGATTTTCAGGTGGTGGTTTCCACGATTGAGCTAGCTTTGGCGGCAGCTTATCGCAAAGACTACGGCGAAAAAAATCAAAATATTAGAGTAGAATTTGATCCAGCAACTGGCAAATCAAAGATTTTTGATGTCAAAAACGTGGTTGAAAACCTACCCGAAGAAGAAGAGCGAGAAATGCTAGAGTATTTACGCGAACAACAGGAAGGAACACATCGCAACGAAAAAGAAATTCGCAAAGAAGAACATGTTGAAGGCGAAGAAGAAATAAAAAAATTTAATCCAAAAACAGATATCCAGCTAAAAGAAGCTGGCATTATGAAACATGGCGCAGTGATTGGTGATGAAATCGTGACTGAATTGCCGATTCCAGAAAGTTATGGCCGTATGGCTGCTCAAACCGCCAAGCAAGTAATTATTCAAAAATTACGCGAAGTGGAAAGAGATATGATTCTTTCTGAGTTTAAAGGAAAGGAAAAAGAAGTTGTTTCCGGAATTGTTCAACGTCGCGAAGGTCGTTTCGTTTTGGTGGATCTTGGGAAAGCAGTTGGTATTTTGCCAGCCGAAGAACAAATCTATAATGAACATTATAACCCAGGCGAAAGAGTAAAAGTTTATATTAAAGAAGTTCGTTCTGGAAATAAAGGACCAGAAATTATTTTATCTCGCAAGTCAGAAGAAATTTTGAAGAAAGTATTTTTCTTGGAAATCCCAGAAATTGCTAATGGCTTGGTAGAAATCAAAGCAGTCGCCCGTGAAGCGGGTTCTCGTTCCAAAGTTGCAATTTGGACCGATGTTGAAAATGTTGATCCAGTTGGTTCTTGCGTTGGTCAACGCGGTGCTCGTATTCAAACCATTATTCAGGAATTAGGTGGCGAAAAAGTTGATATTATTGAATATGACGAAGATCCGAAAAAATTTATCACCAATGCTTTGGCACCAGCAAAAATTATCAGTTTGGATTTGGATGAAGCTGAACACAAAGCAACCGTGAAAGTTAGCGCCGATAAATTATCTTTAGCTATTGGTAAAGCTGGACAAAATGTCCGTTTGGCCGCCCATCTTACTAATTGGAAAATCGATATCATTGAATCTTCTGAAGATGGTGAAGTAAAAGTGGTAACTAGCGAAGAAAATGGTGAAGTAGTTGTTGCTGCCGAAGAGGTTACCAACGAAGAAGTCGCTAATGAAGAAAAATAATCAATAACTAATCTAATAAAAAATATGAACTCCATGTATCTCATTCTCGGTTCAGCAGTTATTGCCATTGCTTATGGCTTAATCTCTGTCCGAAAAATCTACAAATTGCCTGCCGGCAATGAAAGAATGCAAGAAATTGCTCGTGCTATTCAAGAAGGCGCCAAAGCTTTTTTGAATCGCCAATATCGTGCTGTTGCCTTGGTGGCAGCAATTTTGTTTGTTATTTTGGGTTTTGTTTTAGGATGGATGACCGCGGTGGCCTTTTTGGCTGGCGCCATTCTTTCTGCCCTGACTGGCTACATTGGTATGAATGTTAGTGTCCGCTCCAATGTTCGTACTGCTGAAGCAGCAAAAGGTGGTCTTAAAAAAGCTTTGAACGTCGCTGTAAAAGGCGGCAGTGTTACCGGAATGTTGGTTGTTGGCTTGGCCTTACTCGGCACTGCCGGTTTTTATTTCTTAACTCATGACCTTCATGCTTTGATCGGTTTTGGTTTTGGTGGTTCTTTGATTTCCATCTTCGCTCGTTTGGGCGGCGGTATCTACACCAAAGCTGCTGATGTCGGAGCTGACCTGGTTGGTAAAGTTGAGGCAAGCATCCCAGAAGATGATCCTCGCAACCCAGCAGTTATTGCTGATAATGTTGGCGATAACGTTGGTGATTGTGCTGGTATGGCTGCCGATTTGTTTGAAACTTATGCCGTAACTTCTATTGCGACTATGGTTCTTGGTTCTTTAGTCTTTGTTGATAATGAAAACATTGTTTTATTTCCATTAGTTATCGGTGCTCTTTCAATTATCGCTTCCATTATTGGTATTTTCTTCATCCGTTTAGGAAAGAAAAACAACATCATGGGTGCTTTATACAAAGGTTTAATCGCTGCTGGTGTTTTATCTGCTATCGCTTTTTATCCAATCACTAAAATGATGTTCTCTGATCCAGTAATGGCTCTTAATATTTATTTCGCAACCTTGATTGGCTTGGTAGTAACTGGCGCTTTGGTATTTATTACTGAATACTACACTTCTACTGCTTTTTCTCCAGTAAAAAATATTGCCAAAGCTAGTAGTACTGGTCATGGTACTAACGTGATTGCTGGTTTGGCGGTTTCTATGAAGTCTACTGCTTGGCCGGTAATCGTTATTTGTTTAGCTATTTTTGGTGCTTATAGTTTGGCTGGTATTTATGGTATCGCGGTTGCCGCAATGTCCATGCTTTCTATGGCGGGAATTATTGTTACTATTGATGCTTATGGCCCAATTACTGATAACGCCGGCGGTATTGCTGAAATGGCTGAACTTGGCGATGATGTTCGCAACATTACTGATCCTTTGGATGCAGTCGGTAATACTACTAAAGCGGTGACTAAAGGTTATGCAATTGGTTCCGCTGCTTTGGCCGCTCTCGTTTTGTTTGCTGATTTCACTTACAAAATTTCCACTTCTGGTGGTAATGCCGAATTCTTAATCAACAATCCTTTTGTTTTGATTGGTTTGTTCTTGGGTGGCTTATTACCATATTACTTTGGTGCTTTAGCAATGAGCGCAGTTGGTAAAACTGCTGGTTCGGTAGTTGAAGATGTTCGTGCTCAATTCAAAGAAAAACCAGGAATCATGAGTAATACTGAAAAGCCAGACTATGGACGTACGGTTGATATTGTTACCAAATCTGCCTTAAAAGAAATGATTTTACCAGCCTTGATTCCGGTGGTCGCTCCATTAATTGTTGGTTTTGGTTTTGGCAAAGTTCACGGTGTTGAAGCTTTGGGTGGTTTGTTAATCGGTTCTATTATCACTGGCGTTTTTGTAGCAATTTCTATGACTTCCGGTGGAGGTGCTTGGGACAATGCCAAGAAATATATTGAAACCGGCTTCTTTGGTGGCAAAGGTTCTGATGCCCACAAAGCTGCCGTCACTGGTGATACAGTTGGTGATCCATACAAAGACACTGCTGGTCCAGCAATTAACCCAATGATTAAAGTTTTAAACATTGTTGCTCTTTTGATTGTCGGATTGTTAATCTAATTGATTAAAAATTTTTCAAAAAAAGACCAGTTTAAAAAAACTGGTCTTTTTTAATAAATTTGCTTTTTTCCCTAAATATCATTAAAATGAGTAAGGCTTAGAATTAATTGACTAATATATATGCAAGTAGAAAAAAAAGAATTAGAAAATTCACAAATTGAATTTACTTTAGAATTTTCCGCCGAAGAGGTCGCAAAACATTTAGCTAAGGCTGGTGAAAAAATTTCTGAAAATTTAAAAATTGAAGGTTTTCGTCCTGGAAAAGCTCCTTTGGAAGTTGTGAAACAAAAAGTTGGCGAAATGAGTCTCTGGGAAGAGGCAGCCAAAATTTTAATTGGCAAAGAAATTGATGCAGTTTTAATTGAACAGCTCGCTGGTAAACAAAGTGTTGGTGGCCCACGTGTGGATATTACCAAATTAGCACCAAATAATCCGGTCGAATGCAAAATCACTATTTCTGTTTTGCCAGAAGTTGTTCTTGGTAAATATAAAGATTTGAATGTAAAATTGGCTGAAGCAAAGGTTGATGAAAAAGAACTAGAAAAAACCATTAAAGACTTAGCCGAAATGCGCACCAAGGAATTTTTGGCTGATGCTGGCCGCAAGGCAGAAAATGGCGACAAGGTTTTGTTGGATATTGAAATTTTCTTGGATAAAGTGCCGGTTGAAGGCGGTGCTAGCAAGGGTGTGGCTGTGATTTTGGGAAAAGATTATTTGGTTCCAGGTTTTGATGATCAGATTTTGGGCATTGAAAAAGGCGGTGAACGCGAATTTTCAATCCACTATCCAGAAAATCATCATCAGAAAAATTTGGCTGGTAAATTAGTTGATTTTAAAATTAAGGCCGAAGAAATTTATCGCCGTGAAGTTCCAGAAGTAAATGATGAATTTGCCGTTGGTTTTAATTTTAAGAGCTTGGTAGAAATGAAGGAAGTAATTTCCAAAAATATTATTTCTGAAACAGAATATAAAAATTCTCAAAAAGCAGAAATTGAAATGTTGGAAAAAATTGTTAATGATTCAAAAATTGGCAACATCCCTGAGTTATTAATTGATCACGAATCCGAAGGAATGATGGAGGAAATGAAACGCGGTTTGGAACAACAAGGGATGAATTTTGCTGATTATCTTCAACACACCGGCAAAACTGAAAATGAAGTAATGCTGGATTTGATTCCTGGTGCTGTGAAACGCGTAAAGATCGCTATGATTTTGCGCGAAGTTTCGGTCGCGGAAAAAGTAGAAGCTAGTGAAGAAGAGATTGATAAAAAAATCGCCGACCTAAAAGAACATCACGGGAAAGACGCGGAAGCTTTGAAGACTATTGAAACTCCAGGCTATCGCCGTTATCTGAATAACGCCATTGTCCATGAAAAAACTTTAAAACTTTTGAAGGATTGGAATATTAAATAATATTTTATTAAATGCCGACGCTAGCAGTAAATAAGCGGGCCCGTTTTGATTACGATATTTCGGAAACTTACGAAGCGGGAATTTCGCTGTTGGGTTACGAAGTTAAGTCTGTGAAAAACGGCCATGTTAGCTTGCGCGGTGCTTATGTAACGGTGAGAAACTTGAATGGGCAACCAGAGATGTATTTGATTGGTGCACACATCTCTCTTTATCCGCAAGCAGGAAAGGTGGACAACTATTCGCCTCTTCGTGAAAGAAAGCTGTTATTAAATAGAAAAGAGATCAATCATTTGATTGGAAAGAGACAGGAAACGGGCTTGACACTCGTGCCTTTGAAAATATATACTAAGCATAGTTTTATCAAGCTAGAGCTTGGTGTTGGCCGTGGTCGCCAGAAGGCCGACAAGCGCGTCGTCATCAAAAAACGCGAGGTAGAACGACAAATAAGTTCTCTTAAAAAAAGGAACACTGGGGATGTCAGGCATCGACAGTAGATTATTTCCTTAATGTGCAAAGCGTGCCGATTAACACGTAAAAGTGATCACAAACATAATTGTCGCAAAGACAAGCGCTGCAGCCTTCTCTTGGAAGGTTCCTGCATTCGCTCCAGTTGCCGCCTAATAGCCGCAACCATTCGTCCAGCTAGTCCTTGGTGCTGGGTCGCGAGTGTCATATTTCGAGGATAGGTTGACAAGATTGCTTCTGATTGTCAGCCGAAACTTAAGAAGTTGCCCTAATGCGCTTTCGTTTGGCTTTTACGCATTAGTTAAGATTCAAGTCAGACTAACTTTGTAGTACGTTACGGCTAAGATTTATTGGACATGGGTTCGACTCCCATCATCTCCACATTTATTTTTTTAATAAATAATAAGCGCCGCGGTGGCGGAATTGGTAGACGCGCTGGACTTAAAATCCAGTTGTGGCGACACAGTGCGGGTTCGATTCCCGCCCGCGGCACGTTATTTCCCTAATTTTGGGGCTTGATTAAGAAATAAATATTTGCTATAAATAAATAGCTAATGCGGGTATCGTATAGTGGTTATTATGCGACCTTGCCATGGTCGAGAGAGGGGTCCGATTCCCCTTACCCGCTCCAAATACAAAAACACCTTTCACGAGGTGTTTTTGTTTGACTTTTTATATTATTCTTGCTATTAGTATTAATGAAAAGCTAACAAACTTTTAATTTTTTTATACCTCAATGCGTATTAAATGGCGTAAAGCCCAACCAGTAAAACCAACTATTGTTTTTCGCAGCAATGCTCAAATCAAAGTTCCAGAAGTTTCTTTAATTAACGAAGAAGGCGAAAACATTGGGACAATTGACACCGTCACCGCTTTACAAATGGCAATAGACGCTGATTTGGATTTGGTTGAAGTGAACCCAAAAGCCAATCCACCAGTAGTAAAAATCATGGATTTTGGCCAATTTCGCTACGAAAGAGAAAAAAAAGCCCACAAGCAAAAATTACAGCAGAAAAAAGTGGAAACAAAAAATATTCGCTTATCAGTCAGAATTAGTGAACATGATTTTAATTTTCGCCTGAATCAAGCTGAGAAATTTTTGGCTAAAGATAACAAATTAAAGATTGAAATCATGATGCGCGGCCGCGAAAGGCAGTATCCGCAAAAAGCGATGGAATCCATTAATCGTTTTGTCGATGCTCTAAAAGCCCGCGAAGGTCTCACTATTGAAGTCGAACAACCCTTGACAAGACAAGAAGGAAGATTTAATATTATACTGTTCAATAAGAAGTAAACTGAAATTATTAATCAGGTGCTTACTGCCTGTTTTTTTATCGTAAATTAGATAATATGCCTAAAATTAAAACCCACAAGGCGACTGTTAAGCGCTTCAAAGCTACTGGTAGCGGAAAACTTGTCCAAAGAAAAGCTGGCCAGGATCACTTTAATGCTCGCGAAACTGGTAAAACTAAGCGCATTAAGCGCTCAGATATCAGCACTAGCAAAACCCTGGAAAAAACTATCAAACAGTTGATTCAGTTTTAATTAATTTAGTTTTTATTTTTAGAATATGCCTAGAGTAAAACGTGGTACTTCCCATGTCAAAAAAAGACGCAAGCTTCATCAAGCCACCAAAGGTTTCAAATGGGGCCGAAAGAATTTAATCAAAGTTGCCAAAACTGCTCGCACCAAAGCCGGTGCTCACGCTTATGCTGATCGCCGAAAGAAAAAAGGTGTTAATCGCGCTTTGTGGCAAATAAAAATTGGTGCTTTTGTTCATCAGCACGACTTGTCTTATTCAAAATTCATTCACGCTTTAAAGACAGAAAATATTGACTTGGATCGCAAAGTCTTGGCTGATTTGGCGGTGAACAACAAAACCGTTTTAGTTAAGATTATTGAACGATTGAAAAAATAACCTAACCTATTATGTTCTGGCTCAAAATTGCTCAAATAATTATCGCTTTGCTTTTGATGGTTGTTATTCTTTTGCAAAGCAAAGGTTCCGGCTTGGGAAGCGCTTTTGGTGGAAGTTCGGCTGTTTATCTAACTAAGCGCGGTGCAGAAAAAAAACTTTTTTATGCGACCATTGTTTTGGCCATCGCTTTCTTCTCGATCTCATTAGCCAGCGTTATTTTAAAATAACGCTTGGTTTTTAATTTCCCTTCTAGTAAAAAATGAAATTTTCGAAAAATAATTTTTTTCGCTCGATCAGAAAAATCAAGAAAAACTTGTCGGTTTTTTTTGCACGTCTAAACTTTTTTTCTCGAAAAAATAAATATCAAGAAAGTGATCATCTGGATTTGAATCGCAAATTAGTCTATTCTCTTTCCACAAAAAAAATACCAAACTCTGAACAACTAAGATATTTGGGTAAGTTTTTATCTCCAAAAGAAAGACGAATCGTGGTTATTTGCGCTTTGGTTCTAGTGCTTAATGTTTTATTTTTAGGAATTGTTTTTTTTAAAAAACATATTGTCAGTATTCCGCTTTCTGGTGGCAGCTACACAGAGGGTTTGGTTGGTTCACCAAAATATATCAACCCCTTATATGCCAGCAATCGCGACGTGGATATCGATATTTCAAGCTTAATTTTTTCTTCTCTTTTTAAATATAATGAAAAAGGAGTTTTGGTCGGCGACTTGGCAGAATCTTGGACCAAAAGCGAAGACGGAAAAGAATATTCTGTTGTTTTGAAAAAAAATGTTGTTTGGCATAACGGTGAACAGTTAAGTGCTGACGATGTTGTTTTTACTGTTCAGGCAGTTAAAAATCCAAAATTTCGCTCACCGCTAAAATCATCTTTTTCTGGCTTTGATGTCGAAAAGATTGATGATTATTCTGTAAAATTCAAATTAAGTAAAGCTTATGCTCCTTTTCTTAACCTCTTAACTTTTGGCGTTTTGCCAAAAAGTATTTGGGGGGCAGTTACACCAGAATCAGCGACTTTGGCAGAATTTAATTTAAAGCCAATCGGCTCTGGTCCTTACAAATTCAAATCTTTAATCAAAAACAAGAACGGTGAAGTGAAAGAATATATTTTGGAGGCAAATGAAGCTTATTATGAGTCAAAACCTTTTATTTCAACAGTTTCTTTTAAATTTTATTTTGATTCAAGTTCAGCAATAAAAGCTTTGAATGACAATTCTGTCGATGGAATTTCATATTTGTCTTTCAATGATCGAAAAAATCTTTTTGCTAAGAGTTCTTTAGTTTTTAATTACCTCCATCAGCCACAGCTGGAAGCGGTTTTTTTTAACAAAAAGAATAATGAACTTTTGGCAGAAAAAAATATTCGCCTAGCTCTTGATCAGGCAATTAACCGTCAAGCAATTATTGATGAGGTTTTTCAAGGACAGGCACGAGAAGTAGTTGGTCCAATTTTGGAAGACAATCCGGCGTTCAACAACGAAATCAAAAAAACCGAATATTCTCCAGAGGCAGCAGAAAAGCTTTTAAGTGAAGAAGGTTTTATTAAAATAGTAGTTAACAGTGACGACTTGGATAATCCTACGCGTGAGCTAGAAGGAATTCCGGTTAGTGATTTTATTTCCAAGGCCTCCGATAAAGAGGTTGATGCTATTGGAACCTGGCTAGTTAAAAAAGGAGACAAAAAAAATCCTGTTAACACTTTTTTTGTTATTTCTTTAACCTATCCCAACACTGTTGATAGTTCTTTGATTGCTGGAAAAATTCAAGAAGCCTGGCAAGCAATTGGTGTTAAAACATCTTTGAATCCGCTGTCATCGTCTCAGATATCTTCTCAGGTGGCTTTGGAAAAAAACTTTGAAGCTTTGTTGTTCGGTGAAAATTTGGGTGCCGATCCAGATGTTTATGCTTTTTGGCATTCCTCACAAATTGATGGTGGTCTAAACATTGCTAGCTATTCAAATGAAAAGGCAGATAAGTTATTGGAAGATGCTCGCTTGGAAGTTGATGAAAATTCTCGCTTAGAAAAATATCGTAATTTTCAAGAATTAGTTAAAAATGACGAAGGAGCTATTTTTCTCTTTTCTCCAAACTATCTTTATCTCCAAGTAAAAAAATTACACGGCTTTAATGGCACGACAATTATTGAGCCAAGTAATCGTTTTTCTTCTATTACAAATTGGTATTTGCGCGTTAACCGAAAATTTGTTTGGTAAGCGTCAAATACTCTCTCATATTTTATTAATTTATTAACTCAAAATCATTTATGATCAGTTTTAACTCTGGCCGAAATTCAGTTGGCGATTTAGTTTTTTCTAAACCTGTTTCCAATACTGTTTCTAGTCAGCCAAAAACCGCACAAACTCAAAGTGGCGGTTTTAATCGCCGCCGTCCTGCGGTAAGAAGTTTTCACTCAGAAAACAAAGAAAATAAAAATCTTAACAACTCTCAGTCGGCAAATCGCCGACCTTCTTCGCGCACCACTCTGCGTCCAGTTTTGACCCATAAAAATAACAACGGAAAATTAAGAGTAATGGTTTTAGGCGGACTAGAAGAGGTTGGAAGAAATATGACCGTTATCGAATATAATAAAGAAATTATTATTATTGATATGGGTTTGATGTTTCCGGATGAAGATATGCCGGGAATTGATTACATTATTCCAGACGTCACCTATTTGAAAGACAAAAAAGATTGGATCAAAGGAGTAATAATTACTCATGGCCACTATGACCACATTGGTGGCATTCCTCATATCATGGGCGAAATTGGCAACCCGCCAATGTTTATGGGCAAACTAACTGCTGGATTGGTTCGCAAACGCCATCAAGAATACAAAACCGCACCAGCTTTGAAAATCAAGGAAATTGATGATCACAGTAATTTTAAACTAGGCTCTGCTTTTGGTATGGAATTTTTGCGCGTTAATCATTCTATCCCGGATTGTTTTGCAATTATTGTTCACACACCGGTAGGAACTTTGATTCATACTGGAGATTTCAAAATTGATTTTTCTCCAGTCAACGACAAGCCGGCTGACTTGAATCGAATTGCGCAAATTGGTTCCCGCGGTGTTTTGATGTTGATGGCTGATTCAACTGACGCTACTCATCCAGGATATCAAATTTCCGAGTCAGCGATTGGTGATGAAATGGGAAAATTATTTGAAAAAATAGACGGACGAATTATTATTGGAACTTTTGCTTCTCAACTTTCTCGTATCCAAAAAATTCTTGATTTGGCTGCCAAATATGGTCGTCGAGTCAATCTTCAAGGCCGTAGTATTAGTAGTAATGTGGAGGTTGCTCAACAAATCGGTTATTTAAAATTTAATCCAAAAATTTTGGTTGATGATAAAGAGTTGCCTCGTCTGCCAGATAATAAAATTATTATTATCGGTACTGGAGCGCAAGGAGAAAGTAATGCATTTTTGTATCGTTTGGTGCGCGGTGAACATCGCAGCCTTAGCCTAAAAAAAGGTGACACAGTTCTTTTTTCTTCTTCTGTTATTCCTGGAAATGAAAGAACTATTCAGAATTTGATGGACGTTGTTGTCCGCCAAGGCGCAAGAATTATTAATTATAAAATGTTAGACATCCATGCTGGTGGACACGCCAAGCAGGAAGATTTGAAGTTGATGATGCGCTTAGTAAAACCAGAATATTATATGCCGATCGAAGCCAATCATTATATGCTTCGTGCTAATGCTGATTTGGCAGAACAGGTTGGTATTCCAAAAGAAAAAATATTTGTTGCTGATAATGGGCAAGTTGTTGAATTTGGACGTGGAGCCAAAGGAGTAGTTGGTTCTTTGACCAAAGAAAAGGTACCGACTGAATATGTAATGGTTGATGGTTTAGGCGTTGGTGATGTTTCAGAAATTGTTTTGCGCGATAGAAGAATGATGTCAGAAGATGGAATGATTGTTATTATTGCTACTATTGATTCCAAGACCGGAGATTTGATTGGTAATCCCGATTTAATTTCTCGTGGTTTTGTCCACATGAAAGAAAACCGCGACTTGATTGAAAAAACCAGGGCCAAAGTAAAAAATATTGTCAAAGAACAAGACAAAAAAATTCCAACTGACGAAGATTATATTAAAAACAAAATCAGAAATGATATTGGCCAATTCTTGTTTAATCAAACCAAGCGTCGACCAATGGTTTTGCCGGTGGTTATTAAGGTTTAATTGTTTTTGACCATATTTTGTGATATAATAAATAGAGAAAGTGATTTTTAATAAGCTATTAAATCAAAAGAATATGGCTAATTTTGAAAAACTAACCAGTGAAGAAAGGTTTTTGAAATTTAAAGAGGAATTAAAACTAATGGCCTCAAAATTCAAAAATTCAGAAGATTTGAAAGCGGCTAGATTTTCTTTGATAGTTTTTGAAGATCTAAATTATCTTGCGGGAAAATTTTTAGAAAACAAAAATAACAAAATAGCGAAAGAAACAGTGCGGACGATTATTGATCGTTTGAATGAAGCCAAAGATTCTTTGATTGAAGGCGATGTTTCAATCTCGCCGATTGCTATTTTGACTCAACTAGAAAATAGTCATGGTTCATACCTAACTAACGAAATCAAAAATAATTTTTGTGCAGCAAATCGAATTAATATTTTTAAAAAAATATTTTTTAGCGATAGATTAAAAGATGAAGCTCTGAGAAATTATTTAGACAAATTATCCGATTCTCGGGTAAATGAAATTGGTGAGCCGATTGACCAGGAAGATTTGGATAAAATTATGATTTTGCGTCAAAAAATTGATAATAATTTTGGAGACGGAGCTATTTAGCTCCGTTTTTAATAACTATTGATATTTTTTATAAATAGTGTTAATGTCTAGTTAACAAAATACTCACCTTTTATAAAATCGTCAGTTTTAAGGTGACTGATGAACTTCTCGCGAGAGAGGTTAAGGGTATTTTTTTTATGTCTGAAGAAAAAGATTTTGGCGCTTTGTTGGAATCAAATCCACCACTAGTTCCACAGGTTGGTGAAATTATTAAAGGAAAAGTAGTGACTGCCTCCAAATCGGAAGTTACCATCGACTTTGATGGTATTATGATGGGAATTGTTCGCGGCCCAGAGCTTTATTTCGAAGTAGCAGAATTTGCTAATTTGAAACCAGGAGATGAAGTTGAAGCTGCTGTGATTGAGGAAGAAAATGAAAATGGAGAACTGGAATTATCTTTTCGACAAGTTGGGCAAGAAAAAGCTTGGGAACATTTGCGTGTTGCCAATAAAGACAAAAGCACCGTTACAGTCAAAATTATTGACGCCAACAAAGGGGGTTTATTGGCTCGTTATTGTCAAATCAACGGGTTTTTACCAGTATCGCAACTTGCTCCAGAAAACTATCCACGCATTAGTGGTGGAGACAAGAGTAAAATTTTGGAAAAATTAAAAAGTTTTGTTGGTCAAGAGTTTGAAGTTAATGTAATGACTTTGAATGAAGAAGAAAATAAAATTATTTTTTCCGAAAAAGATGTTTGGACAAAACGCCAGAAACCAGCCTTAGATAAATATAAAATCGGCATGGTTATTGAAGGCAAAATCACTGCTGTTACTAACTTTGGCTTGTTTGTCAGTTTTGATGAAGGAATGGAAGGTTTGATTCATATCTCTGAATTGGCTTGGCAAAGAATTGATTCTCCAAATGAACTTTATCATATTGGTGATAAAATTCAGGCCGAAATTGTTGGCATTGAGGGATCAAAGATTTTCTTGAGTGCCAAAAAATTGATGCGTGATCCTTGGCAAGAAGCAAGTGCCAAATATCAAGCTGGTCAAGTAGTAAAAGGTACTATTTTGAAAGTTAATCCTTTCGGTTTGTTTGTGAAACTTGATGAAGAAATTCATGGATTGGCGCATATTAGCCAAATTGGCTTGACCGCCAAAGATAAAATTACTGATTTATTCAAACCGGGAGAAGATCATGATTTTGAAATTGTTAACATCTCTCCAAGCGAACATCGTTTGGGTTTGAAATTGGCCAGCAAAGAAGAAAAAGAGCCAGCAACAAAAAAAGAAAAAGCTTCCAAGAAAAAAGCTGAAAAAGAAGAAATTGGTGAAGAGGTTGTTAACGAAGAAAAATAAGACGCCATCTTTTTAAAAATACCTCAAAAAAACGCCTCCTTTTCGGAGGCGTTTTTGTTAAAACGATTGCCAAAAAGGCTTTTGAATGATATCATTTTTTAATGATAACTAATATTTATTCCATTTTATGAAAAAAATAGCTCGCAATTTTATTTGGATTTTTTTGGCTTTTTTGTTGGTCGCTTCGCTTTTTTCTTCTTTTCAGGAGAAAAAAAATATTGAAAAAGCCGGTTTGGAGGTTTTGATTTCTGAAATTAGAAATGAACAAATAAAAACAATTGAAGTTTCCAATGAAACCCTTCTTTTGACCTTAAATGACGGTCGTCAACAAAAAATAAAAAAAGAGGCCGGACAATCACTCAGCTCTTTGATGGCTGATTATCAAATTGGTCCAGAAAAAATGGATAAAGTTGGCGTAACAATCAAAGAGGATTCAGCCATGGATTTATTGCTAGCTTCTATTTTGCCATTTCTGTTGCCAATGCTATTGATTGGTATTTTCTTTTTCTTTATGATTCGCGGGATGTCTGGTGCAAATTCAAAAGCGATGTCTTTTGGACAAAGCCAAGCCAAAGAATTTAATTTGGATAAAAAAGGAAAAATAACTTTTCAGGACGTAGCAGGAGCTAAGGAAGCCAAAGAAGAATTAAAAGAAGTGGTTGAATTTTTAAAATTTCCAAAAAAATTCCATGATTTGGGGGCAAAAATTCCTCGCGGGGTGTTGCTTTTGGGCGGACCAGGAACCGGAAAGACTTTAATGGCGAGAGCGGTTGCTGGTGAGGCGGGTGTGCCATTCTTTCATATGTCTGGTTCAGAATTTGTGGAAATGTTTGTTGGTGTTGGTGCTTCCCGTGTTCGATCCCTTTTTGAAAAAGCCAAGAAAACTTCACCTTGTATTATTTTTATTGATGAAATTGATGCTGTTGGTAGACGTCGCGGCACCGGCGTTGGTGGTGGTCACGACGAAAGAGAACAAACCTTAAACCAAATTTTAGTTGAAATGGATGGTTTTGAGCCAACTGTTAATGTGATTGTGATTGCGGCCACTAATCGTCCAGATGTTTTGGATCCAGCTTTGCTTCGTCCTGGTCGTTTTGATCGTCGAGTAGTGATTGATAACCCAGACTTGAAAGATCGTGAAGAAATTTTGAAAGTTCATGCTCGCAAAAAACCTTTAGCCAAGGGTGTTGATTTGAAATTCGTCGCTGAAAGAACTGCTGGTTTTTCTGGCGCTGACTTGGCAAACATTTTGAATGAAGCAGCAATTTTGGCCGCTCGCCAAGACAAAAAAGAAATTAAAATAGAAGAGCTTTTTGAAGCAATTGAGAAGGTGATGATTGGTCCTGAAAGAAAAAGCCGAGTGATCACTGATCGCGAAAAAAAAATCACAGCTTATCATGAAGCTGGACATGCAATTGTTGCTCATTTTTTATCAAAAATAGATCCGGTGCAAAAAATTTCAATTATTGCTCGGGGTAATGCTGGCGGCTACACCTTGAAAGTTCCCTTGGAAGATCGCCACATGCATTCCAAAAGTGAATTTATTGAAGAAATAGCAGTATTGCTCGGAGGACATTTAACCGAAAAGAAAATTTTTGGCGAAGTAACCACGGGCGCTACTTCTGATTTGCGCCGCGCCACAAACCTGGCTCGTGCCTTAATTACTGAGTATGGTATGAGTGAAAAAATGGGACCAAGAACCTTTGGCGACAAAGAAGAAATGGTTTTCTTGGGTAGTCAGATTCATGAAAATCGTGATTATAGTGAAAAAACGGCAGAAAAAATTGATGAAGAAGTTTCCGAAATATTAGAGGTAGCGAGCAAAAAAGCGCAAGAGATAATTGCTAACAACAAAGAAAGCTTGGAAAAAGTAACCACTGCTTTGCTCGAAAAGGAAACTTTAGAAAAAGAAGAATTTGAAGCGATTGTGGGCGTTAAATTAATCAAAGTTGACTAAAAAAGAGTTTTCGTTTATTCTAAATAAGTAATTAATATATTTTCATAATTGTATGGCTAATCCTAAAAAAAGAAGGACTAAGTCGGCCGTTGGTAAAAATCGCGCCCATTTAGCTCTGAAACCAGTTGCTCTGAATACTTGCGAAAAGTGCGGCAAAGCAAAATTACCCCACACTGCCTGTGAATTCTGCGGTACCTACAAAGGACGTGAAGTAGTGAAGAAAACTGTTGCAAAAACCAAAAAATAAAAATTTGAAATCGACGGCCCGGCTCTTTAAGGATATGGGCCGTTGCTTTCAATTTAGACAAATTTATGAGTAATAGACATCTTTCCAGAACAATTGCCATGCAGACTTTGTTTGTTTGGGATTTTAATCATCATAAAAATTCAGAAATTGACAAAATAATTCAAGATAATTTTGCAAATTTTGCTCCCGATTTCGATGATAGCGGTTATGTAAAATATACCATTAATGGTATTTTTGAGCATCTAGAAGAGATTGACAACTATATTCGAAAATATGCTACTGAATGGCCCTTAGAGCAGATTACTTATGTTGATCGCAATATTTTGCGCTTGGGAATTTTTGAACTAATTTATGCTGAAAAAATTCCACCAAAAGTAGCAATCAATGAGGCAATTGAAATTGCCAAAGCTTTTGGCAGCGATTCTTCGAGTAAATTTATCAATGGTGTTCTCGGTTCAATTTTTAATGATTTGCCAGAAGAATTACGCAAGGCTGACTTCATTGTCGAAAACGAAGAAGAAACAAAAAAAACAGAAGAGGAATCAAAATAAAGATATGGCCGAGTTAGAAAAATTACAAAAAAAAATTAGTTTTTCTTTTCAAAAAAAAGAATTATTAAAACAAGCCTTGGTTCATCGCTCTTATTTGAATGAGCATCCAGACTTTCCCTGCGGACACAATGAGCGTTTAGAATTTTTGGGAGATGCTGTTTTGGAGATTGTGGTCACCGAATATTTATATTTAAATTTTCCAGAAACTCCGGAAGGAGATTTAACCAATTGGCGTGCCAGTTTGGTTAATGCCAAAATGTTGCGTGTTGTTGCCGAAGAAATTGATTTGGATAATTATCTTTATTTATCTCGCGGTGAAGCAAAAGATAAAAACAAAAAAGCACGCGGTTATATTTTGGCTAACGCAGTTGAAGCTTTAATCGGTGCAATGTATCTTGACCAGGGAATGGAGCCAGCGAAAAAATTTATCTTAGATTTTATTGTTACCAAGCTGAAAGATATTTTGAAAAATAAAACTTATTTAGATCCAAAATCAAAATTCCAAGAAGCGGCTCAGGAATTTTTAGCAGTTACTCCGCACTATGAAATGCTTAGCGAGGAAGGGCCTGATCACGCCAAAATTTTTACTGTCGGTTTGTATTTAAACGAGGAACAAATTTCCACTGGCGTCGGATCCTCGAAACAGGAAGCACAAATTGATGCTGCTGCCAAAGGTTTAATCGTCAAAAATTGGTAATCAAAATTAATATGGATTTTCGTGCTTTATTCAAAATTGCCGCTCTTGCTCAGGCTTCAGATTTGCATTTAGTTTTCGGTTTAAAGCCGATGTTGCGCTTGAACGGCGAACTTTTTGATGTTAACGATTCAATTAGTAATCTGGAAGGATTCTCTGGAATTTCTTTTTCTGCTTTGAATGACAAGGATTTATTTCTTGCCTTAGATTTATTTTTAACCAAAGAACAAAAATTAGAATTAACAAAAAAACGCGAATTGGATTGTGGTTTTAATGTTGATGATGTTCGTTTTCGGGTGAATGTTTCTTATGCCTGTGATCATCTTAGGATTGTGGCGCGAGTAATCAGCGGACATCAGCCGACTTTGGCAGAAATTGGTTTTTCTGACGACATCAAAAAGATTTTGGACAAGAAAGAAGGTTTAATTTTGGTGGTCGGTCCGACCGGCTCAGGAAAATCAACCACTTTGGCAGCGATGATTAATTATTTAAATGAAAATTATCGTTACAATATTGTCACCTTTGAAGATCCAATTGAATTTTTATTCACTCCAAAAAAGAGTATTATTTCTCAAAGACAATATGGCAATGATTTTCTCAGTTTTCCAGAAGGACTTTCTCATGTTTTGCGACAAGACCCAAATGTAATAATGATTGGAGAGATGCGCGACCTGGAAACTATTGCTTCGGCAATTACCATCGCTGAAACCGGACATTTGGTTTTTGCGACTTTACACACCGCCAATTCAGCGCAATCTATTGATCGTATTATTGATATTTTTCCCGCCCATCAACAGAATCAAATCAAATCTCAATTATCAAATATCTTGAGTGCAGTGATTTCTCAGCATTTAATTCCAGGGAAAAACGGCGGTAGAATTGCCGCTAGAGAGATTATGTTGAACAATTCAGCGGTAGCAAACTTAATTCGAGAAGACAAAGTGGTTCAGTTAAAAAATGTAATTGAAACCAGTTCTTCAGAAGGAATGATTTGCCTGGACCACGATTTGAGACGCCTATATAACGAAGGTTTAATAACAAAAGAAGTAGCTTTGGAACATTTTGAAAATTCAAGAGATATTTAGACGTTTTTTCCAACGTTTATGGGGTATTGACATTATTTTTTTATTCGCTATAATTAAAACAGTTTAAAAAAATTGAGATAAGATATGCGTAATCAAAATTTTCATATCGTTTATAAGCGGTGATAACACAAAGCCTTTTTCACTTGTGTTTTGAACCGCCTCGGCGGTTTTTTGTTTCCCCAAAAACGATTTGAAAGATTGGAATACTCATTTTGAAAAGTGCATTTGCAATTTTCAAAACCGGTAAGCTAATTTGATTAACTAACCGCGGTAAGAACTTTAAAAACAATAAATAAAAACTTCATTATGATTTTTTGCAATTTCAATAATGAAGCAGATTAAAATTAGCAGCGTCTAGTTTTAATTATATAGATCTAAAATCAAAAACTTTTCGAGAAAGTTTAAAACAAAAGTGTGAGGAAATCTCAACAAGAGTATATGGCGGATGCCTTGACATAAGAAGACGATGAAGGACGTAGCAGCCTGCGATAA
>CAZBVX010000008.1:0-23998 GCA_964495615.1 uncultured Gammaproteobacteria bacterium | reverse complement strand
CTTATACACGCAAGATAAAAAAACACAGAACAAAGTCCTGTGTTTTTTGATGCACGGGCGGTAGGAATCGAACCCACGCCTAAGGTTTTGGAGACCTCTGTACTACCATTATACTACGCCCGCATTTATTATATTTTACTACATCAAACATCTTACTATTTACCGCCAAATTATTCAAGAGATAGCAAAAAGGCTCCATTTCTGGAGCCTTTTCTTATTTAATCATCTTCTCTCATTGGTTCGCCACAGCAAATCACTTCTCCACCGCCGTCTTTGATGAATTTTACTTTATTACCGCAACGACTGCAGTAATAGGTCTTGTCTTCTCTGTTCATATTTTTGTTTGTTATTTTATTAATAAGTTTCAACAAAAACTTCAAAGTGAGCTTGTGGGTGCAAGCAAGAAGGGCAAATCATTGGAGCTTCCCCGCCTTCATGGATGTAACCGCAATTATTACATTTCCAACGAACTGGAGCTGGCTTTTTGAAAACTTCACCTTTCTCCAAGTTTTCCAACAATTTTTCATAGCGGCTAGCGTGAGCTCTTTCTGCTTGAGCAACGCCACGGAATAATTTTGCGATGTCGGCATGACCTTCGGCTTCGGCCTCTTCGGCCATTTTTGGATACATTTCATTAGTTTCATGAAGCTCTCCCTCGATTGCATCTTTCAAATTGGCAGCAGTATCACCAATTATCCCCAATTGCTTGGCCCAAAGTTTGGCGTGTTCTTTTTCGTTGCGAGCGCTTTCTTCAAAAATATTAGCAACTTGCACATAACCTTCTTTTTTGGCTACACTGGCAAACCAGTCGTATTTGTTTCGAGCTTTGGATTCGCCGATTAAAGCTTCTTCCAAATTTTTTCTTGTTTTTTCTCCTAACATAAGTTTAAAATATTAAAATTATTTTTTAGTTTTTGTTTTGGTTTTTTTAGTCTTCTCTTTGTTCTCCAAAAATGTTCCCAGACTATCTGATGAAACATCATACTCTTCACAAAATTCCAAAGCATAGATATGAAAAATAGTGGCGGTAATTGAAACAATCAAGGGACCAATCACCACTCCCCAAAAACCGAAAAGAATAATGCCGCCCAAAATGGAAAAGACCACAAAAATCGGATTGATTTGAGCCTTCCCTTTCAACATCCAAGCGCGAATCACATTATCAATTGTGCCGATAATAAAGAAGCCCCAGGCGAGAATAAAAATCCCCTGCCAAATCTGGCCCATCAACAAATAATACAAACCGACCGGAATATAAAAAATCATAGAACCGATATAAGGCAAAAGTGAAAGCAAGGCCACCAAAACCCCCGCCAAAAAAGCTGGAAAACCAATAATCGCAAAACCGATCGCACCAACCACGCCCTGGCCAATCGCAACAACAAAAGTTGAAACCATGGTGGTATAACTCACTTCCCGAAATTTTACAAAAATCTCTCGGTCATATTTGTTTGGCAAAGGAGAGAGATGCATCAAGCTTTCCAACATTTTTCTACCATCCACAAAAAAGAAAAACATGGTAATAATAATAACAAAAAGTGAAACAACAAAATTAGTTGTGCCGATCACGGTGGCGGTAGCACCAGAAATTAACCAATTACTAGATTTTTCAAAAAAATTAAGAATAACACCACCGAAGGTTCCTTGTGAAAGACCAACAAAATCCAAATTACCTAAATTAAGTTTCTGTGCCAAAGGAGTTTGTAACAAATCAGAAGCATCGTGTTCGGAAAAATATTTAACCGCCTCCGAATAAGCTACGGCAGATTTTTCACCGGCATAAATCAAACCTTTCACGGTTGGCAAAATAATAATTGTCACTAAAAGCAGACACATTAATAAAGCGGAAATATTTTTTCTGCCTTTCATAAATCTGACCAGTGCTTGATAAGGGCGATAAAAAATAGTCGCCAACACCGCGGCGATGATTATTTCAATCAAAAAAGGCTTAAAAACAAAAAAACAAGCAGCCAAGGCAATTAGCACAATGGCAATCAAGAATGGTTTAGCAAAATTTTTTGGCATGGGGATTTTAGCTAATTTTTTAAGTTTTGAACAAAACCAAACCCGCCGTTCGGGCGGGTCTAGAACAAACGTTTATTTTGTTTCCTTGTGCATGGTGTGAGTATTGCACTTTGGACAATATTTTTTCATTTCTAATCTTTCCTTGAGAGTTTTTTTATTTTTGTGGGAAAAATAATTGACGGTCTTGCATTCCGTACACTCAAGCTTAATCATGTTGTCTTGGGACATATTGGTTTTTTTCCTTTAAATATTACAGTATTAAAATATAACATCGGGGTATAAAAGTCAAATATTATTTTTATTTTTGGCAATGTTCGCAAAAATGAGTTCCTCGACCAAATAATTTAATTTTCGAGATTTTTTTACCGCAGACTAGGCAATTTTTGCCACCACGGCCATAAACCTGAAGCTGATTGGAAAAATTACCCTCTTGCCCTCGGCTATCCAAATAGTTAGAGAAAGTGGTTCCGCGAAGCTGAATAGCTTTTTTGATAATTTTTTGAATGGCCCGATGAAGATTTTTTATTTCCAGATCGGACAAAGAAGTCGCGGAACGATCCGGCCTAATTCTGGAAGCAAAAAGCGATTCATCAACATAAATATTTCCTAAACCGGCAATAAATTTTTGGTCCAACAAAAAAGGTTTTATTTTTTGTTTTTTGCCAGCTAGAATTTTTTTTAAATAAGTCACTGAAAATTCTTTAGCGAGCGGCTCCAGGCCAAAAGATTTTTTGGCTAGCAACAAACCTTCTTGATCTACCAAGCGCAAAAAGCCAAATTTGCGAAGATCGTTAAAATACAAATTTGCACCACCAGAAAGTTTCAAAATAATTCTGGTATGTTCGTTGGGCAAATTGAGTTCCGAAAATTTTTCTGGTCGTCCATAATCAGAATGACCCCCGCCCTTCAAACCGGCGCGATCAAGATAAATCAATTGACCAGTCATGCGCAAGTGAACTAATAAATAAAGTTTTTTACTTAACGGAAAAATTAATAATTTTCCCAATCTTTCTGCGCCCAAAAAAGAACAGCCAGGCAAATTTTTTAACAAAAATTCAGCTGAAGGCTGAGCGGATTTTTTTGATAGTATTTCCAAAGCAACAATTTTTTTGTTTTTCAGGACCAGTGCCAAATCGGCACGCACTGTTTCCACTTCCGGCAGCTCTGGCATATTACATCAAAATTAAGACGGCAACAATAATGATAATTACAAAAAATTCCACCGCAAAAATTCGGAGAAAGCTGCGACCGATTTTGTCGTGATTAATTATTTTCATAATAAGCGAATTAAAGATTATTCTCATTCAGAATTATAACAAAAATATCAATAAAAAAACAGGCAAAAACCTGTTTTTTGGTGGGCCGAGTAGGATTCGAACCTACGAAGGCGTAAGCCAGCAGATTTACAGTCTGCCCCGGTTGACCACTTCGGTATCGACCCAGTACCAGAACATCATAAAAAATATCAGCCAGCTTGTCAAATAAAAAGGGACTTAATATAAAAATATTAAGCCCCTTTGATATTTTATTCCTCCTTTTCTTCTGTTTTTTTATCACCCTTAACAAAACCGGCACCAAAAGCTATTTCTGAACCAATAGCAGAAGCTCCTCCCTTACCGCCAATTAACAATTTATCACTATCCTTTATCGCCTCGAGGGCATCTTTGGTGATAACTTCTTTATTGTCAAAATCGGTATCTTTTTTGAACTCCTTAATTGCTTCTCCTTCTGCTTTTTTTGTCTTTTTTATGTTACTGGCGTTAGCGTCTGACAAGCCTTCTATCCTGCCCTGATCGGCAGCCGTTTTGATTGCAAGAAGCTCTGCTTTTGTTTTTTCTCTTTCAATCAGGATTTGATTTTCAATAGCTGCTGCTTTTTGTTCATTCTCTGCTTGAAAAATTTTTGTTTTGTGTTCTTGATCTTTTTGTTGAACTCCAATATCAACAATTACTATCTCCAATAATTTAACTCCCATTTCTTCTTCAAATTTTTTTATTTCAAGATTTTTTTCACCGGAGTCAGATTTTGGAAATACGCAATCCAAAGATAAAAGTTCTCGAGATTCAAGTAGGGTTGCTAGGTTGTATTTATTAGCCTTTCTAATAATAGCTGCTTCACATTTTTTAACAAGCAAGCCTTGATAATCAGAAACATTGTACGCGGTGAGAATTGGATTAAATATTTTCACTATCACCACTACAGACAAATTAACAGCGGTGTCCTTGAGGTTAACTGGAAATTCATTTTTCTTATTTACATTTTTAAATAATTCAATGCCCATATCACCCAAAAAATAAGCGATATTGTTATGAATTTTAAAGATCTTAAAATAAGGAAAAATAAGATGCAGTCCACTTTTAATTACTCCTCTACTTTCTTGAGGTGCGTCATCCATTTTGCCAACAAATTTGTCAAAGCATTCCAATAGAACAAAATGGTTTTCCGGAATGGTTACTAATGAATCTTTAATCGTATTATATATTACAACAAGAAAAGAAATCAAACAAATAGAAGAAACTGATATTTTTCCGATTAATACATAATCGGGAAGAAGGAATTTAAAAGCCAAAAAGGCTAGAATTCCAGAAGAGGCAATAACAATTAAGACCAACATCATCCAAACAATAAGGACAACCACTTGTTTCTCTGCGCCTTTTTCAATCAGAGAACGTCGATCATTTTTTCTGTTTTTTTTCATGATCAATAATTATTTTGGTTTTTTATTTTATTTTTAAAAAGCATTTTGCCATAATGGCTAATACTTAAACAATTTGAGTTCAAACTATCATTTTTTTTGATGATTGTCAAATAAAAAACCACCTGAAACAGATGGTCTTTTGTTTGATAGATAAATTATCGACCCGTGAGGTTGTCCAATAGAAATTTGGTGAGTCCGTATGAGGCAAAAATAACTGCCATTCCGATTACCGACCAAACAATAGCATCCTTCCCTTTTTTTACTTTGTCTTTTGAGCCAGCAGAAGTCATCCAAATAATGCCGCCATAAATAAACATGACCAAAGCGATTGTGCCAACCAAACCAAGAACGACCGAAATAATGCGGCCAGCTAAGGTGTAGACTGTGGTGTTTGGTCCAAGAGGATTGGTTAGGGTCATAGAACTATCTTTAGCCGCCAATACGGGAGATGAGTTGAGTAAAAATAAAGATAAAACAAATACCATTAAAAAGAATACTTTTTTCATAAATTTTATTATAAATATACTTTAAATGTAGCATAAAAACAAAAAAATAAAAAGGGACTTGATATAAAATATCAAGTCCCGTGTTTTTAGTTTTTTACTTAAGATTTTTCATCTTTTTTGTTTCCAAAATTAGCACCAAAAGCAATCTCAGCTCCCAAGCCACCAACGCCATGAGCACTCGTGATAAGTTTATCAGTTGGTTTTATGGCACCAATAGTTTCTTTGGCTAAAATGTTGTCATTACTAAAGCCAGTCTCTTCTTTAAATTTTTTCAAAGCCTCTCCTTCGATTTTTAATTTACTAGCATTCGCCTCCGCTAAAACTTGAACTCTTTTTGCTTCCGTTTCAGAATCAATCCCAACGATAATTCTTTTTGTTTCAGCCTCTTGTTTTTTGGTTTCATTTTCAATGCTTTTTGCCAATTGATCATTTTTTGCTTTGAGAATTTTTTCTCTTTGCTCTAAGTCTTTTTGCTGAACACCAACATCAGTGACAATAAAATCCAAAATATTTACCCCAACCTTTTTAATCTCTTCAATATCAACACTCTCCCCCTCAGAATTAAGATCGGAAAAAATTAATTTTAGGGTCAAGTCTTTTCTTGTTTCAAGTAATTCCTCCAAATCACATTGAGCGCACTTTTTTCTCAGTGCTGCCTCGCATTTTTTAACAATAAAATCTTGGTAATTATCAATTTTGTAAGCAGCAAAAATCGGATTATCAATTTTAATTATTATAGTTGCTGTCAAATTAACAGAGGTGTCTTTAACATCAATTGGAAAATCTTTTTTTACATCAAGACCTTTGAATAATTCAATTGTTTTTCTGCCTAAAAAATAAGGAGCGTCGCCATTAATCTTAAAAATATTAAAATAAGGAAAAACAAAATGCAGACCTTCGTGAATTACTCCTCGACTTTCATCAATCGTGTCCTCATCTTCGCCAACAAATTCATTAAAACATTCTAATAATGCGACATGCCTTTCTGGAATAATCACTCTGGACTTGTAAATTGTTTTGAGAGCGTGAGAAATAAATATACCGAGACAGATAATTAAAATCACCCACCAAGCATTTTTTAGAATAACAACTCCAATTGAAGCGGTCGTGATAGATAAAATTATTTTTCCTAAAATAAAATTTAGGAAAGCCCCGGCTGCCAAAAACAGCAGCAAGACAACTGACAACCAGATTCCAATAATAAAAATCTGATCTCCTGCATTTTTTTTCAACAAAAAACGCAAGCCTTTTTCATTTTTTTTCATTTCTAATTTATTTTTTTTGTTTATATTTTATTTTTAAAGAGCGTTTTTTGCCACGGCAACCAAAGCTCATTTGTGAGCTAACATTATCATGTTTTGTCTTGATTGTCAAGATAGCAGTGATATTTTCCTTTTTTTTGGACAAAAAAAGCGCCAAAGGCGCTTTTCTAATGAGCCGTTTTCGGGGATTGAACCCGAGACCTCTTCCTTACCATGGAAGTGCTCTACCAGCTGAGCTAAAACGGCGATTTGGAATTCTAATATTCCAATAATTTATCAATCCGAATTCGAAGATCCGGCAATTTTTTGTTTTCTGGATTAACCTCGGTTAAACGACGAAAAATACTCTCAGCCAAGGCATAATCTTTTTTCATTATACTTAATTCCAAAATTAAATCAAGGTAACGCGGATTATTTGAATCCAGCTCAAGAGCTTCTTGTAAATTATCAATCGCTTCATCAAGATCACCTAGTTGCTTGTTGGCATTAGCAAGAGTGTAGTACAGTTCTTTTTTGGCGCGATAACTTGAAAAATCATTATTTGTTTTGCGAGACAAAACTTTTAAGACATGAAAAAGAGTTTGCTTGACCTCTAAATATTTTTTCAATTCATAATAAACATCACTGAGTTCAATGAAGGCTGGCAAATAACGATGATCCAAATTAATAATTGAAATTAATAGCTCTTCTGCTTTTTCGAAATCACCTTTTTTCGCAAATTCTCTAGCCTCACTAAACCAAGCGCTTACTTTCATTTGTCGCTCGCCAAAACTTATTTTCTTTTCTCGACGATATTTTTCCTTAGAAAGTTCCAAACGAAGGCGCAATTGGCGCAAAAATGAACCAATACGGCGCTCAAAAAACAAACGCCAAGAACCAAGAAGACCGGAAACCTTTTCCAGGTCTCGATCAAGGCGCTTAGTGATAATTTGCTCCTTGAATTTTGCCTCTTTTCTCCCTGGTAAATGCTCCAAATCCAACAAAGCCAAAGCGGTAAATTTTTTGGAGATAATAAAAAAAATAATTAATATTGAGACCAGAACAAAAAATAAAGAAAGATAAACCCACATATTAAAAATTGATAATTTTTTTAAAAGCCTGGAAATTCAAACTAGCCCCGCCAATTAACAAGCCGTCAATTTCATTTTTTTGCAAATAAGCGCTAGCATTTTTGGCATCAACACTGCCGCCATAAAAAACTTTTATTTTTTTGATCCCGAGAGAAAGAGCGGTTTTTTTTGCTAATTCACAAAGCCCAGCTGCCTCTTCTGCCACTAAAGCATTTCCGGAACCAATCGCCCAAAGCGGTTCGTAGGCGATAAATATTGGCTGGACAAGCTGTACTTTGTTTAAGTTACCAAAAATTGCTGCTAATTGTTTTTTAAAAACTGCTGCTGTTTTTTTGGCTCGGCGCTCAGCGGCACTTTCACCAATACAAATAATCGGCGTTAATTTTTCTGTCAAAATTCTCTGCACTTTTTCCGCCACAATTTTGTCGGTATCGCCGCTAGCTCGTTTTTCGCTATGACCAACAATAATATATTTAGTACCAATTGATTTTAGGGCGACAGCAGAAATATCACCTGTGTGACTACCGAGAGAAAAACTGGCGCAATCCTGAGCTCCCAAGCTAATTGCTGATTTTTTTAATAATTGAGCGACTGATGAGATTGCCAAAAAATCTGGACAAACAACAATATTTGAATTGGCAGATTTTAGTGTTGAATATTTTTTTGCCAAAACCGAAGATTCTTTTGGCAGAAGATTGGCTTTCCAGTTAGCAACAATAATTTTTGACATATTTTTCTTAGATAAAAAGCAAAAAGCTATTTCTTTTATAATAACATCAAAAGGAAATTTTGGAAATTTTGAAAGAAAAAGCGAATAAAGTCAAGCTGAAATTAGCGAAAAAAAGGTTTGCCAAAAAGCTTTTTGTCTGCTAAAATATAAGAGTAAATTATTATAAAAAGGTTAAAAAAAGACCCTAAAAAAGGAGTTTTTTATTTGATATGGCTAAAGAAGAAATAAAAAAAGACAGCTATGGTGCTGATTCAATCACCGTTTTAGAAGGACTTGATCCGGTCCGCAAAAGACCAGGAATGTATATCGGCTCCACTTCTGCTGCTGGTTTGCACCACTTGATTTGGGAAGTTGTAGACAATTGTATTGATGAAGCAATGGCTGGTTTCGCTGACGAAGTCACAGTCACCCTCTTAGCTGACGGAATGGTCAAAGTAGAGGACAATGGGCGTGGTATTCCAGTAGACAAACACAAAGTAACCGGTGTTTCTGCCCTGGAAACAGTTTTAACCAAACTTCATGCTGGTGGAAAATTCGGCGGCGGCGGCTACAAAGTCTCCGGCGGTCTTCATGGTGTTGGTGTTTCCGTAGTTAATGCTCTTAGTACTTATTTAAGAGCTGAAATTCATCGCGAAGGAAAAGCTTGGTATCAAGAATACAAAATTGGCACTCCGCAAACTCCAATCAAATTAGTCGGGCCAGCAACTGGCAGCGGCACGATTATCACTTTCAAGCCAGATCCAACAATTTTTACAGAACTAGATTTCAGTTGGGGAAAAATTTTGGACCGTTTGCGTCAACAGGCCTATCTCACCAAGGGAATCACTATTAATGTAATTGACGAACGTCCAGAACATCGTCCCAAAAAATACAAATTCCATTTTGAAGGCGGAATCAAGTCTTATATTCGTTCCCTGCACCGCAACAAAAGTGTCAAAAACGAAACAATTTTTTATTTGGATAAAAGTGTTGGCGACACCAAAGTCGAAGTTGCTTTACAATACAATGACGAATACAACGAAACTGTTCTTTCTTTTGCCAACAATATTCACAACCCAGAAGGCGGTACTCACCTGATTGGCTTCCGCACCGCTTTGACTAGAACCCTAAACAACTACGCTCGCGGCAAAAACTTGTTAAAAGAAAAAGATGAAAATCTGACTGGCGAAGATGTTCGCGAAGGTTTGACAGCGATTATTAGCGTCAAACTGCCAGATCCGCAATTTGAAGGACAAACCAAAGGAAAACTTGGCAATGCCGAAACTAAAGGTTATGTTGAACAAAGTTTTGGTGAAGCTTTCAACACCTTCTTAGAAGAACACCCAAAAGAAGCAGAAGCAATCATCAACAAATGCTCTCTTTCCGCTCAAGCTCGTTTGGCGGCCAGATCGGCTCGCGCCACCATTCTTCGCAAAGGAGCCTTGGAAGGAATGACTTTGCCAGGAAAGCTTTCTGATTGTTCCAGCCGCAAAGCTGAAGAATGTGAACTCTATATCGTTGAGGGAGACTCCGCTGGTGGCTCTGCCAAACAAGGACGCAATCGCCGCTTTCAAGCTATCCTTCCTTTGAGAGGAAAAATTTTGAACGTCGAAAGAACCCGCTTGGACAAAATGCTGCAAAATAACGAAATCAAAAATATTGTCATTGCCCTCGGCACCAATATTGGTGACCAAATTGATTTGGAAAAACTTCGTTATCATCGCATCATCATCATGACCGATGCCGACGTCGATGGCGCTCATATCTGCACTTTGCTTTTAACCTTATTCTATCGTTATTTCACTTCTTTGGTCGATTCTGGTCACATCTACATCGCTCAACCGCCACTCTATCAAATCAAAAAAGGCACCAGTATCAACTATGCCTATAGCGACGAAGAGAAGGACAGAATTATTGAAGAACTCGGCGGCTTTGCCAGCTCTGTAGAAGTTGTGGAAGAAAATGACGAAGGAGAAGAGGGCGAAATTGTGATCGTTGAAGAAACACCAAACAAAGAAGAGGAAAAGAAAAAAAATAGCAGAATCAATATTCAGCGCTACAAAGGTTTGGGTGAAATGAACGCCGATCAACTATGGGAAACCACGATGAATCCTGAAAAACGCATTTTGAAACAAGTTACTGTGGAAGATGCCGCCAAAGCTGATCAAATTTTTGACATGCTAATGGGTGACAACGTTGCTCCGCGCAAAAACTTTATTCAAACCCACGCCAAGAAAGTAAAGAACTTAGATATTTAATATGTATGATTTTTTATTGGCTCCAATTGTTGCTTTTTTAATCGCTCAAGGTTTAAAATTTGCTCTCAAATCGCGCCACAAAAAATTAAAAATCAAAGATTTTTTTGCTTATTCCAGTATGCCTTCCAGTCACACCGCCACTGTTGTTTCTCTGGCCATTATTATCCTCCTAAAAGAAGGTGCCACTTCCCCCTTGTTTGCTATCATGCTCGTTGTTTCTTCAGTGGTGATTACTGACGCAGTTGGTTTGCGCAATTATCTTGGTCAACACGGAAAAACCTTGAATGTTTTGGTGGAAGATTTGAAAGAAGATGAAATTATTGAAGAACACCTATATCCAAAACTATTAGAGCAAATCGGTCACCGGCCAATTGAAATTCTGGCCGGCGCCTTACTGGGCGCTGCTGCTAGCATCGTTATTTGGTTAATCTAAAAATGAAACAAAAAAAACGAACTTTGAAAAGTTCGCTTTTTTGTTTTTTGAATAAAAAAAGGTATCTCGCATTTCACAATGAAAGATACCGAAGTAGCTCGAACAAGAAAAACTACTTTACGCTGAACAAAAGCTATATTTTTAAATTATACCAATTTGGTATATTTTTTTCTTTTTTAAAAGAATGAAAAAAATTTATTTTTCTTCTAACAAATTCTTCCCCTCTATTATAACAGAATCGTCAAATTTTAGCAAGTTCAGTAAAGTTACCGGAATATCTGCCAAATTTCCAGTCGGACCAAGCAAACTTAAATCGCCGCCAGGGGCATCCTTACCAAACAAAGAAAGGCCTTTGTAGTCTGTCCCAACTACCAAAAAAGGGACTGGATTCAAAGTGTTTTCTTTGTTTGTTAATTCAGTAACTACATCAATTGCTTTTTCAGCGTTGCCGCCAGCTGAAGAAATAACCAAAACTCCCTTTTTCAATAAAACTTCTTCAGTAATTTTACCAATAAAACTATCAACCTTCTGAACCGCTTTTTGAATAGCTGCAAAATCACCACTGACCGAAACCAAATCGAGATTAGCAACACTAATTAAAATAAATTCTGATTTGTTCTCTCTAATTGCTTTGACTGCTACTCGCCCCACTTCTTCAAGAGACATTTCTGGGTTTAGATTATAAGAATCGCAAATTGGAGAAGAAATAATTTTGGTTTCGACTTTGGCTTCGTTTTCTTGGCCAACAAAATGTGCCAGAACCGCTGATGCTTTTTCGCTTTCTGTAATATAAGTCTGTCTAATTCCCTGATCAAGTAATAACTGACAAAATTTGCCGTAAGAACCCAGAATAGAGTATCTTTTTGCTTCACTTAAATCATTAACCTTCAAAACTGTTGCTGGATATTCTGAAACAAGATTAATAAAATTTTTTGAATTTTTTTCGTTGATTGCATTACCTTCGCCCTCTGGAGCAATTCCCCAGCCATCCAAAAGCAAAAAAACCACTAATTGCGGCCTACTAAGAGGGTCATCGCTTATTTTTTGTGTTGAAGATTCTCCTGACATAATAATTCAATTTCTAAAAGGCGATTATATTTGGCAATTCTTTCGCCTCTGGCAGGGGCACCGGATTTCAAATAATCCGCACCAACGGCCACCGCAAAATCAGCAATAAAATCATCGTTTGTTTCACTGCCACGAGCGGAAATAATTAGCTTGTAGCCATGTTTTTTTGCTAATTTTACACATTCAATCACTTCGCTTAAGGTCCCTGACTGAACTGGTTTTACCACCATAGCATTGGCAGCTTTTTCTTTCAAGCCTTGTCGCAAACGATTAGTCTGAGAAGCGAAAAGATCATCGCCAGCAATAATGACTTGATTGCCCAGAGAATGAGTTAGATCACGCCAGTCAGAAAAACGATCTTCCGCTAAAGGATCCTCTAAATAATCCACTCCTTGCAACTGAAACCATTCTTGATAGATTCCTGCTAAATTATTTTTACTAATTAATTGATGATCAGCAGCAAAAATATACTTTTCTTCATTTTTATCAAAAAACAAAGAAGCGCCCAAATCGATTCCCAAAGAAAAGTCTTCACCAAGCTGATAATCGGAATTTATGGCCGCCGCTCTAATCATTTCCAAAGCTTGAATACTTGAATCCATGTTTGGAGCATAACCTCCTTCGACACCAGTATCGGAATCAAGAGCATTTTCACGCAAGACCCTGCCCAGCGATTGATAAATTTCTTGACCCATTAAAACATTAGTTTTGATATCATCTTTTTTTGCTAGTAATAAATATTCTTGAAAATCTAGGTTTGTGTCGGCATATAGACCACCATTAAACATAGTGAAAATCGGCTGAGGCAAATTTTTGATTGCCGACATTTTGAAATAATCCATCAAATAAACATACAGCTCTTTTTTCTCTGAACAAGCAGCCGCCCTGGCACAAGCAACTGAAATTGCAAAAATAGTATTAATTCCCAAGTTACTCTTGTCTTCGGTGCCATCCAGGGCTAATAATAACTCATCAATTTCTTGTTGTTTTTTTGGGTCCATTCCTTTGAGGGCTGGTGCGATAATTGTTTCCACTTTCTGAATAGCCAACGAAACACCCGAAATAAAAGAATTATCTTCAAGATCATCGCGCAATTCTTTTGGTTCAAAAATATTTGAATAAACTCCTGATGGCGCAGAAGCTTTGGTTTCTATTCCGTTGTCGAGAATAATTTTTACTTCCAAACTAGAATAAGCGCGGCCATCCAAGATTTCGCGGGCAAATATTTTTTTTATTTTTGACATATTTTTATTTGCTAACTATTTTTGTTAGTCCTGGCATTTTTTCACCACCCAAATAAGCAAGCATTGCTCCGCCGGCAGTCGAAATCCAATCAATATATTGAGACATTTTGGTTAACTTGATTGCTTCAGCGGTCTCTCCGCCACCAACCACGCCCCAAGCAACACCCTTGGATCGAGCAGCAATAATTCTCCCAACAGCCATTGTTCCAAACGCTGAAGACTTTTCTTCAAAACAACCCATTGGACCATTCCAAACAATTGTGGCTGCTTTTTTAATAATTAAAGCAAACATCTCCACAGTTTTCGGTCCAATATCAACAATTCGATCTTTTTTTGTTAGATTGTCGGAAGACTTGGCAATAAATCGACCACCATTAAGAACAACTACATCGCAAGGTAAAATAATTTTTTGGTCCAAGCGCCCCCTTTTGATAAATTTCTTTGCAAAAACCAAACTATCATTATCTACCAAAGAAGAACCAACTTCGTAATTGAGGGCTTTAAAAAAATTATTAGCCAAAGCACCACCAATCAAAACAAATTCTGCCTTCTTGTGCATTTTTTCAATCAAAGGCGCCTTGGTATCAACCTTAGAACCACCCATCACGGCAATTAAGGGTTGTTTTGGCTTATTAATTTTTGCCAAAGCCATTACTTCATCCTCCAATAATAAACCAGCATAACTATTGAGATATTTTTTGATTGCCGAAACAGAGGCTTGATCGCGATGAGAAACCGCAAAAGCATCATTAACATAAAGATCCCCGAGAGAAGCTAATTTTTTGGCAAAGGAGCTTTCATTTTTTTCTTCACCAATTTCAAAACGTAAATTTTCCAAAAGAATCAACTCGCCATTTTTCAATCCAGCGATTTCTTCGAAAACCTCTTTATTGATCACGCCGGAAGCAAATTTTATTTTTCTCTTGTAAGCTCTTTTGGTTAATAATTTCTGCAATGATTTGGCAATTGGCGCCAAAGAAAAATCTGGATTTATTTTTCCTTTTGGAGAGCCGAGATGACTCATCACCACCACACGCGCACCTTTTCTTAAAAGATACTCAATGGTTGGCAGAGACATTTTTATTTTGTATTCTTCTCTAACTTTTTGATCTTTGATTGGTACATTAAAATCAACTCTCAACAAAACCGTTTTTCCTTCGAGATTTTTGACACTTCTAATTGATTTGATTTTCATAAAATATTTATTTTATTTCGCCAAGCTTCAAAGAAACTTCCGCATTAACGCCAGAACGTGAATAAGAAACTAACAATTCTTGTCCCGGAAAATAATTTTGAATAATTGAACTCAGATCATTGGCACCAGTGATTGTTTCACCATTGATTTCTAAAATAAGATCACCATCTTTTAGGCCTGCTTTTTGTGCTGGACTTTCAGAAATAACACCAGCTTTTTTCCCAGAGGAATAAATCAAAGCTCCCTTGTCTTGATTAAAGCCAGGAATTTTGATGTCTGCTAAATTATAATAATTAACTCCAAAATAAGGCTCAGAGATTTTTTTTAATTTGAACAAAGAACCAATTCTGGAACTCAAAGGATAAATTGGTAAAACATCTTCTTCTGATGATTGCCAAGCAAGCAGATCGCCGGATAAATTAAAAATATAATTAGGCTGATCAGAGCTATAAACCCCCAAATCTAAAACTAATTTTTCAGAAAAATCTTCACTGGAACGAAGAATACTTTCTTTTTGGCGATCCGCCAAAAAACCAAAATCAAAATAATGACCGCCATTATAAGAAAATAGCGATTGGCCAATTTTCAAATCTGCCGGTTTGGCCAAGGATCGTACTGGTAAATTACTAGCACCAGCCAAATGAATAAGCAGCGGAAGATATTTTGCCTTGATCTTATCGTTTTCATTTTTACTGGCAAAAATCACCTGATCAATATTATATACTTTCCCATCAGCGCTTAAAGCCTCATAGTTTCCGATAAGTTTTTTTAAATCAAGATCTTTATCTTTTCCGTTGTTCGGCCAAACGGCAAGCACCCAGCCATCAGCAGACATGATCACGCCGGAAGCAAAAAAATTTTTTAACAAATAATATTTTTCGGAATCTATTTTTTGATCAATTGTTTCGGTTGAAGAAGCATTGAGGCGAGGATAAAATTTGATGATGCTAGCAGAAACTGAATTGATACTTTCCTCAACTTTCACATCCTGATTAACAACTACAGTTTTTGGATTGCGGATTATCAATCCAGAGTCGCTCCAGTTGTAATCTGAGACTTTGACATCGGGACCAAAAGAATCAACAAAGTGAGGCAAAACCAAAAGACAAGCAATTATACCAACCACCAGAGAGATAAAAGCCGAAGAAACAATGGTCACAAAAGAAAGATTGTTAAATCCTAAATATTTTTGGTTTTTTTCAGAAATGTTTTTTGTTTTTTTATTCATATGAGCAAATTTTATTTATTATTATTGTATCACAAAATAACATCCGGGGATAATTAGAGCCAGCGCGCAGTTAAGAGAAGAAAAAAGCCGGCTAAAATAGTAAAGAGTAAATAAAATTTTAATTGTTTTTTTGGAATAAATCCTTGCAGATATAAACGTCCAAGACCAACCACAAAATAAAAAGCCAGAGTCATGATTATTCCTAAAATATGATAGCTAAATGGCAGAAAAAATAAAACCAAAGCGATTTGCAGAAGAGATAGAAGAGCAATTAAGAAAAAATTGATATTTTTCTTGACCGAAAAAGGGCCAAAAATAAAAATCTGATACCAAGAAGCAAAAATAGCCAGCGAAAAGGCAAAAAATATTGGCAAAAGTGAATAGCCCAAAAAGGCCTTCAAACCATAAATAAAACCAGCAGAAAAAAATATCACCAAAACACCACCAAAAAAAGAAATGTTTTTTAATTGTTCGTTGCGATTTTCTTTGTTGGCAACAAAATAATAAATATTTTTTAAATAATGGAATTGAAAAAAAGCATCTAAAAATAGAATTAATTGGCCGATAATCAAATTCGGCTCAATGGAGAAATACAAGACTGCTGACAAATGAAAAAATAACGGCAAGACGGAATAGTTTAGCCAATCAAGATTTTTTTTATTTCCGACGGTTTTAAATAATTTAAAAATCCAAAAAACCAACAGGCCGGAACCGATAATTAATAATGGTAAAAAATTTTTTGGAAAAAAGAGTAATAATTGCGCCGAAGCAAAAAGAAAAACCGGCAACAATAAAACATTTAATCTAAAATAAAACATATTAAAATTATTTAATTAATACTTCTGTGCCAACCGTTAAGCGGTCATAAAGATATTTGGCATCACCAATCCCCAAGCGAATACAGCCGTGAGAAACTGGAATCCCCAAATGATCAGCACCTTCGCGATAACCATTTGGCCAAACTGGCAATTCATGCAAACCAATTTTTCCATTCCCCAAACCTAACCAATAAGGCATCCAGAGCCCAAAAGAAGCAGACCAAGCCTTCAAGTGTTTGTTGGTAATTTTATAGTTTCCCTTCGGTGTCGGTGTGCTGGCTTTGCCACTAGAAACCACAAACTCTTTCCATTTTATACCGCCAAGCAAAAAAAACAATTTTTGTTCTTTTAAATCAACCTCTAATTTCATTTCTAGTTTGGCATTTTTGTCGGCAGAAGTCGGTCTATAGCCAGATTCAATTTCTTGCAAATCAGAAAAACCATCACCGTCCGAATCGGTTTTACCAAGATCTGTGCCGAATTTCAATTCCATTTCATCATTCAAGCCATCGCGATCCAAATCAGTTTCTGATAATTTTTTGTTGGCAAATAATGGAGAATAATTATTTTTTATTTCTTCGCCATCCAAAAAACCATCGCCGTCTGAATCAGAATTGTTGGCGTCAGTTAGATATTTGGTAATTTCTTGCTGGTCTGTTAACCCATCATTATCACTATCCAAAAATTGAGTGTCAGCTCGCGCGCCAGAAACAAAGAAAGAAGAGGCGGCTAGAAAAAACAAAATAGCGAATGAGGCGATTTTTTTCATGGAAAACTCACAGCCGCAAAATTTTTGGCGATAATAATTCTCCTTCTTGGCAAATTCTTGAGATAAATAAAAACAATTATCTGCCTGGAGATTTTCGTCCAGATAAGCAACGTTATGCTCTTCCGCTAAATCTTTGCACATTGCAACAATATCTTCAGTTTTTTTGTATGGACTAACGAGCAAGCTCGTAGAAAAAAAATCATATTTTTTTTCAGAAGCCAAGGCTGCAGTTTTTTTTAAGCGATCCAAATAACAAATCAAACAACGCCCTCCTCTTTCTAAATCATTTTCCTTGCCAGCAACTATCGATAAAAAATCTCGATGTTCATAAGGTTCAACGATTAATTTTATTTTGTATTTTTGACAGAATTTTTTTACATAAAAAAGACGTTTTTTGTATTCTTCTTTGGAAAAAAGGTTGGAATTATAGAAATACCACGAAACCTTGAAGCGTTTTCTTAATTTTTCCTGAGTAACATAAGCAGCACAAGGAGCACAGCAGACATGAAGCAATAAACGAGGTCGGCCTTTTTTGATATGAGACAAATAAGCAACTAAAAATAGCATAAAAACAAAAAGCAAGGAAAGAGCAATTAGCTTGCCGCGGCTTTGCAAAAATAAACCACTAAAACCGAAGAAAAAGGCAAGAGAATAAAAAACAATCACTGTTTGTTTCTGACTTAACCCAGCGGCCAACAAACGATGGTGAAGATGTTTTTTGTCAGCAAAACGAAAAGGATTTTTCCCTTTCAAGGAACGACGGATGATTGTCCAAGCAACGTCCAAAATTGGAATGCCCATAATCAATAAAGCAATCGCAATTTTTCCGCCAGAAATAATTGCCAACACTCCCAAAACATAACCAACCAAAAGCGAACCGCCTTCTCCCAAAAAAATAGACGCCGGATTCCAATTAAACACCAAAAATCCGGCCGTCGCGCCAACAAAAAGCCAAGCCGCCCAAGCGATGTCCGGTTGGAAATATTGAGTGGTCATTGTAAAAAGAAAAATAACCAAAGAACCAATTAATCCCAAACCGGAAACTAAGCCATCAACTCCATCTAATAGTTTTGTGGTATACATCATCCCCATCAACCAAACCGCAATCAAGCCAGCAGATAAAAACTTCCAATCCAAATAAAAAAACCCACCGAAAGGATTGCTAATTTTTGGAATTTCAATGCCGCCCAACAAAACAGCAGTAATTGCTAAAATTGGAAAAATAATTTGCCATTTTGGTTTTAGATTATATTTGTCATCCAAAAAACCACCAATCATTAAAATCAAAGCACCAGAAAAAAAACCAAGCCAATGAAAAATAGAAAGAGCGCTTGGAAAAAGATGGTCTTTGGTTAGAAATAATATCGCAAAAAAACTGAAAAATATCGCGAAACCGCCCAGCAAAGGTGTTGGCCGACGATGAATTTTTCTTTCATTCGGTTGATCAAGAATTTTAAAGCGAAAAGCCAAAAAACGCAAAAGAGGCACCAGGGCTGCGCTTAATACAAAGGCTAATAAAAAATAAATTATAAAATCGAAACTTAACATGTTTAAAAAAATTAAAGCTTTCTTCCCTTTTTAACACTCAAACTTCCATCTTGGCAAATAATTACCGTGTCCCTTCTTTGAAGTTCTTTTGCTAAAATTAAGGCCGCAACCCGATTTTCTATCTTTTCTTGAAGTAGGCGGCGCAAAGGGCGAGCACCGAATTTTGGATCATAGCCTTCTTTGGCCAATTCAAAAGCACCGGCTTTGTCAACACAAAAATCAATTCCCTTTTCTGCTAACTGTTTTTTTATTTTCGCGAGCAATAGTTTAGTGATTTTGAAAAGACTGTCCTCGTCTAAAGGCTTAAAAACGACAACCCCATCAAAACGGTTAACCAGTTCTGGGCGCATATATTGATTTAGTTCATGATTAATTAAACCATTTTTTATTTCTTCAATCGGTCTTTGTTTTTTTAGTTGATCTTGAATATATAAAGCACCAATATTGGAAGTAGCGATCACAATCGAGTCTTTAAAATTAATTGTTCTTCCTTGTCCGTCAGTTAAACGTCCATCATCCATTAATTGTAAAAATAAATTTAAGATGTCTGGATGAGCTTTTTCCACTTCATCAAAAAGAATCAACGAAAATGGTTTTTTGCGAACAGCCTCAGTAAGATAACCTAGGGCGCCGTTCTCATCACCAATCATTTTTTTGACACTATCTGCATATTGATATTCACTCATATCCAAACGAATCATGAATTCTTCGCCGCCAAAATAAACCTCTGAAACCACTTTTGCTAATTCGGTTTTACCAACACCAGTCGGGCCAAGAAATAAAAAGCTAGCCATTGGACGTTTATGGTCTTTCAACTCCAAACGAGCGCGACGCAAACTATTGGCAACCATCGAGACTGCTTCCTCTTGCCCAATTAAACGTTGGTGAATTTCGGTTTCCAAATTTAATAATTTCTCTCCTTCGTTTTCACTAATTTTGTTGGTCGGCACACCGGTGATGGTGCTTACTGCCTCTGCTACCTGTTCTCGGCCACAAAACGAAGAAGATCCACGGCGAGAATTTTTGGCCGCAATCACAGCAGCATCTTGCAGAAGATTCAAAGCTTTCAAAGGAAGAAATGTCTCGTGCAAATATTTTTCAGCAAGCTGGACAGCGCCATCAATTGCTTCGTAAAGAAAATAGATTTTATATTTTTGTTCCAAAAAGGCAATTTTGCTTTCCAAAATAAGGATTGCTTGATTTTCATCCGGTTCTTCAATTTTTATTTTGGTTAAAGATTCATCAAGCGCTTTCCCTTCTAGATATTTCTGATAATTTTCTAAGCTAGCAGTTGCCAAGCAAATAATTTGTCCACGACCTAAAGCTTGACTAAGAACTTCTGACAAATCCAAACTACCATCTTCTCCGGAACTAATACCAGTAATATCTTCAATGTTTTGGATTGCTAAAATTATATTTCCAGAAGCAGCAGCCTCATAAATGCAAGACAACAAACGTTCTTGGGCCTCCGAAGCAGAAACGCCGGCCACCAAACGGGAAATGTCCAATTCGACTAATCGCTTGTCTTTTAGAAATTCCGGCACTTCTTCTTTGACCATTAACTGTGCCAATCCCTCCAAAATAGTTCTTTTGCCAACTCCTGGATGACCAATCAACAGGATCCCATTTCGTCCACCGCCAAGATTTTCAAAAATTTGTGAAAATTCATTTTCTCTGGATACGCACATTTCCAAATAGCCATACTTAGCAGCAAGAGTTAGGTCGTGTGAGAAATTATTTAAAGTTGGCGTGGCGATTGCCGTATAGGAACGATTCATGCCGCTATCTGGCTTGAAACGGGCTAGATTGCGAAAACGGCGATAATTTTCTGCTAATTGGTCATTGATTTGAAACCAAGAAACAGCGTTATTCATCTTTTCTCCTGAAATTTCCAAATCAAATAATATTTCTGACAAAGTAGTATCGTTTTCCGGCAACATCGCCAAAATATCTAAAATTTCCACAGCTTGACGATGAGCAATCGCAGTATTTTGAAAAGCGGCTGTCAAGGAAGAAGATAAATTTTCAGAAAAAACTGTTTTCTTTGAACTGACTTCCCCTTCGCTGACGTGACGATCAATTTTTTCTAAAAGATTTTTGGCATCAACCCCCAACCTAACAAAAACTGCTTGAATTTTTTTATTTTTTAAGAGAACTCTAAACAAATGAAGAGGTCGGACTTCCGACTGTTTCATTTTTTTTGCCAACAAATAAGCCTTATCTAAATAGTCGACACTTTCATCGCTAAAACCCTTCACCACTTCTAGTGTTCTGTTCTGGTTATCAAAAAAAGGAGCCAGCAAATCTTCATGAGACAAATTCTGACGAAACCATTTTTGATAATTAATTTTTTTCTTGACTGCTTTCTTCTCGCTGCGACGATAAACAATAAATAAATCAACAAACAAAGAACAATAAAAAACCAATAACAATGGGTGTTGAATATTATAAAAAAACAAAAGCTTCTCCGGACTATCAATAAAAATTTCTCCTTCTTGATATAGCCAGAAAATAAGGGCTAGTCCCCCCAAAATACCAAAAAAGACAGTGAGTGCATCAACAATTGATAAAATTTTTTTCTTGAAGCGCTTAATAATGATGAGATCCAAGCGTGAATCGTAGTTGCCGGCCAAAGGTCTGCCGCCAAACCAATTTTCATTATATCCCTGATTTTTATTTTGGTTATTCATACTATAGTAATTGCAGAATAATAAGGGTGAGCAATAAAGGTGGTAAAGCCAGCCAAAAAATTGCCAACAAGAAAGTGAGAATCAAAAAAAATAGCCAGCCAATAGTACGGAAAATTATTTGGATAACTCGAACGAAAAAACTAATCAGACGCCCCAAAACATCAGACTGGCCATACATGGGACGAAAAATGTTTTTTAGCCAAATTAATAAAGCTAGTTCCTCTTGTTTTCTCTTTAAAAATCGGCCCAAAGAGCGCAAAAAACGAGCAAAACCAAAAGAATACCACCAAAAAGGAAAATAAATTACCACGAAAGCTACTTCCCCAACAGCGGTCAGAAAAGTAAATAAAGAATATTTTTTAGCCATATAATTATAAACAAATTATAACATAAATTAGTACTAAACGCCTAACAAGCAAAATCGACAAAAAAAGACGATTGACACAAGTGATTAGCTAAGGTATATTGTATTTAGCACTCAAAGGCGATGAGTGCTAAATATCAACAAAAAAAATAAAAAATTCCTATATGTTTAATAAATTTACAACAAAATCACAAGAAGCTATTATCAACGCGCAAGTAATTGCCAATGAAAATGGCCAACCTCATATTGAATCATTACACCTACTGCTTGCCCTTTTGGATCAAGACGAAAGCTTGGTTAAAACTATTTTGGAAAAATTAAGAATTGACCCAGAAGAAGTAGCCGATAAAACCGAGTTAGAAATTAGAAAATTACCAAAAATAAAAATTGATGCAAATCTTAATGGTCCAATGAATACCGTTCAAGGAAATGGTGAAACGGCTATGATTTTGGAAAGGGCAAAAAAAGAAGCCGATCTAATGAAAGATGAGTTCATCTCCACTGAGCATATTTTACTCGCTTTAATTGGCGTGCAAAGCTCAGCGCAAAATATGCTCCTGTCTTTTAAGGTCGACTACGAGAATGTGGCACCAATCATTAAAGAATTACGTGGTAACCAAACTATTTCTGATCCAGATCCAGAAAACAAATTTCGAGCTTTAGAAAAATACACCACTAATCTAACCGAATTAGCCAAAAAAGAAAAACTTGATCCGGTTATCGGCCGCGACGAAGAAATCCGTCGAATCATGCAGGTGCTTCTTCGTCGCACCAAAAATAATCCGGTTTTAATTGGTGAACCAGGAACGGGGAAAACAGCAATCGCCGAAGGATTAGCTCAAAGAATTGTTTCCGGAGACGTTCCTGAGAATTTGAAAAACAAGCAAATTATGTCTTTGGATCTCGGTGCTTTGGTTGCGGGGGCAAAATTCCGCGGTGAATTTGAAGACCGCCTCAAAGCGGTTCTAAGAGAAGTGCAAAGTAATGGGCAAATTATTTTATTTATTGACGAACTACACACCATCATTGGTGCTGGCGCTAGCGAGGGGTCAATTGATGCCAGCAACATGCTAAAACCAGTTTTGGCTCGTGGAGAATTACGCACCATCGGAGCCACCACCACCAAAGAATACCAAAAATACATCGAACGCGATGCCGCCCTGGAAAGAAGATTTCAACCAATCTTGGTGAACGAACCGAGTTTGGAAGATACGGTTTCTATCTTGAGAGGAATCAAAGAAAAATATGAAGTTCACCACGGTGTTCATATCACCGACAATGCTTTAATTGCAGCGGCAAAATTATCTAGCCGTTATATTGCTGATCGATTTTTGCCAGACAAAGCAGTTGACTTGATTGATGAAGCCACCTCTGCTTTAAGAATGGAAATTGATTCTATGCCAGAAGAATTGGATTTTCTAAAACGAGAAATTAAACGCTTGGAAATTACGCGTGCCGGTCTAATTAATACTGAAAAAAAATCAGCAAAATTGCGAGGCATCAATAAAAAATTGAGTGAGCTAAAAGAAAAAAGTTCTCAACTAGAATTGCATTGGCAAAACGAAAAAAATATTATTGACAAAATCCGCACCAACAAAAAAGAAATTGATGAAATGAAAGCAAGGGCAGAAATCATTGAGCGCCGCGGTGATGATTTGACCGAGGTGGCAAAAATAAAGTACGGCCTCATTCCAGAAAAAGAGAATTTAATCCATCAATTACAAGAAGAATTAACTAAAATCCAAAAAAACGGCCAAAGAATTCTCAAAGAAGAAGTTGGCGAAGAAGATATTGCCCGTGTTGTCGCTCGCTGGACTGGTATTCCAGTCCAAAAAATGCTGCAAAGCGATTTGCAAAAATTAATCCACACGGAAACTGAATTAAAAAAAGAGGTAATCGGCCAGGATGAAGCAATCACAGCGATTGCTAATGCTGTTCGCCGCAATCGCGCTGGAATTAACGAAGAAAAAAAACCAATCGGTTCATTTTTATTTGTCGGCCCAACCGGCGTTGGCAAAACAGAATTAGCCAAAGCTTTGGCTCGTTTCATGTTTAATGATGAAAATTCCTTGATTCGTTTAGACATGAGCGAATTTATGGAAAAACATAGTGT
>CAZBVX010000007.1:0-26762 GCA_964495615.1 uncultured Gammaproteobacteria bacterium | reverse complement strand
TGGGATGATTTTGCCAAACAATTTAGAGAATTTTTAAAAACAACCGAAGCTAATTATTTTATAAACAAATTAATTGAATTAGCTCAAAAAGAAAATGTAACAATTTTATGCATTGAAGACACTCCAGAATATTGCCATCGACGTTTAGTGGCCGAAAGATGTTTAGAAATAAATAGCAACTTACCAGTTGTTTTGGAATAGTAATTATTCAACATCGAGCCTTAAAGACTTAATTTTATAATTAAGTCTTTTTTTGTGATATAATATATATAACCACAAAAAATATGCCAAAATTCAAAAACAAAATCGTAGGAAAAAGAATTGTTCTCAAATTAAACAAGCCAAGCATTTTAATGGCGCAAAAAATGTTTGAGGTTATTATTGATAACCGTCAACATCTGCGACCATGGTTCCCTTGGGAAAAGAGTACCAAAAAAGTTGAAGATTCTTTAAAATTCCTTTTTGCAACCGAAGAGAAAATCAATCAGGGGAAAGCGGCGGACTATGGTATTTATCTCCAGAATAAATATGTTGGCAGTATTGGAATTTTTGATCTTGATAAAGAAAAAAAATCTGGAGAGATTGGTTATTGGTTGTCCGCAAAGTTTGTTAGAAAAGGTTACATGTCGGAAGCGGTCGGATTGTTAGAAAAAGAATTTTTTACAAATAATAATCTAAACCGGATACAAATCAAATGCGATGAAAAAAATGTCGCTTCCATGGGTGTTGCTAAAAAATGTGGCTACTCTCTTGAAGGAAAATTTAGAGAGAATTGTTATAGTGAACATTTTAAAAATTTTAGAAATACTTTAGTTTTTTCAAAACTTAAAGCGGAGTTTAAGAAGAAAAATAAATAATATGGACAACATTAATTTTACCAAGCAGTTAGTTAAGGGAAAAGTTGCTGAAACAATATTTTCTCAAATGTTTAGACAGTCGGGGAATTTTACTGTTTTAGAATTTGGTTACGAGAAAGTAATTCCCGAAATGATTCAACAAGGTTACAATGAAAACAGCCCAATGATTGAAACCTTGAGAACTGCGCCAGATTTTGCAGTTATTGATCGGGAAACCAGGCATGTAAAATTAATTGAAGTTAAATATCAACGTTTTTTAAATTCGAATTACACCCTAAAATCAGCTCAAAGAATGAGCCAATCTTGGAATCCATCGTATTTATTTATCGCCACATTGAATGGTTTTTATATGGATGAAATAACAAACATTATAAAAAACCATGGAGAAATAACTCCGTTAATTCATCCAAAAATTAGTAGTGATTTACAAAAAGATTACTTACAAATCCTAATAGATTTTGAAGAAAATAATTAATATGCCAATCATCGCCGTCGGATCACAAAATCCTGTTAAAATTGAAGCCGTAAAATCAGCTTTCACCAAAATGATGGGTGATTGTGAAGTTGTTGGCGTTTCGGTTCCTTCGGGAATTCCCGATATGCCAATGTCGCTCAACCAAACCGCGACAGGCGCCAAAAATCGGGCTCAGGCGGCCTTGGATTTAATTACTGCCGATTATGGCATTGGCCTTGAAGGTGGCTTAGATGACACCGATTTTGGCACTTTTTTGATTAACTTTGTCGCTATTGTGGATAAGCAAGGGAACTGGGCTTATTCAATCGGCGGCGGCTTATGTCTGCCGGAAAAAGTCGTTAAAATGGTCAAAGAAAGCGGCCGTGAATTGGGCGAAGTGATGGATGAAATACGCGGCTTAGAAAATACCAAACAGCACGACGGCTGTGTTGGTTATTTCACGGACAATTTAATAGACCGGAAAGAATCTTTTGAAAAGCCAACCATTAATGCCTTATCCAGATTCAAGAAGAAAGAATGGTTTGCCTAAATTTATTTTAATTATATGTTAAACCCAAACAAAAAATTCAAAATTATTCTTGGTGTCGTCTTGGTTCTTCTTTTATCTTTGGCGATATTTTTGGTAATCAATAATTTATCTTCCAAAAAGAAAACGGAAAATTTTAATGAAGAAGAATTTTTGGCTAAAATCCAAAAACAGTATGATGAAATTCACAAAGATTCATTCAAGGTTGTCGGCGAATCCGCTTGCCTCCCGGTAAAAGATGAAAACATCCCGCACAACGATATCTGTCTTTTTGCCATCAAAAGCGAAGAGGGTTATTATCGTTTGCAGGCGCCTAGCGACGATCCAAATAACGTTGTTAACAAAATTAAAGCCGGACAGAAAGTGGAAATTAGCGGGGAACTAATCAAAGAAGAAAGTGATGTTTATCAAACCCTGGGCACTATTAAAGTTTTGGGAATTAAATATCTATCCACGGAAACAGAAAATTTATCAGCCGGACTGCCAGAAACTTTTCGGGCTGATTATATTTCTTTTTCCAACTACAATTTTAATACTTTCAAAGCTGAAGAATATCCAAAACTAGAATCTTGGGTGGAGAATGGTGAAATAGAATGCAATGAAACACCGCTAGAATCAAGCTTGCCTCTCCGGGTAAATAAAAAAGAAATAAATGGCCAGAAGTATTGCGTTGCTGCTTCCAGTGAAGGCGCGGCTGGTTCAGTCTATACCCAATATGCTTACACAACAGTAATAGATGGCCAAGTTTATTCAGTGATATTTCTAGCTCGTTATGTAAATTGCAGTAATTATCCTGATCAGAAATGGCAAGAATGTGAAGCCGAAAGAACAAGTTTTAATTTGGATAATTTAGTTGATTTGGAAGTTAGGAAAAGATAGTACACGAACCACAAAGATGAATCTTTATTAAATTGACAAAATAGCATTAATTATGCTATTTTTTATTTATAAATTAGTACCATTAAAAAATTAATAATTATCAGCCATGGAAGAAAAAAATATTAAATTTTTAACAAAAATTAATTTAAGAACAGACAGAATCTTAAAGTTATTCTCTGGATTAGGGGAAAGGCAGGGGCTATCATTTAATTTTGAAGATTATTCTATTCCAACAAAAATTTTTGAAAAAATTATTAAAATTATTAAAGAAGAATCCCTTTTGGTAAAAATTGAATTATCGGGATTGTATCGCGTTTGTAATTTAAAAGGACAAACAATTCTTCAATTTAGTAAAAACAACATCACCAAAGAGATGGAGGATGTTTTATTGGGGCTTGCTCAAAAATGAGTAAGCCTTTTTATTTTAATGTGGTTTTTTTCTATAAAATATGCTATTTTGTTAAATAGCTAAGCAATTATTTTTCATTTATGCATATCTCTAATTGGGGGAAAAAATTTTTTGTTTTCCGCCATTCAAAATGGGCGAAATCTCTGGCGCTATTCGTTTTAGTCTTGGGTTCAATTTTGCTTGGTTTCAAAATTGGCACCTATTTTGTCTATCATCAACCGCAGGAAAATAATTCTGGATCAGTTCGAAAACAAGGATTGTACAAGTTTATTAATCCTTTGCTGGAGTGTGATATTCAAGATAAGCGTTTGAATAATCTTTATATCCCTTTTGAGGAAAAATTAAAGCAGTCAATCAATAATTTGAACGAAAAAAAATATCAAAATAAAGAATTTGCTGTTTATTTTCGTGATCTAAATAATGGACCATGGCTTGGAATTAATTCTTCCGCTGCTTTTACTCCAGCCAGTTTGATGAAAGTCCCTTTATTGATCACTTATTATAAACAAGCCGAAAGTGATCCAACAATTTTGCAAAAAAAGATAGTTTTGCAAGAGAGTGATGCTGATTTTTCTCAAAACATTGTGACCGGAGAAAATTTAACAATCGGTGAAGAATATACCGTCGAAGAATTAATCAATTTTATGATTATTAATTCTGACAATACAGCCATGTTTAATTTGTTGAATAATATCGATCAAGAAAAATTAGACAAAGTTTATTTTGATTTGGGAATTACGGTGCCGAATTTTAGAACGCCGGAAGATTTTATGTCGGTCAAAGAATATGCTTCCTTTTTCCGCATTCTTTATAATGCTGCCTATTTGAATGAATACTATTCCGAAAAATCTCTATCTCTTCTTTCTCGAACAAAATTTTTAGATGGTTTAGTTGCTGGCGTTCCTTTTGGCACAAAAGTTTCACACAAATTTGGCGAAAGAAAAAATAACGATCTATCCACCGCCAATGAGCAGTTGCATGAATGCGGGATTGTTTATTTTTCACAGCATCCATATTTGCTTTGTGTGATGACTAGAGGTGATGATTTTGAGCAAATGTCGAAATTCATTGCCGATGTTTCTGGTTTGGTCTATCAAACCATGAAAAAAACTTATAATCAATAAAAATATGAAAAATCAAAAACTCAATCTTATTGGGGCGGCAATTTTATCAGTCTTTTGGGTGATTTTTTTGTGGAATTTTTGGGACAAGGGAATTTTTGCTCTTGGTTTTAATGCGGCAATCTTTTTATTTTCTCTTTTGGCTTTATTTATTTTTAATTTATATCAAAAAACTTCTTACACCAAGCAAGATCTGCTTTGGTTACTGCCGATTATTTTGATTATCACTAGTTTTGCTCTTTATGAAAATCCTTTTTTGAAAACAGTTAATCTATTGGTTTTGCCCATACTTTTTGCTGTTTTTTACAATCAAGCTTTTTTGTCAAACAAAAAAACAATTCATTGGAACTTCAAATTTATTTTATTAATCATTGAAAGATTTTTTTCTTTTTTTAAAAAAATTGGTGAAGCGTCCATCGCATATGTTAATTTGATAATTCCAAACGAAAAAACAAAAAAACAAACGACGGCCAAAATAATTGGCGGTATATTTTTGTTTTTGTTGCTTGCCTTAACGGTTTTTATTCCGCTTTTGTCTTCCGCCGACGCTTTATTTGCTAGTAAAGTCCAGTTTATTTATGATTTATTTTTAAATGTCGTTTCTTTGCCAGTAGTTTATAAAATTTTAACCTTTATTGCTTTGGCGATTTTTTTCGTTTCCGTTTTGATTGCCTGGAGCAAAAATTTTGTTTATCAAGAAGAGGGAAGTGTTGAAAAGAAAATTGATCCAATCATTCCGGGAATTATTTTAAGCGGTGTTTTGCTTTTGTATTTATTATTCCTCTGGATTCAATTAAGTCGCTTGTGGGTCGGCACCTTGCCTTTTGATTTCAAGGAAACCGAAGGCTTAGTAAAGAGCGGTTTTTGGCAGTTGTTCTTTTTGTCGATTATCAATATTTTAATTTATTTCTTTACTTATAAAAAAACAACTGCTTGGGTGCAAAAATTATTAACTATTTTTACTTTTACTTCCTTGTTTCTGCTTATTTCTGCTGCTTATCGCATGGGTCTCTATGTTATTTATTACGGTTTTAGTTATGAAAAGTTCTTTGCTTCTTATACGGTCATTTTTTGTGCCACAATATTTGTTTGGCTGATTATCCAATTATTCATCAAAAAAAGGGCAAATATTTTGAAATTTTTAGTGTTTTTATTTCTTTGGATGTATGCTTTATTAAGTGTTTTTCCGGTAGAGCAATTTATTTTACGCAGCAATGTTGCCTTATCAAAATCTGTCGAATCGCGAATTAGTTTGCCAGAATTAACCATGCTATCTCCAGATGTCCTTTCTTTGGTTAAAAATTATCAAAAACAAGGGATATTGGACAAACAAGAATTTAATTGGCAACCCTGGCTTGAGCGTCAAGAGAAGATTTTGTTAGAGAAAAATTGGTATGAAGTGAATTTATCAAATCTTTTTAACTATTGACAATTATCAAAAAATATTATAATTTTAAATTGTTAATATTCTTTAAAAACAAACAAAAAAAGAAAGGGAGAACAAGATGAAAGAAGAACATTTTATGATCGGTGATTTTTCCATTAATCATGATCAAATGCAGGAAGCTTTAAATCATTTTTTAGGAAATGGAACATTGACAACAATTCAAGAGAGTGATTTTTTTATTTTTTCAAAAAGCAGGAAAAGTAAAAAATACTTAGCTTTTTTTGCTCGGGATGAAAACCCGGAAGACATAAAAGATCAAATTTTTGAATTAACTAATTGGGATAATTTCCTAATCATCGCCAGTGGATCTCTATCATTTTCTTTAGAGCTTGATTCAGATCTTGGAATGCCACAATTTGTTTTGCGTTTTGGAAGAGACAGAGAAGGGCAACAACTTTCCCTGGATGATTTGAGGATTTTTCAATGTTTAGAAAAAAAGATTTCCAAAACAAAGAAAAGAGTGACAAAAGGTGATTATGTTGTTTGTGGTTTTATTATTAAGGCGTTTTTTGATGATTTCAACAAAAAAACACCAGCCTTGATAGAAAAAGATGAATAACAAATTTTCCGCTTTCCCGCTAGACCGCTCAGTTTATCTGACGGTCTTTTTCTTTGTACAAGTATTATTTAATCAAGCTTTATGCTATAATAAATAAGTTATTGTAAAAAAATAAAAATATGAAAAAATATCTAATTGTGAACACCGGTAGTGCTTCAAAGAAGTATGCTTTCTATGAAGACAACCAAAAAGTTTTTACCGCCCATTTTGAAATTGAAGACAATCTGCCGATTGTCACCGAAATTAGCGAAAAAGGCAAAGAAAAAAAGATAATTAGCCCAAAAGATTATCAAGGCGCAGTGGGCGTGGTTATCGACTCCTTAATCAATAACGGCATTATTTCTTCCAAGGAGGAAATTAATATTGTGGGGGTGCGCATTGTGGCTCCAGGTGAATATTTCTTAACCAATCGCTTGATTGATGAAGAATATCTCAAAATGGCTGAACAGGCAGTTCAAAAGGTTCCTTTGCACCTCGGTCCAGCTTTGGCGGAAGTCAAAAGCATCAAGAAATTTTTAGGAGAAGAAATAAAAATTGCCGGGGTTTCCGATAGTGCTTTTCATGCCACTATTTCTGATCTTTGCAAATATTATGCCATCCCAATCAAACACAGTCGCGAATTTGGCCTGCGTCGTTTTGGTTATCATGGTATTTCTGTTCAGTCGGTTGTTTCCAAGGCGGCCAAAACCTTGGGAGGTTTGCCAGAAAAGGTGGTGGTTTGCCATTTGGGCGGTGGCGGCAGTGTGACGGCGGTCAAAAATGGCTTGAGCTTTGATACCTCGATGGGTTTTACACCGCTAGAAGGGCTAGTTATGGCTTCCAGAGTGGGTGATATTGATCCAGGAGCAGTGCTTTATTTGGCCGAAAAGCTTAACAAAAATTTCAAAGATTTGGAGCACTATTTTAACAATGAATGTGGTTTATTGGGCCTCTCCGGAACCAGTGGTGACATTAGAGAACTGATTGAATTTGAAAAAAACGGTGATCAAGATGCATCTCTAGCCTTGAATACTTATGCTAATCGCATCAAACAGCATATTGGCCGCGCAGCCGCAGAGTTGGGCGGAATAGATCTCTTGATTTTAGCCGGTACAGTTAGTGAAAGATCTTTTATTATGCGAGAGAGAATTTGCCAAAATTTGGAATTTTTAGGAATTGAACTTAATCGAGAATTAAATAATGCTTCCAGTGGCGAAGAGGTTGAATTGAGTCTTCCAGGATCGAAAGTAAAAATATTGGTCGTAAAAACCGATGAAATGGAAGAAATTGCCAAGATCACTTATTCCTTATAAATCATCAATAAGAAAAAAATAAAAAGCTGTCTCCCAGGGGACAGCTTTTGGTTTTTAAATTGAATATTCTTCGTTAATTTCCGGTATTTTTATTTTCTTTTTTGGAATTATTTTTTCAAAATCGATTTTTAGGGCCGCGGCACTATGTTCTTCGCCGTGGACAACAAAAACTTTTTTTATTTTGTGGTGAGGATTTTTTTTAAGCACCTCATCAGTATATTCCAGAATAAAAACTCCGTCAGCATGAGCAGAAAATGAATTAAAAGAAATAATTTTTGCTTTTACTTCTATCTCTTCTTTATTCATTTTAACAATTTTATCGCCTCTTTTGAGACGACCGCCTAAGGTTTTTTCAGACATGTAGCCGACCAAAAAAACATTAGTGCTGGACTTGGAAAGGTTGTTTCTCAAATATCCTCTTATTCGGCCGGCATCACACATACCTGAACCAGCAATGACGATGTAATTTCCAGGCCAAGTCATTAGTTCGTCTGAAGCCTTCCTTTCTAGAATTAATTTGAAAAATTCATTTTCCTGAGGATAAAATGGATTAAAATCCAATTTTTCTTGATCAGAAAACATTCCTTTTTTCCAACCTCTGGCAAAAACCTCGGTGATTTTTAGAGCCAGTGGGGAATCAAGATAAATTGGGATTTTGGGAATATCTCCTTGTTGCATATAGTAAGAAAGGAGATAAATTATTTCCTGGGAACGCTCTAAAGCGAAAGAAGGAATAATAATTTTTTTGTGTTTTTTAACACTTTCAATAATTAGGGATAGTAATTTTTTAATTTCACTATCTCTTTCAGGGTGAACTTTGCCGCCATAAGTAGATTCGACAATCAAATAATCGATTGGCTCCTTAACTATTTCTGGTGGTGGAAGAATAATTCCATCTTTTCTACCGAGATCTCCGGTAAAGCAGAAAAATTTGTTGGTTTTTTTCTCACTCACTTTAATGACAATAATAGCGCCGCCAATAACGTGGCCGGAAGGATAAAATTTTAACTTAATATTGTCAGTTAATTTGATCCACTTATTATAATCAAAGCCTTCTTCAATTAAGTTCATCGTGCTTTTTACGTCGTTGATGTCGTATAAAGCGCTAGATAGTTTTGGTTTTTCGTGAGCTTCTTTCTGAAATCTATCTTTGCTTCCTCGATTGCCTTTGGTTGAGCGACCGCTTGGATTATCTTTTTTTGGAAAATCTTTTTTTAGGAGCTTTAATTCCATTTTATTAAGATAATCAATTTCGTTTTTTTGTATTTTTGCACTGTCTTCTAGCATAACGCCTAGAAGGTCTAAAGTGCTGTTCGTACAAACTACTTTTCCTTTGAAACCATTTTTAATAAAAAATGGTAGCCTGCCAACATGATCAATGTGGCCATGTGTCAAACAAATGAAATCCACCTCGGACGGATTTAGGTGATTGAGGATTTCTTTGTTTTGTTCCAAGGTTTTTTTGAAATCACCTTGAATTAAACCAACATCAATTACTATTTTAGTAATTTTTTTATTGATGCAAGTGGTCAATAAATAGCAGGAGCCAGTTAATTTTCCGGCAGTCCCGCCTAGAAACTTAATTGTTGTTTCCATTCTTCTCCCAATTTAGTGAATATTAATGTTATTTATTTTTAAAAGATCTAGTCTATATATTTTTATATTACCTTTATTTCCCAAAAGTGCAAGTTGATAACTTTTTGCTAATTTTTGTAAACAAAAAGTTATTTTGGTGCTATAATTAAGTTAAGAGTTTTTTATTTAAAAAATTCAATCATTTATTATAAAAATATGAAAAAACAAACAACAAAAAAGGGAGCTTCCAAGGGAGCACAAACCGCTGCCGTTACTGCCGGAGTGGCCGGCTTGGCAGCAGCAGCTTATTTTTTTCTTGGACCAAATGGTAAAAAAAATCAAAAAGCCGTAAAATCTTGGGCAATCAAAATGAAAGGCGATGTCGTTGAAAAATTAGAAAATGCTCGTGAAGTTGGTGAACCGGTCTATCATCAAATTATCGACACGGTAGCCGCCAAATACGAAAAAGGAAAGGCTACTGCCCCGGCAGAAGTCCAAGCTTTGGCGCAAGACCTAAAAAAACACTGGAAGATTATCAGTTCAGCTATTGCACCAGCAAAAAAAACAGTTAAAAAACAAGTAGCAAAAAAACCGACCACTAAAAAAGTTGTTAAACCAGTGGTCAAAAAGAAGCTTGCCAAAAAATAAATTTCCAAAAAAAGCTGTACACAAAAATGCATCAATTTGATGCTTTTTTGTTTTTTAAGGCTGACGATTTACAAAAATAAAATTATATGTTATTATTTATCGGCAGCTTCAAGGTTTGAATATTTACAGGGTAGGTATTTCAGATTATGGGGCTAATTTAATTAATATTAGCTAAGAAATTTCTATGAAAAAATTCAAGGAGCTGGGTTTAAATACTCAAATTTTAAAAAGTTTAGCCGAATTTGGCTATCAGGAAGCCACCCCGATTCAAGAACAGGCGATTCCTTTCATTCTCAAAAATAATCGTGATTTAATCGGTTTGGCCCAAACTGGAACAGGGAAGACCGCTGCTTTTGGTTTGCCAATTTTGAATAAATTAAAAAAAGAAAAAGAGGTTCAGGCAATTATTTTGTGTCCAACCAGAGAGCTTTGTTTGCAGATCAATAAAGAGATGCTAAATTTTTCCAAACATTTGGAAGACGTCAAAACCGTTGCGGTTTATGGCGGGGTTCGTATTGATTCACAAATTCGTGAAATTCGTTCCGGAGCAAAGATTGTTGTTGGAACTCCTGGTCGAGTTTTGGATTTGATTAAGCGCAAAGTGCTCAAGTTGCAAACTATTAACTTTGTGGTTCTTGATGAGGCTGATGAAATGTTGGATTTGGGATTCAAGGATGACTTGGATAAAATTTTAAGTGAAACTCCGGAAGAGAAGCAGGTTCTTTTGTTTTCTGCGACCATGTCCCCAGTCATTCGCAATATTGCCAAAAAATACATGTCTTCTCCGGAAGAAATTAGTATTGGTAAAAAAAATATCGGCGCTGATCAGGTTGAACATCAATATTATCTTGTAAAGCCTGGACAAAAATATGAAGCTTTGCGTCGCATTGTTGATTCCGAGCCAGATATTTATGGTATTTTATTTTGTCGTACCAGAAACGAAACCAAGGAGATCGCTGATCGCTTAAAAGAAGATCGTTATTCAACTGAAGCCTTGCACGGCGATATTTCTCAGGATATGCGCACCATTATCATGGATCGCTTTCGTAATCGAAAAATCCAACTGCTAGTTGCCACCGATGTGGCTGCTCGCGGAATTGATGTTAATGATCTCACTCACGTGATCAATTATAATCTTCCAGATGCTAATGAGGTTTATCTTCATCGCAGTGGCAGAACCGGTCGAGCACAAAAAAAAGGAATTTCCTTGTCGATTGTCACGGTTCGAGAATTAAAAAAAATTCACGAATTAGAAAAAAAAGTTGCTAAAAATTTTCAAGCCAAAACCGTACCGACCGGAAAAGAAATTTGTGCCAAACAACTTTTTCATTTGGTAGACAAAATCAAAGAAACTGAAGTTGACGAAAAAGAATTAGCCCAATTTTTGCCGGTATTTGAAAAAGAACTGAAAGACCTTTCGCGTCAAGAATTATTGAATCGTTTCATTTTTGTAGAATTTAATCATTTTATTAATCTTTATAAAAACAACCAAGATTTGGAAATTGTTTCAGCAAATCAATATAGCGATGGCCGCGAAGACAAAATAAAAAAAGATCGCTTGCCGGATGAAGAATTTGTTAATATTCGTTTAGGCTTGGGAAAAAAAGATGGTTTCAATGTGAAGACCTTGTTCGCAATGGTCAATAGCCTTTCAGAATTAAAAGGAGCAGCGATTGGTAAAATAAAATTAGCTGACTCATTCACAATTTTTGGCATTGATCGAAAAAAGAGAAGTGTAGTGATTGATAGTTTTGATTCTATTCTTTACGACAACAAAGCTTTTGAAACTAGTTTTGCCGATGAGGGAGATATTGATCGCACGAGCCGTGTTTTTGTTAAAAAACCCACTGGCCGATCATTTAATCGTCGGAATGAAGAAAGAAGAGGAAAAAAAAGAAGATAAATTTTTTGAAAAAGATTTCTTATTAGAAGTCTTTTTTGTTATAATAAATAAATAAACAATCAATTTATTTTTTATGAAAAAAATTTTTATTTTAATTTCAACAATTTGCGTTCTATTACTCGCTGTTACTTTGGCGCTTAATATTTATTTTATTTTTTTCCCACAAAAAAATTCAGTGCCGGTGACGGAAAAAAATATTCCGGAAGAGGGTATTGCTCCGGAAACAATTGTTCCGGAAGTAGTTATTCCAGAAATAGAAGTCCCGTCATTAGAAGCGCCAATTATTCCGGTTAACGAAGAGCCGTCTTTTCGTACCCCAGCCAATGCTGATCCAAACAGTTTCTATATTCAATAAGACTAAAAAATTTTTATTGACATTTTTATTTTTGTGTGTTAGAATGATTAAGCAAAAATATCGTGCCAAAAAGTCGTCGAGCTTTATTACCTTTATTCACTTGCAACCTTACAAACTAAGTCTAAAAATTTTATGACTGGTATTATTAAAGCTTTGACCGACAAAGGTTTCGGTTTCATCGCTATTGAAGGACAGGAGAAGGATTTATTCTTTCATAGCAACTCTCTAGTTGACGTCCAATTCAATGAATTACGTGAAGGTGATACTCTTTCTTTCGAAACAGAAATGTCTCCAAAAGGAATGAACGCCATCAACGTACACCGCATCTAATCTTGCGGTCTCAAAGAGTTAAAATCCCGCCTCTTGGCGGGATTTTAATTTGCTAAATTGCTATTAAACAGCTAAACTAGAAGGATAATAATTTAAAATAATTTATGAAAAATTTTACACGTGGTGGAAATTTCGGCCGCAGAGATTCTGGCAGCCGTGGTGGATTTGGTCGCAATGGTTCCGATCGTCCAACAATGCACAAGGCAACTTGTGCCGAATGCGGTAGTTCTTGTGAAGTTCCGTTCAAACCAATGAGTGGCAAACCGGTTTATTGCAGCAATTGTTTTGGTGCAAAAGATGAGTCATCATCTCGCTCTTTCAGGAGCCGCGACGAACGTCCGTCTTTTGGTCGTTCACGCAATGATCATTCCAATTTTGAAGAAAAGAAAATGTTCCGAGCAACTTGTTCTGAATGTGGTAGTTCTTGTGAGGTTCCGTTCAAACCAAATTCTGGCAAACCGGTTTATTGTGATGAATGTTTTGGCAAAACAGATGGTGGTAGCGAAAAGAGAAGTGAACGCCCTGTCCGCACCAAATCAAATGACAATACTCAATTTGATATCTTAAACGAAAAGCTTGATAAAATCTTGAAAGCTTTGAACGATAATTCTCCAAAAGGAATCATCAAAGATGTAAAAAAAGACGTCAAAGAAATCATAGAAAATATTGGGGAAGAAGTTGAAGAAGCAATTGCTGAACCAAAAAAAGCAGCCAAGAAAATGGTTGCCAAAGTTGAAAAAGTGATCAAAAAAGTTGCCAGCAAAAAAGCAGCTGCTCCAAAAAAAGCGGTTGTCAAAAAAGCTGCTCCCAAAAAAGCAAAAAAATAAAACAAGCTTTAAAATAAAAAAACTCCTGTTCAAGAAATACTAATCTATTTAATTGTTAGTAATATGTCTTATACCAAAATCAAAAATCTCCATCGTGAGTCAAAAAACTTCTTAAACAAAGAGGTTCTTGTTGCTGGCTGGGTCCGCACCGTTCGCTCTTCTGGCGATATTGCTTTTATGGAAATCAATGACGGTTCATTTTTTAAAGGATTGCAGGTGGTTTTTGATAATAATTTAAACAACTTTGCTGATTTAGAAAAAATTGCCATCAGTTCTTCTTTGGAGATCTCCGGCACCTTAATTGAATCACCAGCTGCCGGCCAACCTTTTGAATTAAAAGCTTCAAAAATCACAATTTTAGGCACTTCCGATTCCGATTATCCTTTACAGAAAAAAGGCCATAGTATGGAATTTCTACGCACCATCGCCCATTTGAGAGGCCGTAGCAACACTTTTGCCGCTGTTTATCGCTTGCGCTCCACTTTGTCTTTTGCAATTCACAAATTTTTTCAAGAAGAAGGTTTCAGCTATGTCCACACTCCAATTATTTCTTCCAGTGACGCTGAAGGAGCAGGGGAAATGTTTGGTGTTTCTACTTTTGATTTGGAAAAACCAATTCCAAAAGATCCAGCTGGACAGATTGATTATGCTCAAGATTTCTTTGGTCGAAAAACTGGTTTGACTGTTAGCGGCCAATTGGAAGCAGAAACTTTGATTAATGGTTTGAATGCGGTCTACACTTTTGGTCCAGCTTTCCGTGCGGAAAACTCAAACACCACTCGCCACGCTTGCGAATTTTGGATGTTGGAACCAGAAATGGCTTTTGCTGAATTACGAGACGACATGGATGTGGCCGAAAGATTAATCAAATATTTAATCCGCTACATTCTTCAAGAGCTTCCGGAAGAGATGGAATTTTTCAACAAATTTATTGACCAAGGATTATTAGAACGCCTGCACAATGTTTTGAATTCTGATTTTGTCCGTCTCACTTACACCGAAGCGGTAGAAAAATTAATTGCCAGTGGCGAAAAATTTGTTTATCCAGTTTCTTGGGGAATTGATTTGCAAACTGAACACGAACGTTATTTGACCGAAAAAATTTATGGCAAACCAGTTTTCCTGATTGACTACCCAAAAGAAATCAAAGCTTTCTATATGCGCCAAAACGACGACGGCAAAACAGTCGCCGCTATGGATTTGTTGGTTCCAGGAATTGGTGAAATTATTGGCGGCAGTCAACGTGAAGAACGTCCTGAATTATTAAAAGCTCGTATGGAAGAAATGGGCTTGAAAGTTGAGGATTATTGGTGGTATTTGGATTTGCGCAAATACGGTTCAGTGAAGCATGCTGGTTTTGGTCTGGGTTTTGAAAGAGCAATTATGTATTTTTCCGGCATGGCCAATATTCGCGATGTCATTCCATTCCCAAGAACACCGAAGAACGCGGAATTCTAAAACAAAAAAATAGACAAAGAAAAAAGGCTATCTATTAATTTAGATAGCCTTTATTTTTTTAGAATGTATTTTAAAAAATTAAATAATGCAAAAACATTGTTACCGGACAAGTTAGTATTGACACAGTAATCATTAATTTAATTAAAATATTAAGCGATGGTCCGGCGGTGTCCTTAAATGGATCGCCAACCATGTCACCAGTTATTCCTGCTTTGTGAGCAGAAGAATTTTTTCCTCCAAAGAAGCCAGCTTCAATATATTTTTTGGCATTATCCCAAGCGCCTCCGGCGTTAGACATAAATACCGCCAAACAGAAACCAGAAAACAGAGCTCCCAAAAGAAAAGCAATAATCATTGTTGGTCCTCCTAATATGGCAATTAGTATTGGAAAAACAATAACTAGGATAGCTGGAATAATACTGTAATGCTGAGCTGCTCTAGTGCTGATATCAATACATTTTTCATAGTCAGGCTTGTTTTTTCCTTCCAGAATGCCAAGCTTTTCTATTTGATGCTCAATTTCATTAATCATTACAGTTGCCGCTTCATTTACGGCGGTTAATAATTTGGATGAAAATAGCCAAGGAACCGATATTCCTAACAATAATCCGGCAATAAACCAAACGTTATTTCCCGCCAAATTTATTTCCGTTGGTAGATCAAATTTTATCAATGCTTTTTGAATAGTGTAAATAAGAGCACCAATCAAAGCAACTGCAGCCAAAGCGGCAGAGCCAATAGCATAACCTTTTCCGGTGGCGGCAGTTGTGTTTCCGAGAGCATCAAGGCTGTTGCCAATTTTTTTTCTTTTTTCGCTTGCTCCGGTCATCTCAATCAATCCTTGAGCATTATCAGCAATTGGTCCAAAAGCATCAACGGTCAAAGTAATAGGCAAGGTAGAAAGCATTGCAACCGCAGCCAAAGAAACACCGTAGATTCCAAGTGAATAATCACCAAAACCAGCAAAATAGAAAGAAGAAACCATTCCCAAAGCTAGGATAGCAGCAATACTCAAAACACTCATCATTCCAATGGAAATACCTCCCAAGACAACGCTAGCATGGCCAACTTGCGCCTTTTTAGCTAGAAGTTTAACTGGTTTGTAGTCTACGGAAGTATAGTATTCGCAAACCCAGGAAATTCCGTTACCGGTCAATAAACCAATAATGATTGGTAAAATTAAATTCCAAGAACCAGTGGTGTTATAAATAATAACCGCTGAACCAACAGCAACTAAAGCAGAAGTAGAATAAATTCCTTGTCTAATGCTGATTAATAATTTTTGTTCGTTATCGGTTTTAATTATAGCTAGACCAATAATTGAAGCAAAAATTCCCAAAGCAGAAATAGATAGAGGAATCATTACTAGAATTGAAGCAGCAATTACTGTTCCAAAAATAGCACTAGTCGAAGAAAAAGATTGAAAACCAGCTTCCATTGCCGCTGCGTTTCCGCCAGCAAAAGATTCATTCAAATCCTGGCCCATTCCCGCAATATCGCTAGCATTATCACCAACCATGTCGGCTTTTGATGCTGGATTGCGAGAATCGTCTTCTTCTAGTCCATATTTTCCTTTACCAACCACATCGGCAGCAAAATCCGCGGCTTTAGTGAAAATTCCACCGGCTACTCTTGCCATAAAAGCCATAAAACTTGCGCCAAACGAAAAAGTAATCACCGTGCTGGTGATTATTTCCATTAATTCAATTTCTGGTAAGTTTGGGTTAATCAGAGAAATAATAGAATACCAAATTGCTAGATCGAGAAGCACAAAACCACAAACTGAAAAACCCATTACCGCCCCACCATTCAAGGCGGCACGGAAACTTTTGTTTAAGCCAAATTTTGTGTAATGCGCAGTAATCGCGTTAGCTTTTGTTGCGGTTGTCATGCCAAAATAGGCAGATAAAGCAGAGAAGAAAGCTCCGGTCAAAACCGCGAAAGGGGTGTAGAAGCTGATAAAATCTTTGTATGCTAAAAATAGCAAAACAAAAAAAACAGAGCCAATTACCCAGGCAGATGAGGTGTATTGTCTTCTTAAAAAACTAATTACACCAACGTAGATATCCTTTGAGATCTCCAAAATTTCTGGTTCTAAAACTTTTTGTTTTTTTATCCAGATTTTTTTACTGATCATCATCATTAGCGAAGTAATCGCTGCCGAATAAAGAATGATTAAATTTAGACTATTTGTCATGATTTCTCCCTCCTCCAAAGGGTGTTTTTAGTTGTTAAATATCGAAAAAAAGACTTCTGTCTTTCTAGTTATTTTTACTCTAAAATTTGATAAATGTCAACATCAAAAAATGTTAATTTGACAAACGCAACTTGGTTGCGTTATTATAGCAGAGTATATGAGTTTAAATGAATTATTAGCAAAAGTAAGAATGCAGGGCGGAAGGCTCACCAAGACCAGAATTGCTATTCTGAGCGGGTTTTTAATGGCAACAAGACCCTTGTCACCATTGGAGATAATTAGCTATTTAGAGGGTGAAAAAATCAAAGTAAATAAGACCACAGTTTATCGAGAATTGAATTTTTTGTTAGAAAATAATTTAATTCGCGAAGTTCGTTTACTGGAAGGGAAAGCCGCGTTGTATGAATTGTCCAATGAGCATCGCCACCATTTAATTTGTTTGAAGTGTCGCCAGATTCAAAGTTTGCCAATGGACCACCAACTTTGTCAGCAGGAAAAAATAATTAATCAACAAAACAATTTTAAAGTCTTGGATCATTCTTTGGAGTTCTACGGACTCTGCAAGAACTGTCAATAAATTTATGTCCGAAATATTTTTAGACGCCCTAATTGATTCTGCAAAAATGTTGCCGCTTTTATTTATTGTTTATGTCGGCATTGAGTTGTTGGAATATAAATTTGGCAATAAAATAAAAAAATCTGTCCAAAAAGCTGGTGCAGCCGGTCCTTTGCTTGGTGCTGCCGCTGGTTCTTTGCCGCAATGTGGTTTTTCAGTAATCACCACTGCTTTATACTCTCAACGCTTGGTAACCATCGGCACTTTATTGGCAGTTTATCTTGCGACTTCTGATGAAGCAATTCCTATGATTCTTTCTCAGCCAGATAAGGCAGGGATTATTTTACCACTAATTCTAACTAAGGTGGGCATTGCAGTCATTGCTGGCTATGCTATTGATTTTGTTTTTAGAAAACGCAACAGAGAAACCTTGGCTCATATTGACTCTTATCATTCTGGCCAAGACAATCCTCAGCATCATCACGAAGAAATAGACAACAAAACTGCTTGCTGCGGACATCACGCTTCTTCGCTTACAAAAAAAATTCCAGTGAAAGAGATTTTTATTCACCCAATAATCCATACCTTAAAAATATTTGTTTTTATTTTTATTGTTTCTTTTTTAATTAATTTATTCTTTTTCTTTTTGGGTGAGAATGTTTTAGCTAAAATACTACTAAGCGGTACAATTTTCCAACCAATTATTGCCGCCTTAATTGGCTTGATTCCGAATTGTGCTTCTTCGGTCGCAATTACTGAGCTATATTTGCAGGGAGTAATTAGTTATGGTTCAGTTATTTCTGGACTTTCTGCTGGCGGTGGCTTGGGATTATTGGTATTATTTAAAGAAGAAAAAAATAAGCATGAAATTTGGAAAATTGTTGGCTTGCTATTTTCTATTAGTGTTATCGCGGGAATTATTATTCAATTGCTAATGCCAAGATTTTAATCTAAATTTATGAAAATAGAATCTGTGGAATTTGTTAAAGGTGTTGTTGGTGAAGACAAAATATTACACAATAATTTGAAGCAAATTGCTTTGATTGGCCGCTCTAATGTTGGCAAATCCAGCACCATCAATATTTTGACCGGCAAAAAGGGCGTTGCCAAAGTTTCTTGCTCTCCTGGACGCACTCAGCAGGCCAACTTCTTTTTGATCAACAATAAATTTTATTTAGTTGATCTTCCTGGATATGGCTTCGCTAAAGCGCCGAAAGAAGTGCGAGAAAAAATTTTTGAATTGATAAATTGGTATTTGTTTTTATCGGGGGTAGAACAAAAAAAAGTAATTTTGATTATTGACGCCAAAGTTGGCCCAACCAAGGATGATTTGGAAATATTAATAGCTCTTGAAGAAGCCAAAAAAAACTTAATAGTTGTTGCCAATAAAGTTGATAAACTAAAAAACTCGGAAAAAGTTTCTCAGTTTAAAAAAATCCAGCAATTAATTGGCGACCATCCGATCATTCCATTTTCTGCTGAGAAAAAAATCGGCGTCAAAGAATTACTGGCGGCGATTGAATAAAATATTTTGCAAGATACAAAAAAACAGATTTTACTCTGTTTTTTTGGTGTCTATTTTTTTTGGTTTTTTTGTAATTAGGGCGCTTAATTTGTTTAGGCCCCAACCCAGAAGAATAAATATAAATAAATACAAAATAGTTGCTAGCCAAGCTGGCAAGTATTTATAGACAAAATCATAGCGATACATGATCGGCCAATGAAGGAGATAAATTTCATAAGAGAAAAAACCCAACCAATAAAAAGCTCTAATTTCTATTTTTTTAACAGCAAAAACAGTTACGATCGCCAAAACAGAAACAATACTAATCCATTCTTCCAAGTTTTTCACCCCAATATTTGAATTTTTAATAGTGTAGATTGCTAGAGCTAATCCGGCGGCGACAATCAGGCAGCGCCAAATAATTTTTTTCTGCTCACCAAGCTTTTTAAAAAAATCGATTACTGGCTGTTTGGAAAATAAATAAGCAAAAATTATTCCCAAAGGAAAAGCAATTAGATGAATTTTGTGGAGATGGAGAACGTTATTCAGAAAGACTGGTTCGCTTTGGATAATAAAATAGGAGATTAAATAAATAATAATTGCGGAAAGCCACGGAAATTTTTTCCAAAAAAACAAAGGGAAAATTAGATAATAAAAAATAATCAAAGTAAAATACCAAAGCGGGGAATTGATGTCTTGATACAAATCAGCGCGAGAAAAAAAACCCAGGACGGACTGGATAATATAAGCCAGGGAATAACTTTTTCCTAAACAGAAAAAATCTAAAAAATAAAATAAAGCCAAAATAATCCACATCGGCACAAAAAGCTTTCCGAGGCGGCGGAGATAATTTTTCCAAACGCTAATTTTTGATTTGCTCGAACTGGCGCTCAGGCCATATCCGGACAAAAAAAGAAAAATATTTACGCCCACCCCGGCAGCAACCGTAAAAGGAAAAAGGAAGCGGGAATCGTTCACTAAAAAATAACCAACATGACTCAGGACCACCATCAAGGTGGCGATGCCTTTTAGCTCTTGGGTTACTTCGAGACTGAGACCATCGCTTTCTTTTCGGCGACGAAAACTAATCAGAATAATTATTAAAAAAATGACACCAAAAAAGATGGTTGCTTGAAGGGGATTATTGATTAATACCTGCATAAATTAATTGTTCAAAAATTTTATAACCAAGAGCGGAAGGATGAAAATGATCAGCTGAATAATGATTGCCAGATTTTTTAAATAATTCTGCGGTTTCAGTGGTGATGTCTATGTATTCAACTTGATTTTCTTTGGCAAGAGCTTTAACAACTTCATTATATTTTTTTGTTTCTTCAAAAAAATATTTTTGGTATGGCGGAAGCATTAAGACATTATCACCAATAAAAGGCAGGCTAATTAAATAAATTTTACTTTGTGGATTTGTTTTGAGAGCGGTAATTATTTTTTGATAATTTTCCTTGAATTCCAGTAAGGAGACACGGTTATGTAGATCATTTACTCCAATCAGTACCGTGGCAATATCTGGCTGAAAAGCGACTACTTGATCCAAGTAATTATTAATCAAGTCGGAAGTCATCGCCCCCGGAAAAGCAAAAGGGGCCAAGGTCACCGTTTGTTTTTCACCGGCAATTTTTTTTGCTAATAAGTAAGGATAAGCTTCGGAAAAATTATCAGCTCCTTGTCCATAGGTTAGACTGTCGCCCAGGGTGCTTATTTTTATCGGTCCATTTTCTAGTTGTTCATTAAAATTATACATGCTTTCTACTTTTAATAAGGAGATATTACTATGACCAATACGATAATAAATTGCATTAAAGCTGAGTAATAAATAAATTAGTAAAATTCCAAAAATTATTATGGGGATGGCGATAATTGGGCGTTTCATAAGTTTTATTATTTTTTTATTTAATTATTATAACACATCAATAATTGTGAGGGAATGCTTTTCATGCTAAAATTATCTTAAATATATGGGAAAAATTATTGTCGTCAACGATAAAATGCAAACAAATTATCGCTACGAAATCACTGAAAAAATGGGTCAGAATTTTGCCTCTGATTTCAAGCCGGAATTAACGCCAGCTGAAATGTTGGCCCTTGGTGTTTTTGGTGGTAGATATTTGCGAGATTGTGCAGCGGAATTCCCAGCTTCTTGGTTCAAGAAAGCAAAATTTGCTATTGGTCCAGCAGATCGGAAAATAAATTATTTTCAAGTAAAAGCCAGCACTCCGCTCAGCTATTGGCAGGCCAAGGGCTGGATTAACGAAAATGATCCGCGCGGCTGGTTTCAGTGGTATTGCCGTTATTATCTGGGCAGAAGACTGGAAGTTGAAGATAAAAGACAAATTAGGCGTTGGAAAGCAATGAAAAGGCATGTTCTGGCAATAAAAAACAATTGCCGTCGTGGAGACTTGCATTGCCGACCGCGTCAAAGACAAGCCGTTCTTCATTGGGCCTATGATAGTCGAAAATTCTAAAATAAAAATATGAAACTTTCATTTCATGGTGCTTGCCGGGAAGTAACCGGATCTTGTGCCTATTTATCGGGAAACAATTTTCAATTATTAGTTGATTGCGGCTTTTTTCAAGGAGATGACTATATCCAAGATCGCAATCGCGAGATGTTTCCTTTTAAGGCGGAGGAGATTGATTTTGTTTTGCTAACACATGCCCACCTCGATCATTGTGGACGTTTGCCAAAGCTATACAAAGAGGGTTTTCGCGGCCAAATTTTTTGCACACCGCCAACCAAAGATTTGGCGGAAATTATTTTATTAGACGCTCTAAAAATTAGTACCGAAAATTCTCAAAAGGAAGATGTGCCGGCAATTTTTTCCGAAACAGATGTTAGTGGCGTGATGAGCTTGATTAAAACCATAGAATACCGTCAGCAACAGCAAATAAATTCTCAACTTTCTTTTATTGCTTATGATGCCGGGCATATTTTGGGCGCTGCTTCTTTTAAGGTTTTTGTGCAAGAAAATAATCAAGAAAAAACAATTATTTTTTCTGGTGATCTGGGAAATCCGCCAGCTCCGTTAATGAATGACCCAGAGTTAATAAAAGGTGCTGATTTTGTGGTAATTGAATCTACTTATGGCGGCAAGAGGCACAAGAAAAGAGAAGTTGGTGTCAAAAAATTAAAACAAGCAATCAAGGAAGCGGCAAGTAATCGAGGAGTTTTGTTGATTCCAGTTTTTGCCCTAGAAAAAGTGCAAGAAGTTATTTTTGAAATTAATCAATTGGTGGAAACCCGCCAAGTACCGCTACTTTCTTATTATTTGGATAGTCCGATGGCCAGCAAGACCTTGTCTGTTTATCAGAAATATCTAGATTACTTTGATGAACAAACCAAAACAATGATAAAAAGTGGTGATGATGTTTTTAGGTTTGATGGTTTTAATATTATTGAAGACGCTGGAGAATCCTATTCTCTCAATGATCTTCATCCGCCAAAAGTAATTTTGGCTGGCAGTGGCATGCTGAATGGCGGCCGAATGCCTCGCCATTTAAAAAATGAGATTTATAATCCCAACGCTCATTTGTTTTTTGTTTCTTATCAGGCGCGAGGAACACTTGGTCGAAGACTTCAAGATGGCGAAAAAAATGTTAGGATAGACAGGCAAGAATTTGAAGTAAAACTAAAAGTTTCCGCCAACGATTCTTTTTCCGCTCATGCTGACGAAAAAAATCTAGAAAAGTGGCTAAAAGCTCTTCAATCGCCAAAACCAAAAAAAATTTTTGTTGTCCATGGTGAAGATTTGGCCAATGAATATCTAGCGACTTATATTAAGAAAAAAATAAAAACAGAGGCAATTATCCCCGAACAGGGAATTGTTTTTGAATTATAAAAATGTTAAACCTAACCTTGATCGCGATTGGTAAAATAAAAGATAAAAATCTTTTAGCTATTTCTGAAGAATATTTAAAAAGAATAAAACCTTTTGCTCGTTTGGAATTATTAGAGTTAAAAGCTTCAGCTTTTAATGATGGCACCAAAGAAAAGGCAAAAAAAGAGGAGGTTTCCCGAATAGAAGAAGCTCTAGAAAAAAGAATTGGTGCCAAAATTTTTCTTTTGGCTGAAGAAGGAGAAGAATTGGAATCAGTTGCTTTCGCTAAATCTCTTGAAAAAATAAATGGACCAATTATTTTAGTGATTACTGGTGCTTTGGGTTGGGATAAAGATTTGAGAAAAAAATATCCCAAAATATCACTTTCCAAATTAACTATGCCGCATGAGTTGGCGAGAATTATGTTGTTGGAACAACTATATCGCTCTGCTTTAATTTTATCGGGTAAAGAATATCATTACTAAATTTATGGAAGAAGTATTTGAATTAAATTCTGATACTGGAAAAGAATTTGCTAAATTAATTTGTTTAAATAAAGATTTGCGAGACAAGGAGTTTTCCGAATGTGTTTTTAATAAATGTGATTTTAGTAACGCCAATTTCTCTAATACTATTTTTATTGATTGCAAATTTATTAATTGCAATCTTTCTAATATTGAAATCACCAACTGCGGTCTGCAAGACGTTAAATTTGAAAATTGCAAAATTATTGGTGTCGCTTTTTCAAAAATTAGCTCTTTCTTGCTGGCTTGGTCATTTTTTAAATGCCAAATTAATCTTTGCGACTTTAGTAAATTGGAAATAAAAAATACTAATTTTTCCGAGTGTGAAATTAAAGAAACTGATTTTATTCAAACAAATTTAACTGGCGCTAATTTTTCAAAATCAGATCTCACTGGCAGCAAATTTGAAAGTTCAATTTTGGAAAAAGCCAATTTTATCGGCGCTAAAGAATTTTATATTGATCCGAGTAGAAATAGATTAAAAAGAGCGAGATTTTCTCATCCGGAAGTTTTATTGCTACTTCGTTCTTCGGAAATAGAAATAGAATTTTAATAATATGGAAAGCAAAAAAACTGCTCAAGAGGTAGTAAAGGAAATAAACAAAGGAAAGAATTCGGAGAAGGCAAAAATCTTGTCTTATTTTTTCAAGACTGGTCCTGGACAATATGGTGAAGGTGATTTTTTTCTTGGCATCACCGTGCCCGTGTTAAGAAAAACTGCAAAAGAATTTATTGGACTACCCTTGAATGAAATAAAAATTTTATTAGACAATAAATATCATGAAGTTCGTATGGTTGCTTTGGCAATTTTGGTGGCTAATTACAATAAAGCAAAAGACGACAAAGAACGTAAAAAGATTTTTAAATTTTATCTAATTAATTCCAAAAAAATAAATAATTGGGATTTGGTTGATTTGACCGCGCCAAACATTGTTGGTGATTATTGTGTTCGTTATTCAGAAAATCTTGAGCTGCTTAGAAAAATGCTGCAATCCAAAAATCTTTGGCAAAGACGAATTGCTATTTTGGCCACTTTTACTTTTATAAAAAAAGGCAGTAATAAAGAAGTTTTTGAATTTGCTGAGCGATTATTAAATGACAAGGAAGATTTGATGCATAAAGCAGTTGGCTGGATGTTAAGAGAATCTGGCAAACGAGTTTCTGTGAAAGATTTGGAAATTTTTTTGAAAAAAAATATCAAAAAAATGCCACGCACCACTTTACGTTATGCGATTGAACATTTTGAAGAGAAAAAAAGAAAGGAATATTTAAAAATACCAATCAAATAAAAATAAACAAAAAGACCGTTCTTGCGAACGGCCTTTTTTTTGAATTTTGAAAAATTACTTGGTGGTTTTTTTGCCAGCAACTTTTTTTGCTTTTGGTGGAATAGTGGTAAACACTTTTCCGTCAACAGTTTTTGAAGGTAGAACATGAACAACCTTGGTTTCTTTCAAGGAACCGTCAAATTTCATTAATTTTTTTGTGGTAAATTTCACAAAACCATGTTTGGCGGAGTATAAAGTGTCGTCATTGCCGCGAAGAACATCGGTACCAGCATGATATTTGGTGCCGCGTTGGCGGATAATAATTGCACCCGGTTTGGCATGTTGGCCATCGGAGAGCTTGACGCCTAATCTTTTACTTTGTGAATCTCGACCCAGCGCGGTAGAGCCGCCGGCTTTCTTATGTGCCATACGTTTAGACGCAAACCAAACAAAATCAGTATTTTGTCAGTTTTTCTTAAATAAATAGTAATTGAATAACATCCTAAAAATAGCAAACATCCGATAAAGTGTCAACCTTCGCCATTATTACCAGATTTATTTCTATTTTATCTCTCTTTTATGGCTCTAAAAATGGGTTTCTATTTTTGTTTTATATGCTATACTTAGAAGGTAATTAATAAAAAAAATATGAGTATCAAAGTAGACCAAGAAAAATGTGTTGGCTGTGGAATGTGCGCAGGTTTGTGTCCAGAAGTGTTCATTATGAACCACGATGGGAAATCAGAAGTTATTGGCGACAACGTTGATTGTGCCAAAGAAGCTGCCGCTTCCTGTCCGGTAGAAGCAATTATTATTTCTTAATTGGCAAACAATTAATATGGATAAAAATTTTGAAAAAACTGGCGATCATTTTGAACAGCCGGAATTTTTGTCGCAGGAATCAAAAACACCGGAAAAAATAAAAACTCCAGAAAATTCTTTGGAGCAAAAAAATGGTCAAATAACAGAAAAAGAGGGACAAAATTTAGGCAAAGAAAAAATCGGTGAAACTGGAAATAAAAAAGTGGTCATCACCAAAACTTCGTCTCAATTGAGAGAGGAGGCGATTGATCGCCTTCTTTCCGATGGTTTAAGCGATATTTTTATCAAAATGCCTCCGATCAAACAACAAGAATTCAAAACTGAAGGCGAGAAAACTGTCAAAAAAATTAATAAACTAATTGAAAAAGGAAAACTAAACCTTAATTCTTTAGTAAAAATGATTCGCAAATGGTTATCCATCATTCCTGGTGTTAATCGTTTTTTCTTGGAGCAAGACGCCAAAATAAAAGCCGATAAAATCATGGAAATCAATAAAGAAAGTTAATCTTCATATTTTATGTTTGCATCAAATCTAAATTTAATGCCATTTTTTATTGCTCTTGGTTTGATTTTTGCAATTGTCATACTGTTTCTTCTACTTCGCTTAATCATTTTTCGCTATTCAACAAAAAATAGCTGTCCAAAAAACTTGGTGTTTTTAATTAGATTGCCAAAAGAAAAACCAAGAGATGATCAAGGATTTACCACCCAACAGCTTCGTGAAGAAATTGCCCGCAGTGAAACAATTTTTGCCAGTATCGGCGGTCTGAAAGCAGAAAGAAGTTTCAAATCTTGGCTCCACGGACGCAGCGATCATTTTTCTTTTGAAATTGTGGCCAGCAACAGCAAAATTGCTTTTTTTGTGGTGATGCCGCCAGACAAGGCGAGATATTTGGAACAACAAATTCACGCCCATTATCCAGACGCTTCAATTGAACAAGTTCCTGATTATAATATTTTTACGCCGCAAAGCCAGATTGCCGGCGCTTATTTAAAAACCAAAAAACATTACATTTTCCCACTCCATACTTATCAAAAAATGGAAGTTGATCCGATGAATTCTTTAATTAATGTCATCTCAAAATTAGAAAAAAACGAAAGTATCGCTATCCAATACATTGTCCGCAGCGCCAAAAAAGAATGGCACGGGGTTGCTCGAAAAATTATTCATAATATTCAAAAGAAAAATTCCATCAAAGAAGGGATGAATACGGGTTCAATCTTAAATGAAATTTCTAGCATCATTAGTTCTTCTTCGGAAAAATCAGATAAAGAAATATCCGACCAAAAAAAACTTAGTCCACAAGAAGAAGAATTATTAAAAAGCATGGAAGAAAAAAATTCCAAAGCCGGATTGGATGTTAACATCCGTTTAGTGGTCAGCACCTTAAACAAAG
>CAZBVX010000006.1:17085-29741 GCA_964495615.1 uncultured Gammaproteobacteria bacterium | reverse complement strand
CGAAAAAGACGCTTGAAACAGCAAGTAAAAGAAAAAGCCAATAGCAATTTCTGCCTTTAACTATGGGTTGAAACATTAGTGGTTTCATATGATCAAAAAATCTTAGCTAAAATAATTATACCACAAATTAATTTTTACTGAAAAAATAATATTCTTTTAGAACACTAAAAATACAAGCAGCACCGTCGGCACAGTCGGAGTTTGTGAAACATTTTCTGGTTGAATCATTGCTACAAATTTTTTCTCCTGACTGGTTAGCGATTTTTGCTTCATCTATTTCTGGCAAATCATCGTCTTTGCTTGGACCACCAGAATCACGACAATAATAGAAGTCATACTGGAAAGGATTGCTTACGATATCTCGCCAAGGAGACCATGTTCCATTGCTTTTCATTCTTGGCCAAGGATTAGCACAGACAAAAACAAATAGTTCAGCACTAGATTTTTTGCCATTGCCACCGAAGTATTGATTATTGCTTGGCATTTTTACGGTAGTGTAAAGCAAAGTTTTGGCATCACTAATTTTGTCAGAAACAGTAGCAATAATTTTATTAGCAACCGGCATTGAAGTGGTGGAAACCAGAGAAGAATCAGCCATATTAAACTCCCAAGTCCAAGAATATCCAGAAACCGGATTTAATAATTGATTATCAGAGCTATAAGCACTAGCCGAAAATACTTTGTCGCGATCATCCTTTGAATCAAAGGCGGATTGTCCATAAACATCATCACTAGTATCATTGGTCACTGTTGAAAATAAGTATTGACTAGGAGTGATGGTGGTGTAATCGATTTGGCAAATATCTCCCTTGGTAGCAAAAGAACTAATAAACGCCTGATAAGAAGTGTTGTTGATTTTTACGCCGCCATCTTGGGCGCTGCCACTATTTTCTAATTTAATTACATATTCTTCAATTTCTCTCTCAATTGAAACGGCTTGTTTGTTTCTCTCTATTTCGTTGCTGATCAATTCGTTACGATATTCTTCTTTTCCCTCCAAATAAACTAATTCGCGATAATAAGCAACTTTATCTTTTTGTTTTTCCAACTCGCTAATTTTATTTTCCAAAACTTCAATTTGATTAAAAATTTTAGCAACCTGCAAGCCAAGGTCATTTCTTTTTCTTTCAACTTCATCGAATAAATTGTTGACTTCAATAATTATTTCTGGCTTACCTTCTTTTTCAGCTTCTTCAATTTTGATCTGCAATTCTTCCAAATCATTTTTGGTCTCATCAATAATTTTTAACAAATCTTGATGTTCTTCGCTTAGAGAACTTGGGTTATCAATCACCAAACCAACACCATCGATACTCAAAACACCTTTTGTTAAAGATGGCTCTTGATTGTTTCCTTTTACAAAAATTAAATACTTGGTATTTTTTGCCAATACTGTTTTTGGATTAATAGTTAAAGAGGTGACTTGATTATAATTTTTGGTTACTTCCAAAGTCTGAATATTAATCGGTACTTGGCAATAAGTGTGGTCAGCAGTATTGTTAGCCAAAGCATTGTCTTTATTAAAAATATTAGTAATCGAAGCAATAATTTTTTCCAAATAATTTAAAGTCTTGGCAAAAATATTTTCTTTTAAGTTTTCCAGAGCCAAAGGAGTGCTGCTTGGACATTTATAGCCTGCCGGATGTTCTTCTAATAATCTAACGCTATCATTATTAATACTAACTGGATCCATCAAGCGATCAAAATCAACTTGAATGGCAACATTTCGACAAACACCATTTGCTCCAGAAGCTGGGGAAACTTCTTGAATTGATGGTTTTGGGTAGCAACAAGAATCGGTGCCGCAGCCGACATTTCCGTCGCCGCATTCATCATCTTTTGTGCAACCGCAACAGAGGCCGCGAGAAGCTCCACTGCAATCACCTTTGTCGGCACTGCATGATAATTTCGGGTTAATTGCTTGACAAGAAGCATTATCGCCAGGCGTACAACAACAAACTCCACATTCTCCATTAGCAGAAGGATCGCCAGAATTAATTTTTGTGCCAGAAGAATCAAGACAAGAAAAAGGATTGGTACTAAAAGCGCCACCGCAAATCGTGGAATCACAAGTATAGTCGACTTCTGACGAACCAGCACTATTACAACTTAATCCCAAGCCAGAATCACCACTACTGGAAACACAGGCTTTTTCGCAATCAGGAACTGAGGAATAGGCGCCATCACTAATTGGTGTACTGGAAGCACATTTTTTGTCACCAGTTTTTGAACAGTCATAATAGGCACAAAAACCGCCAGGGACCAAATCTCCTTGACCGCCGCGACAAACCGCTTTGCCATTAACGGTGTTTTTGGCATCCAAACAACAAACTCCTGAGTGATCCAAACAACCTTGTTCATCGAGAGAGGCACAGTCTACACAAGCACCTGATGGAAAAGAATCAGAAACCGCACAGAATTGGCCGTTGTGACCAGAACAGTTACAGGCAGCATCCCTCGAAGCGGTGTCAGTGCCAGCAGCGTAACAACCAGAACATTTTCCAAGATTTGCATCACCTGAACCGCAAGTTCCGCCACAAATTAATGGAGCGCAGCAATCTTGGTTTCCGTTACTAACCTGACAACAACATTCGCAAGATGGTGCTTCATCAACCATGCAGCGACCGGAAGCATTACAAACTTCGTTTCCTTTACATTGAATTCTGATTGCACATTTTCCATTAATAAATTCTTCTCCTTGAGCACACAAAGAACAATTATTTTCTTTTTTTAATTCATCGATTGAACCTCCTCGGGCGCAAAGATCATTATTTATTTTTAACCAACCAGGAGCACAAGTTTTGTTCGAATAATAAACCAAACGATTACGTTTCTCATATTCGGGTAAAGTTTTACAAAAAGAACCTTCCTGTTTTTCGTCGCTCCATGGCAATCCAGTTTCCTTCAAACAAAGGCCATCGGAAGCTGAATATCCGTCTGGACAACAAGCGCCTTTATCCACTGAAATAATTTCAGAACCAGAAGAACATTTTCCTGGAACATTTGGACAAGCTTCATTAGTTTGGCAAGAACCTATTTCTTTGGAAACGCCAAGGCAACTACTATTAACATTTGGGAAAGTAGTAGTGCTAAAACTGGTGCTAAAAGCCCACTCAAAAACTGAGCCGCTAATATCATCTAGACATTCAACCAAACTACCAGCACATTGTCCTGCCTTTGCTGTGGTTGATGAACAACAAACACCCAAAAAGCAATCGGTATCTTTTGTGCAAGAACCAACTTGAAAATTAACCAAATTACTATTTTCCAATCTCACTCCGCCGGAAACTGCGCCGTTCGGTACAGTTACTTCAACCTTATCTACTCGATTACTAGCAGAAACGGTTGAAGTGGCTAGAACTGAATTAAAATAAACATTAGCTAAAGCGCCATTGGCACCAAAATTCTCACCAAAAAGAGTGGTTTTGGAATTTATTGGTCCTCGGTTCGGATTGATACGACAAACACCAGGAGCTAATTGCTGGTTGGAATTAAAAGTAAAATACAAACCATTTTTTGAAGAATCAATTGTCCAAGAATCAGTGATTACTTGTACCACATTAGTTGCTGAGCTAATACCGGTTGGCACCTTAACCAAAATTTCCCGATCAGACCAAAGAGAATAACTACATTCTTCTGGAAATTGGTAGATTGCTTCCTTGTCGCCAAAAAATACTTTGCCATTTCCTTTGATGTTTCCAAAGTTGCTGCCTTTGATGGTTACATATTGTCCGGCTGGACCAGAATCAGGAGAAATAGAGATGATACTCGGTGCTGGAGGAAGATCATTTAATTTTGTGAAATAAAGGAAATTACTTTTTAATTTTCCATTACCAACAAACAAACTATTCCCGCCAACATAAACACTTGGCACAGCCGAAGAACCAGAATTGTTATCAACTAAATTTTTGGTGCCACTAATATTTTCCTGGTAGCTGCCAAAAAATACTGAAGAATTTTTTAGATTATTTCCGAAGAAAGATAGTTGATCATTGGTTTGAGCAGCGTTTGGCGACAAAGAACAGAGGCCAGGACGAGCAATTTCATTCTTGATAAAGTTTGGAATTTTTGGTCCCTGGTTGTCGTTAGTTGAATCTTGTTCGCCGTTTCTAGAAATAACAATTTCTCCATTTTGAACTCCGGTCGGAATAACCACCACCAACTGATTGTTTGCGGCATTCACACATTGAGAATAAGTTTCGGCGGCACTCTTGGCTACAACACCACCAATAGTCACTCGTTGATTATTAGTAATATCAACCACTGAAAAATCATCCAAATATAAAGAAGTGCCATTTCCAGTTGGACCACTAACCAAAACAAATTTAAATTTTTGAGAATTACTGGAAGACAAAGAAGGCAGAGGCAAGAACAATGAACGCTGATTGGTGTATTGCCCAGGAGTAATAACCGAAACCTTGGCATCATTAAAATAAATTTCCAAATTATTGGCACTTGCTCCTTGATAGCTTAGTTGAATTCCATAGAGATGGCCACTAGCGAATTTTTGCTCGCCGCTCAAAGAATAAACAATTTCCGCTTTGCTATTTAGGCCATCGACATTTCCTGGAGATTGTTCAAAATACAAAGCAGCACTTTGCTTGATTGGCGTCTTAGCAATCGAAATTTTTGCCGAAGAACCAACTTTCAAATTACTAAAAACCGCGCCAGTCGGCGTTTGTTGGTTTGGATAACTTTCAAAATTTTCTAAAAATATTTGTTGATTACCAGAAGCTTTGTTGAAATTTTTTCCATAGATAGTGAGAAAATTTCCTTCCTTGCCATTCGGAACAGTGGTGTTACAAGTTGAACCTGGACAATCAGAGGAGGAATCACAAACCTTATTAAAGTCATTATCACAATATCCACCGACTGGACTAATGCCGGAAATAATCATTGGACCTTCACAGAGACAAGAGTTCGGATTACAAGTTAGTCCAGCAGAACAACTGTTGCCATTCACATCACAAGAACCATCAGGACTGAGGCCGCAAGAATCACCATCTTGGCTTTTGTTTTCACACAAACAATTAGTATTGCAAAATTTGTCGGCTGAACCACAAAGATTGCTGTTCGGCTGGCAAACCCCCAAATCCAAACTACCATTACAGCTAACCGGAGTTGATGTTGCACTTGAGCAATCATAGTTGGCACAAGAAGAAATTCCATTATTGCAAACTGTCTGTCCGCCACAAAAACAAGGCAAACCAGCAACACAGGTTGTGCCAGGATTTTCTGAGCCATTGTTGTTTCCGCCGCCCGTACCGACAAATCTAGTGATGACAAAATAAGCGATTCCCCAAGCAGACAAGATAATCAACAAACCAATCAAGCCGCTTTTGAGAATTTTTTTTGCTTTATCAATTTCGGTTTCACTGCCATTACTTTTCATCCAGACAAAACCGCCATAAAGAATAATCCCCACCGCCAGAATTCCCAAAAAGGTCAACGCCAAATTGATAATTCTAATTGCCACCTCTTGAGGATTGGTGTCAGACAAGTTGATATTGCTACCAACTTTATCCAAGCCAACATCAATCGGCGTTCCGGCCAAAGCAACACTCCCCACAGAAAAGAAGGCCGTAAAAAGAAAAACGATGAATAAAATTCTTTTAAATTTTTTCATAAAAATAAAAAACTGGAAAATTATCGACAATTACCTGCTGCATCCAAGCCAGATTCGTTGCTAGTTGGTGAACCAAAACAGCAAGAAGGACTAGAAGCAGTGGCACTACATTCAATGCTTCCGCTTGGGCGGAAACAATTTTGATAAATATCGCGCACGCCAGAACCGGTTTGAGCATTAAAGGCACTAGCAGACGAAAACACTGAATGATTAATTTTGATATTAGTTTTTGGCACTCCGTTATCAGACAGAAGATTGTTGGAAGAAATCCAATAACCAACCGGCTGGCCAAAACTAAGAATATTAATAAATTTGTGAGTAATATCGCCTTTGCCATTATTAATCGTTTTGGCGCCAGTAATCAAGCTGGAATTCAACATTAAACGATCGAAAGAAAGAGAAACTGGAGTATTCAAATCAGCACCGCTAGTGTTGTTTGTTGGCGAAATAGAGGTGATAGTTGGCGCACTGGAAATAATTTTGTCGCTAACAAAAAATGACCACTGAAAATTGTCTTTTCCGATTGAGTTGCTGGTATTTTCATTAAAAATACTTTGTGGACCATCGGCATAAGTGTCACGATTACCGTCAAAAGAGTTGCCCGAGGCATCGACAATCCCCCTAAAAGACAAAAAGTCAGCTGTTGGATAAAATTTTCCAGAAGGATTAGCACAGGCTTTGGCAGCCAAAAGATTAATACAGCTATTGAATGGATTTTTGATACTACAATCATTGTTGTTGTTGCATTTTTCCAAATTGGCAGCAATTAAAACAACTTTTAGCTCTGATTTTTTTGGTAAACAATAGATTTTTTCACCACAGCCATTAACTGCACATTGTTCATCTGACAGGAATTCCAAAGTTTTGTAGTCGCTAGATAAAATAAATTTTCCAGGAACTAGCTTGTTGTCAGCCTTGTTAACAACCTGGATAGTGCCGCTAACATAATCAGCTGGGCCAGTAACACTTAATGGGTTGAGTTCTTTGCTAAAATTAATTTGAATTGCTGAATTCATCGGCTGATCCGGATTTCCCCTAGGAGACAGCGCTTCACTGCCATCTTCGCCACCAGAAAAAGGAGTAATCAAGGCAGCATCAGGACGAGCAGAATAAATTGATAAATTATTTTGTGAACCAGGTTTGGCGGTGATGATAATTTCTCCGCCGCTTTCTTTGATATCTTTAAAAATTTTTGAATCCACTAATTCATTAATAATCTTGGCGTTTGCCGCACTCACCGAAAGACTACTCGGAAAAGAAATAGATTTTTCACCAAACACCAATTGATCAGCTGGATAAGGTTTGTTAACGGTCACCTCCCAGGAATTTCCGGATTTTACTTCTCTAATTTTGAAACTAAAAAAATTAGGAAAATCAATAAAATTTTCACTACCTTGTTTTATTGGTTGGCCGGCGCCAATAGATTTGTTTTTATTCGAAAGAATAAAAACACCACCGGAATCAACCGTCACCGAAAAAACATCACTTGTTGAACTGGATATTTCTTGGTAGTTGGCGCTCATGGTAAAAGAATTTTTATCAATATTTTCTGAGTCACCAATATTTTTGACTGCAAAACTAGCGCTGCGAGCTGGTCCAAGAGTTCTTAAAATTTTGATTTTACCCACTGCCGATTTGCCTTCTATTGTTTGATAGACATCTTGTTCGTTGTCTGTCGGAGGAAAAACGCCATTTTCCAAAACTATTGGTGGAACCAAATCAATCAAACCATTAACCGAAAATCCCCACTCCAAATAAGCTGGCTGGCAACGGCTAAAAATATTTTCGTTTTGCAAATTTTTCACTTCACTGGTTAGTCTGACGATGTAGGACACTGAAGTATTGGCTTCGCCCAAATATTCTTTTGGCAGAATAACGATTGTTTTTTTGTCATAAGACAAGCCAACTGTTGCATTGGTTAAATTCGTATTGTTGTTATTGCAGCCAGAATCACCACAAGCATTTCCGGTGTCTTTTTTAAAAATTTGAATTGCGGCTGGATTGAGCTGATTGCAAGAATTCGAACAAGCGCAAGGTCCGCTTGCGTCGCGACAAATTGATTCCGGAGAAACTTCCTCCTTGAAGGTGACCATGATAGAGGAATTTCTCGGAACATTTGATTTTTCAGCATTCGGATAAAAATTCTCCACAACACAAGCACCAACCGCTCCCAAACCAATTTGATAATTTTGTGATTGACTGGAAGAGCTAATAATTCCACTAGGGCTTCCGCTGCCAGTTAGCTGGCGCAAGATGAAAGCAACAATCCCCCAGGAAGATAAAATAATAATTAAACCAATCAAAGCATTCTTCAAGATTTTTTTGGCGGTTTTTATTTTGTCTTCATTGCCATTGCTAGTCATCCAGACAAAACCGCCATAAATCACCAAAGACACCGCAATAATACCCAAAAACATCAAAAAGATGTTGATTATTCTCACCGCCATCACGATCGGATTCGTGTTGCTTAAAATAATATTTTCATCAATCTTTTCCAAACCAGTCTCAATTGGTGTTCCAGCTGAAGCAAAAGCAACTGGCACCAAAAAAGCAATTGTAATCAGAAAACTGGCTAACAATTTGAAGCGTTTTTTCATGAGAATAATTTTCGGAAAAATTAATTCCGAGTTAGTAAATATTGGTCTTTTCTTTTTGACGGTCAAGCGTTTTTGGGCTATAATTTGGTAGTACAAAAAAGCTTAATATACAGATTTATTTTAACATAAAAATTTAAATTAGTGAAACAAAAATGACCATTGATCGCGTCATCAAAAAATTTAATGATAACAACCCCGACATCGATGCCAGTGTTTTGTATTCGGCTTATGATTTTGCCGAAAAAGCTCATCAAGGACAAGTAAGAAAAAGTGGCGATCCATACATTATTCACCCTCTTCACGTTGCTTATTTACTAGCTGAAATGAAAGCTGATTTAGCAACCATCACCGCCGGAGTTATTCACGATGTTCCAGAAGATACCGAAAGAACAATTGAAGAAATCAAAGAAAATTTTGGTTCAGAAGTTGCGAACCTAGTAAAAGGAGTAACCAAATTAGGAAAAATAAAATATCGCGGACTGGAAAGATATCGAGAAAACTTAAAAAAAATGTTTTTAGCAATGGCAACCGACATTAGAGTAGTTTTTATAAAATTTTGCGATCGCCTTCACAATCTCAGAACTCTGGATTATTTGGCACCGGAAAAACAACAGCGAATCGCCAAAGAAACTCTGGAAATCTATGCGCCAATTGCCGGTATTTTGGGAATCTGGCGTCTCAAATGGCAAATGGAAGATTTGTGTTTCAAATTTCTCTACCCAGAAGAATTTAATAAATTAGAATACAAATACGAAGTCGAAAAAAAAGCTGAAAGAAATAATTTTTTTAACATCATCAAAAAAATTATTACACCTCAACTAAAAGATGCTGAAATAAAAAACGAAATTGAAGTTAGATTCAAGCATCTTTATAGTATTTATCAAAAAATGAAAAACAAAGAGCGGAATTTTGATGAGATTTATGATGTTTTTGCTCTAAGAATAATTGTTGAAAATATTAATGATTGCTACAAAACTCTTGGCATTATTCACACCATCTGGAAACCAAAGCCAAATCGTTTCAAAGATTATATTGCTGTACCAAAACCAAATGGTTATCGCAGTCTCCACACCACTATTTTTGGTCCGGAAGGAAAATTGGTGGAATTTCAAATTCGCACCAAAGAAATGCACGAAGAATCAATCTATGGTTTATCAGCTCACTGGTATTACAAGACTAGACGCCAAGAAGATATCAAAAATCAACCGACTTGGATCAAGGAAATCATTGATATTCAAAAAGAAATCAACGACACCAATGATTTTGTCAAAAAAATACAACTAGACGTTTTTCATGATCGAATTTTTGTCTTTTCACCAAAAGGAGATGTTATTGAGCTACCGGAAGGATCAACCGCAATCGATTATGCCTACGCCATTCACAGCAAAATCGGCAATAGTGCCGTGAGAGCAATGGTCAACGAAAAAATTTCTCGTCTTGATCAAAAATTAAAAAATAGTGATGTCGTAGAAATTATTATTGAAAAAAACAAAATTCATCCAAACAAAGACTGGTTGAAGTTTGCCAAAACAAAAAAAGCACGAGATTCCATCAAACAACACGCCAAAAAATCAACCTTTGAAAACATCAAAAAATATATTCCCGGAATAGGAAAAAAATAACAAAAAAGACCCCCTTCAAGGGAGTCTTTTTTTATTTTGAAAAACAAAAGATTAACGATGATTATTCATTTGAGTTTCTTCTAGTTTGCCAGTTTTACGTAAAAATTCTTTTTCTTTGCTAAGCTTGATGCTTGTCAAAGCGGAAATTTTTAGTTGGCGCTTGTTTTTTTTCGGTTTCAAGTGTTGAATAGAGCGAGCCTTCTCGAGTCTCTTGCTATTTTTCAAGCCTTTTTTGAATTTTCTCAAAAAACTTTCGAAACTTTCACCAGGTTTTCTTTTAAAATCAGCCATAAAATCCACCTCCCTTTCTAAGTATTTTTAATAATATTTATTAACTTGCTTTCATTATTGCTTAAATCTATTTTTTTTGCAAGTTTTTCCCTTATTTTTTTGATCGGCACAATTTCTTGAACTGTCGAATCCATATCACGCATCAAAATAGTTTCATCCATTACTTCTTTTTTTCCCATTATTAGGGAAATTTTTGCCTTAACCCGCACCGCTTCTTCCATTTGGGTTTTTAGACTGTCTGTGGAAAAAGATTGGCGAATTTTGAAACCAGCTTGGCGTAATTCATCGAATAATTGCAAAGATTTCAGCTTGGCAACGTCGCTTAGTTGAGCAATAAAAACTAAATTGTCTTCAGCCCCTGGCAAAGGATAGTGCTGATCTCGCATTTTGTTGGCAGTTCTTTCTAGACCAATTGCCAAACCAACCGCTGGAGATGGTTTTCCTCCCATATTTTCCACCAAAGAATCAAAACGACCGCCACCAGCCAAAGCATGTTTTCCTTGCGCAACACCAGCATCATTAACTGGCCAGAATTCAAATACTGTATCGTTATAATAGCTTAGGCCACGAACCAAAAAAGGATTAAAATTGTATGGAATGTCTAATTCATCCAAATATTCGCAAACTTTTTTGAAGTGATCACGGCTTTCTTCTGACCAAAAATCAGCAATTTGCGGTGCTTCTTCGCGCAATTTAATACAGGATTCCTCTTTGCAATCCAAAAGACTGAGAATATTTTTTAATAAATTAATTTTGCAATGATGACAAACTTTTGAGCGACGACCGCGTTCGCGATAAAAAGCAGCCAATTTGTGCCCATATTCTTTGCGACACTCTGCTCCGCCCAAACTGTTGATTTGCACTTGGATATTTATACCCAGATCTTTGAAAAAATGATAAGCCAAACTAATCACCATCGCTTCAGCAATCGGTTTTTTGTCTTTAATAATTTCTATTTCAAATTGAGTAAATTGACGCTGGGAATTGCTTTGCAACTTTTCATTACGAAAAACCGAACCAATTGAAAAAACTCTCAAAGGTGCTTCAACTTCATCTAATTTTTGTTCGATATAGTGGCGAATAATTCCCTGAGTTAATTCCGGACGCAAACACATTCTCTCATTTTTTTCACCAGCCAAAGCATAAAGTTCTTTTTCTTTGGTGATTCTGGTGCTTTTTTTGTATAGATCAATGTTTTCCAAAACTGGTGTTTCTAAGTGCTCAAAACCATAGCAAGCACAAAGCTCTTCTGCTTTGCAGCGAGCAATATCAAAATATTGACTGTCGGCAATAGAGTAGTCTTTCATGCCAAACATTCTAGCATAACTTTTTTGACTTTTTCTTTCTGGTTTTTTAACCAATTCCGGTTTTGCTGCCGAATGATGGCTAACAGAATTGCTCTTTTTTTCTTTGGCTTTTTGCATATTTTTAATATTTAGGCGCTTGGGTAAATAAAGTTATTTTATTTAAAGGCAAGCCGCGTAACAATACTTTGCCAACCACAAAACTTTTGTCGATTGGACCAAATGATCTTGAATCTTTGGAAAACATGCGGTTGTCTCCCAAAACAAAATATTGTTTATCACTAATGTTTATTTTTTCGCCTTCACGAATTCCGTTAGGCAAAGTTTTGGTGTCTACTGGCAAATAACTTTCTTCAAGTTTCCAGCCATCCGGATGGGATTCGTTGTAAATATAGACCCCTCCATTTTTTATTTGCACTGTTTCACCCGGCAAAGCAATTATTCTTTTGATAAAATATTCTTGTGGATCTTCTGGATAACGGAAAACCACTATTTGTCCGCGTTGTGGCTCGCTGAAACGATAGGAAATTTCATCAACAATCAAATATTCACGATCGTGAAAATTTGGCACCATTGATTCCCCTTTAACATAGAAAGGAACAATTAAAAAATAACGGATTGGCACAATGATTGCAATGGTGATGATCGCCACCTTAACCAACTCCCAAACATATAGAACCGTTTTTTTAAACATAAATAAAAAATAAAAAATTTTTGGCTGCTTAACCTTCTAAGTCTATCACGAAAATAGTCCCGGGGCAATAATCATCGCATCGCCATAACTAAAAAAACGATATTTCTCCTGAACTGCTATTTTATATGCCTCAGCGACCTGATCCTTGCCGGCAAAAGTGGAAATTAGGATTAAAAGAGTTGATTTTGGCAAATGAAAATTGGTGATTAGGCCGTCTACCACCTTGAATTGATAACCGGGACGGATAAAAATATCAGTAAATTTTGCGAATTCCTTCGCTTCTCCTTTTTTAAAACAATCAGATTCGTTGGCCCAAGCCTCCAAAGTTCGGCAAGTGGTGGTACCAACCACAAAAACTCTTCGACCGGACTTTTTGGCGCTAATAATTTTTTGAGCGGTTTCCAAAGATATTTCTGCATACTCACTATGCATTTTGTGCTCAGCAAGATTTTCTGTTTTAACCGGCAAGAAAGTTCCCAGGCCAACATGCAAAGTAACGTTTAGTATTTCTACGCCCAAAGC
>CAZBVX010000006.1:0-16985 GCA_964495615.1 uncultured Gammaproteobacteria bacterium | reverse complement strand
AAAAAATTATCTTCAGCGCTAAATTCTATTTCCGTTTGCGGTTTTACTTTGCCGCCAATCAAACACTCCCAAGTGTCTTCATTTATTTTTTGATGAAGAAAAACTTCCACCTGTCCGCCGGTATTTTTTTTCTTTCCCAACAGACGAGCCGGAAAAACTTTTGAATCATTAAGCACCAACAAGTCTCCCGTTTGTAATAATTTTGGCAAATCAAAAAAATGCTGGTGGGAAATTTTTCCATTATTAGAATCTAGAACTAATAACCGTGAGTGATCCCTTGGAACCATTGCTTCTTGAGCAATTAATTCTGGCGGCAAAATATAATCAAAGTCGCTTAATTGATAATCCTTCATAATCCCAAATGTTTTTTGGCTAATTCAGTAGTAACTCGGCCGCGCGGTGTGCGATCCAAAAATCCTAATTGCAATAAATACGGTTCATAGACATTTTCGATTGTCTCAATTTCTTCACCAGTACTAGCAGCAAGAGTATTCAAGCCAACTGGACCACCGGAAAATTTTTCCAAAATCGTAGTTAATAATTTTCGATCAATCGCATCCAAACCCAGAGAATCAACCTCCATCAAAGAGAAAGCTTCCAAACAGCGCTTCTGGTCAATTTTTCCGCCGCCGTGAAAATCACAAAAATCTCTTACTCTTCTCAATAAGCGATTAGCAATTCTTGGGGTGCGGCGGGAGCGGGAAGAAATTTCTTCAATTGCTTCTGGTGTGATATCAACCTTGAGCAAACCAGCACTGCGTTTGATGATTTGCGCCAAATCTTTTTCCTGATAGAAATCCAGATGATGAATCAAGCCAAAACGATCACGCAGAGGAGCAGAAAGCAAACTAGCCAAAGTGGTAGCACCAATAATTGTGAAATGCGGCAAATCCAAACGCAAAGTTCTCGCGCTCGGACCTTTTCCCATCACAATATCCAAAGCAAAATCTTCCATTGCCGGATAAAGCACTTCTTCAATATTTTTGTTTAGACGATGAATTTCATCAATAAATAAAAAATCTCCTTCTTCCAGATTACTAAGAATTGCCGCCAAGTCACCAGTTTTTTCAATCGCTGGCCCAGAGGTAATTCGCAAATTTGCCCCAGCTTCATTGGCAATGACGTGCGCCAAAGTAGTCTTTCCTAATCCTGGAGCACCATAAAGCAAAACATGCTCGATTGTTTCTTGACGATTTTTTGCCGCTCCGAGAGTAATTTTCAAACTGGTTTTTATTTTTTCCTGGCCAACATAATCAACAAAATTCTTTGGCCGCAAAGAACGGTCGAAGGCTTCTTCATTTTTTTTGCCGACTGGCGAAATTATTCTTTCTTCGTCGTCGATTTCGTTAATTATTTCTTCAGCAATAGACATATATTATAATTTAGCAAATTCACAAATTCCTTTAAAATCACAAAACTTACACATTTCGCCTGGCTTTGGTGGAAATTGACCTTTTTTAATAGCTTCAATTTCCTTGCCAATCTCTTGGCGTAATTTTTCTTTTTCTTTTTCACTTGCTTCGAAAGAAGCCACGCTGCCATTTTCCAGATAATAATAACTGAGTCGAGCAATTTCCCTACCTAAAAATTCTTCCAAAAATAATTGATAGAGAATCAACTGGCGGCGAGCTTCATAATCTAATTTTTCTTTGGGATTGCCAGTTTTGTAGTCAACAACTTCCAAGCGCCCATCAGACAAAATATCAACCCGGTCAATCGCCCCTTTCATAATCTCACCAGAAATTTTGAAAGAAAAACGTTTCTCCAAAAATAAAATTTCTCGATTCTCCAAGCCCTGCCAATATTGCCAGAATAGTTCCAAAGATTTTTTTCCTTTTGCTAAAAATTCTTCCCGCTGTTCTTTGGTATCATAGCCATCGGACTGCCAACGCTCTTTGAAAATCGCCATTAATCTATTTTTGTTAAGTGGAGAATCTTTTTCTGCACCAAATAAACTAGTTTGCAAAACTTGCCGGCCAGAAATCAAGGGAGACAAAAAATCAAAAAGCACTGAGTGCATCACTCTTCCAAAAATCAAACTAGGCTTGTCCTCAGGTGCTGGAATTTTCAAAATAAAAGCAAACTTGTATTGCAAAGGACAATTACTAAACGCCGCCAACTGCGAAAAAGAAAATTGTTCCGGAATAACCAGCGGTTCATCTTTGATATTTTCCGGTTCTTCCAAGGCTGCCAAGTCGCGCAACAATTCCAACTTTCCAGAAAATATTTCATCACTATTTACTTCGGTAATTTCTAGTCCCATCTCCGGAATAAAACGAGAAGGTTTTTTTTCACGCAAACCGCCATAATCTTTGGCGCCGGTAATAAACAAGTTTTCTTTTGCTCTAGTGAGGGCTACATAGAATAAACGCCTCTCTTCTTCCAAATGAGCGTCTTTGCTTTCTACTACTTTTTCTTTTACCAATTCGTCTGGCACGGAAATTTTTTCACTGCGACCAATGGTTGGAAATTTTTTATCGACTGCATTAACCACAAAAACATTTTTGAATTCCAAGCCTTTTGCCGCATGAACGGTCATAATTTTCACCGAATCATCGTCAGCAAAATCTAATTTCAAAGCACCGGTTTCACCAGCAGCAATTTCCAATTCCAGAATTTCCAAAAAATCTTTCAAACGGGCGTCCGGCAAATTCTCTTCAAAGCTTTTTATCTTGCGATAAATTTGATTCAAATAAGAAAAAGATTCTTGATCGCGGTCATTGTCCAAATTTTTTAGCAATTCTGAATCATAAACAAATTGCACAAAAACCTTGCTTGGTTTTTTGTTAGCCGCCAGTTCAGAATGCACCGCAATTAATCTTAATAACTTGCTGATATTTTCTCTTGATTTTTCGGCAATCCCTGGAATTTCATTAGCAAAAGACAAGGCTTCAAAAAGCGAAAGTACTTTCTTGTGCGCGAATTTGTTGATGGTAATCAAGTCAGATTGTGAAACCTGAAAAACTTCCATATTCAAAACTCGGAAGAGTGCACTGGATTCGTGATAGTTGTCCAGTAAGCGCAAATAAGAAAAACAATCAATAATTAAAGGCTTGTAATATAGGCCGCGCAGAGAAACAAACTGATTCGGAATGTTGCGGCGATTCAGTTCTTTCACAAAAGCATCGGCGGTGTCGTTGGCGCGAACTAAAATTGCAAAATCCTTCCAAAAATCTTCATGACGGCTGCTTATTTCTTCAGCCACAAAAGCCAACTCTTCTTCCTGTCTAGAAAACTGCAAAAAACGCACTGCAGTTTCGTCGCGATTTTCCCTAATCATCGATTTCAAGCCCTTGTCAATCTGCAATTTTTCTTCCAAGCGATTTGGATTATTATTTTGAATAAAGCGATAAGCATAGTCCAAAATTTCTTGTTTGGAGCGATAGTTTTCCGTCAACACCACCTCCTCTGCTTTTGGAAAATCGTCTTTGAATTGCAAAATATTACTAATACTTGCTCCGCGGAATTTGTAGACTGCTTGATCGTCATCACCAACCACCACCAAATTGTTTTCTGGAGCAGAAAGTAATTTTATTAATTCATACTGCGCCCAGTTGGTGTCCTGAAATTCATCAACCATCACATATTTGAATTGCTGGCGATAAAAATTCAAAATTTTTGGACGTTCAGTTAAAAGTTTCAAACAATAAACAATTAAATCTCCAAAATCCAAAGCGCTTTCTTGCAGTAAGAGATTATTATAAACAACATAGGCATTAGCTAATTCTTTGAGACGGCTCAATTCTGTTTCATCAATTAATTCATCCAAAATAATTTCTCCTTTTTTGCGTTTTGGATTATTAGCTTTTTCTAATTTTTCGACATAAGCCAAGTATTCTTCTGGGCTGATATTTTCATCTTTCAAGCGAGAAAAATGACGTAGCAATTCAGAAATAAATTTTGTTGGATTTCCCAATGGACGATAATAATCCAACTTAAAAACACCAAGATTTTTCTTAACCAAAATCCATTGCTCAGTAGAGGAAAGAAGTTTGAAATTTGAAGGCAAACCGATATCCAAAGAATGTTCTCGCAATAATCTTTCCGCAAAACCGTGAAAAGTGTGAATCCACAAATCAACATAGCCATAAGGCAAAATTTGGTCTGCTCTTTCCTCCAACTCACTAGCAGCTTTTTCAGTAAAAGTAATCAAGAGAATATTTTCCGTGGAAACTTTTTTCTCCATAATTAAATAGGCTAGGCGATTAATCAAAACCGTAGTCTTGCCTGTGCCGGCACCAGCAACAATTAACAGCGGGCCGGATTCATGAGTGACTGCTTTTTTTTGAGCGTTATTTAATTTTTCCAAAGAAAAATCCATATAATTTATTTGAATTTTTTCAAAATTGCTAACAGTTTTTTTTGATCCTTAATTGGCCCAATTAAAGCCAAGTTAAGATTTTTCGGTTGAAAAATTTGTTTGGCTACTTTTTGCAAATCATCTGCTGTTACTGATTTTATTTTTTTCAAAAATTGTTCAGGACTAATAACTTCTTTTTTGAGAATAGTTTGAAAGCCATACCAGTTAGCAACATCATCGCTGGCTTCCAATTGAATTGCTAAACGTCCAGAAGTTAAGTCTATCGCTTTTTTTATTTCTGAAGCAGGTATTTTTTCTTCTTTTATTTTTCTAAATTCTTCCAAAACTGCCAAAAGAGCCTCTTCTAATTTTTCATTTTTTACACCAGCCACCGCGGTTAAGTAGCCGCAATCGGAATAAAATTCGACACTGGCGCGAACTGAATAGGCCAAGCCTCTTTTTTCACGAACTTCGGAAAACAAACGGGAACTCATTGAACCGCCAAGAATTACACCTAATAATTTTGTTGCCGCTTCTTCTTTTGAGCCGGATTTAAAAGTACGGACACCCAGAGAAAAAACTGTTTGCTCAATTTTTTTGTTAACCGCCAAAACTTGTGGAGATTTTTGTTGTTCTTTGACCGCTAATTTGTTCTGCCATTTGTTTTTTGGCAAAGCGGAAAAAAATTTTTCTGCTTGTTTTTTAATATCTTTTGGCAAATTACCAGCAAAAACCAAAGTTGCGGAATTTGTGCCATATTGAGATTTGAAATATTTGACAAAATCTTGATGAGTCCAAGTTTTGATATTTTCTTTAAAACCAATCGTGTCCCAACCAGCTGGAGTGTCACCATAAAGAACTTGCTCAAAAACATCCTCAATTTTCATCATCGGGTTGGCATCATACATATTCGCCTCCTCAATAATCACGCCTCGCTCTTTGTTGATGTCCTCGTCAGCAAATTTTGAATTAGTGACCATATCACTAATAATTTCCAAAGCTCGTGGAAATTTGGCGGCATCGGCTTTGATGTAATAACCGGTAAATTCTTTGGAAGTAAAAGCATTGTATTCGCCGCCAATACTATCTAATTCACTGGAAATAAGAGCAGCATCAGGACGCTTTTCAGTTCCCTTAAACATCACGTGCTCCACAAAATGGGAAATTCCGCTAGTTTGGCGATTTTCATATTTTGAACCAGTTTTATAAATAATTAGGACGGTCGCCGTTCTGGTACCAGGCATTGGAGCCTCAATAAAGCGCAAGCCATTGGATAATTTCTGATCTTTTATTTTCATATTATCAAAAAAATTTAATTAATCTCTTCTAAATTTAACACATCCTTGCTATAATTGAAACAAATCAATAATTTTGCTTCGTTATGTCAAACTACAAACTTCAAGACCATGATTTCGTTTTAAATTCAGATAAAAAATATTCTTTGCGCATCAAAGAATTGGAAATCAAAGATCGTCCCAGAGAAAAAATGATGGAAAGAGGTCCGGAAGAACTTTCGGTTTCCGAACTGCTTTCGATTGTCCTCAGCGTCGGCACCAAAAAAGAAGAAGTTTCAGCCATGAGTTCCCGTTTACTAAAAGAATATGGCGAAAAAACTTTAATCAATCAACGCGATCCAAAAATAATTAGCAAGGAATTAGATATTCCGATTGTTAAGGCTTGTCAAATTGTCGCTTGTTTTGAATTGGGGCGCCGTTTTTATGAAAAAAAGAGCCATGGTTCTGTTGTAATCAAAAGCGCCAAACAAGCTTTTGAATATTTGAAAGACATGAGAGCTTTACCAAAAGAACATTTCCGCGGCTTATATCTCAATAGTCAATACAAAATTGTCCATGATGAAGTAATTTCTATCGGCAGTTTAACTTCCAGTATTGTCCATCCGCGAGAAGTCTTCAAGCCAGCCCTGGAATATTCTGCGGTCGCAATTATCGTTGCTCACAACCATCCTTCCGGCGCCCTAAAAATCACGGAAGCCGACCTGGAAGTCACTCAGAAATTAGCGGAAGCCGGTCAAATTTTGGGAATCGACCTCTTGGATCACCTGATTATTGCCAAAAACAAATTCGTCAGCATTCCCTTCAAAATTTAAAAAATATTTTCTCAAATAAAAAAGCCTCTTAATTAAGAGGCTTCTGTTTTGGTTTTTTGACATTTGGAATAACTACAAAATGCTCACTTGATCCAAGCCAGGTACCACAATGTTTGAAATCTAAAGGTTTCTCCGGACCATACTGGTTAACCGGAACAACAAGAAAGTTATCGTCTTTTTTTGTTAAAAAGAAAGTGTTATTCTTGCTTAACTTTTCACGATTACGATTGTAAAATCCAGCTATTTGTCCGCGCGACAAATAAAGATCATTCAAATCGCCAAAACTAGAAAAAACTTCTTGAAAAGTAAAATTTTCATTAATTTTATAAACATCTAGTTTTAGAGCTTCTCGCGAAGATTTCATTTTTTTGCTGGGGTCTACTCCTGTTTTGAAAATTTTCTTTGCTTCAACTTCCGAAGAAGCAACTGGTATTTTAGAAAAAACTTTTTCTAAAAATAACCCGTTTTCTCCTTTTTTCATAACAATATCATTTTTATCAAACAACAATAACAATTAACATGGTAAAATCTGAGGAAGAAAAGAGCCTCATTATCAAGAGGCTCCTTGTTGAGAAGTTTTTAAAATTTTAACAAACCACGGCAATCCTTGATTTTGGCGGAAATTCCAAACTTTTGAAAGACAAGGCGTTAAAATTTAATTTGTTACAGCAGCAAACAATTTCCAAAATAGCGAGCTCTCCGAATGAAGTTTCCGCCAATAGAAACAAAGGGGTGTCTTCGCCTATTATTTCTGGATATTCTTTGCAGAATAAGGCAATTTTTTTTGGCTCTAAAACTTTTTTTCTGTTACCCAGAAAAAAATCTTGAGGTCTTAAAAATCTGGTTGATTTGTAAATTTTTAATTTTTCAACTCCTTTGTTTTTTCCACATCTGATAATTAATGTATCAACTAATTCAACATTAATTAAATCTAATCTAGTAGCTAATTCTTCCATTTTGTAAAAATTTTTGGATTAAAATTATATTTTTTGGTTTTTTTAAAGAATCGTTTTCCTAAAAAGATGTTAACATATTATTAATATGTTGTCAACTAGGGGGTAAGTATCTCCTTGGAAAAGCCCCAATAGCTGTTAATGTGCTGTTTATCAATAATTTATCCTATTTTTATCATTCTTTTTTTATAATTAAGAGATGATTAAAAAATATCAAATCAAGCGGCTTTTCTGGCTAGTAAAAGACCGCGAAAGTATCAAGTTTCACATTGAGTCTGCTGATTACTTTGGCACTTTGGCGGCCGTGCTTAGTCTTCTAGAACAAAAGCCGGAGCTAATTGGGCATCCGGCTTTGATAGAGATAAAAAAAGATTTGCTAATTCTGCAAAGGGACTACAAAATAGTTTCCCTGAAAGAAAAAGAAAGCACAAAAAAAGAAAAAAGAATGCCAAAAGGCAAACTAAACAGCCAGTGATCAAAAAGTGAAAGCACAAAAAGCAACGCCAGCAAAGAAATCGTGATGGCTGATTTTTTTTGATTATTTAAAATAATAGATAAACAAAAAAGGAACAACAATATCGCCGACCAAACACCAACTTCTGCTGACAATAAAAGCCAGACATTGTGGACTGGCTGATATTGCCAAGAAGAAAGATCTGGATATTTGTTTAATAAAAAATTAGCATAAGATCCCAAACCAGCCGGCCGGAACGGTTGAGAAATTATTTTTTCAGAAGCGATTTTTAGGCCTGTCCATCGTTCGTCAATTGAAATATTTTCCAAGCGTCCGTTAGCAGACACCCGAGAAGATAACCATTCGGAATTAGCGCCAAAAAAAATCATCGATACGCCAGCACACAAACCAAAAATCAATAAAATTTTTGCCAAACTACGACGAAAATTAAAAAACAAATAAATCAAAAAAGCAACAGCAAAAGCTAGCCAGGCGGCACGAGAAAAAGATATTAAAAGAGCCCAAAAGAAAATTATAAAAACAAAAACCGAAGCTAACCATTCTTTTTTATCTTTTACTCTAATTAATTTATCAATAATCAAAATCAAAGCAACCGCCATCACACCGCCAAAAATATTTGGATGATCAAAGCCGCCATAAGCCCGAAGCAAACGCTGGCCATCGCTTTCCAAAACCGATTCTCCGGCATGTTCCAAAACTTGATGCGGCGCAACAAAATATTTTATTTCTGGAACTTCCTGAATGGCAAATTGAAAAATCCCCAAAAGAGCAGATAAAAAACAAGAAAATAGAAAAGCCCTCGCCACCAAGCGCCAATTAATTTCTTTCTGAAATAATTGGGAAAAAAATAAAAATGAGGCGCCAATCAAAAAATAAAAGAAATGGCTCAAAGACAAAAAATAGTCCGCCCCAAAAAAGATTGAAAAAAATAAAAACAAAACAAAAATCAACAAAAAAATATTTGGCTTAGAATTTTTTTCTGGCCATTTTTTTTCAATAATCATCTGGCGAAAAGCCAAAAAAACAAAAAACAAGACGGCAAGACCAAAAGCAAAAAGAGCAATTTCCAAAAAATTATTCTGTCCGCCATTAATTTCTCCCTTGCGTAGAATTAACTTCACTTGCCAAGGCAAAACAAAAGCAAAAAACGACAAGCTAATTGTCAGCCAATTCTTTTTCATAAATATTTTTTTAAATTTTCTTCATAGCGATTACGATACTCTCGACGACGATCGCGTTCATGAAATTTCAAAACCGTATCGGAAATTACCACTCCTCCTGCTTCATTTTCCGGATTAATTTTTCTTCGATTAATTCTTTTCTTTTGAAAATATCTGGCAATTTTGTTTAAAAATATGGGAGCAACAAAATGTTTTTTTTGAGATAAAGAACGAAACGGCGAAAAAGATGGAGAAAGGGCATTTGGTAATTTTTTTCTAATTACTTCGTTTTCCTCCCACAATTGGGCAAAAACTCCATCATCATATAAGGGATCAAGAAAGGCAAACCAATAGACAAAATAAGGGTCGCCATCTTGAAGCATCAAAGAAGAAAAATCCAGACCTTTTTTGGAAACAAAAAAACTCAAACAAACCTGATCGTTAATTTTTTTTCGATCCATTCTCAGTCCAGCAAAATGAGTAGCTATGGTCACCAAAAATCTGGTTAGCCAAAGTGAATTTTCATCAGTAATCACCAAAACATCAACATCACTTTCTGAGTGATAATAAAAATTATTGCAAACTGCCACCCCTTTTAGGCCAGGAATAAAACGCCACAAGCGCAAAGCAAGACGAGCGCGGCGCATTTTTTTCTCGGCAAGAATCGCAAATCGGCGACGATGTTCAACAATGCTTTCACGTCCTTTAAAAAAATAGAAACCATTTTTTTGCGCCAAGCGTGATGACAAAAAATCTTCTTCCAAACAATTCTGAATTTCCAAAAAATCTGCTTTAAAACTGCACAAGTGCCAAACTTCAAAAGCAGTCAACGGATAATCGAAAGTGTCAAAAAAGGCGAAAGTTTTCAAAATCGCCTCCGCCAAATTTTCCGTTTGTAAATCAGTGGTCATAAAACAAAATTATTTTATCGGACCTTCAATCTGCAAAATCTCTAAATCACTTTCGCCATCAGTAATTTTCACCACGTCCTTGTCAATTTTTTTGAATTCTTTATAAGCATTATTGTAATGATTAACTGTGGCTGACATGCTCAAACCAAGTTTGCGCATAAAATCATCATAACTTAATAAGTGCTTGGCTAATTTTTCGACATTAACTTTGATGTCTTTGGCGCTCTCTTCAATTTGCATTGCTCTCAGCCCTTGAAGCACGGTTTGCAAATAGGCTAGAAAAGAAGTCGGCGAAACAATAATTACTTTTTTGTCGCGGAAAGCATATTCAATCAAATCGCGGGAATTGGCGCCAACTTTATTGATCAACAAATCATAATAAATTGCCTCCGAAGGAATAAACATAAAAGCAAACTCCATCGTTCCCAATTCTGGACGAACATATTTTGAGGTTTCATCAATTCTATTTTTCAAATCCTGCTTGAACTGCAACTCAATTTTTTTACGCGACTCAGCATCTTTGACCGACATCAAACGCTCGTAATTCTCCAAAGAAAATTTGGCATCAATTGGAATAATTTTTTCTTTAACAAAAACTACGGCGTCAACAATCAAATCGCGTTCTTTGTTTTTGCCAAGCTGATACTGCATTTGATATGAATTCGGAGGTAGAACATTTTTCAAAGTTTCTTCCAAAAAATATTCCCCCAAAATACCACGCTGTTTTGGATTTTTCAAAATATCTTGCAAATTTTGCAACTGGCTGGAAAAATTAACCACCTGGCGATTAGTCTCATCCAATTTGGCTAATTTTTCAGTAACATCAGCGATTAGTTTTTGCGATTGGGAATTAATACTTTGCATCATCCTGACTGTTTGGCTGCCTTGCTCTTGATTGCTGCGATGAGTTTCTGAAAGCTTGCGATCCAATTCTTGGCGCAATTCATTATTTTGAGTAGAAAGTTGAGCTAATTTTTCCGATTGGCGAGACAAATTTTCCAAAAGAGCTACTGATTGAGCATCATTTGTTGAATCTTTCTTCTTTAATAAGAGAAAAATAATAGCTGCAAAACCAACAATCACCAAAGCTAGCAATAAATAGTTGTCCATATAAATTTTTTTATTTTTACTGTTTAATTATAGCGCATTTATTAAAAATATGGGAATAACAAAAAAAACGATTCTCACGAATCGTTTTTTAAAATATTTTTTTAGGCCCAAGTAACGCTAGCGACTTTGTCGTTCGGATCTTTGAATCTCATAATGCGCACTCCTTGAGTGTCGCGGCCAAGAATATTGACTGAATTATAAGGCAAACGAATAACCTGGCCTTTTTCGGAAATAATTACCAAATCTCTTTCTTCCATTGTGACTCCATTCAATAGAAAGGCGTTTGTTAGTTCTCCAGTTTTATCAGTGATCTTGGCAGTTTTAATTCCGCTACCACCACGGCCTTGGACCTTGTAAAGACCAAAATCAGTTCTCTTGCCATAACCACTGGCCATAATAGTCAAGATTTGATATTTTCTCACTTTTTCTTTGTCGGTTTTGGCAACCCCCATACCAATTACTCTGTCTCCGCTCTTGATGCGGATGCCGGTCACCCCGGCAGCATTGCGACCCATGTCGCGAACATCAGTTTCTTTGAAACGGATTGCTTGGCCGTTGGCGGTTACTAATTGAATGTGGTCGGAACCGGAACTTGGTTTGACCCAAATCAATTTGTCATCTTCTTTTAGCTTAATAGCAATCAAACCAGAACGACGGACGTTTGAGAAAGCATTTAGTTCAACTTTTTTCACCAAACCTCTTTCGGTGGCAAAAAACAAATATTTGCTGCCAAACATTTTGTCTAATGGCAAAATAGAGCTAACTTTTTCATCGCTGGTTAGTTGTAAAAAATTAACAATTGGCGTACCTTTGGCGATTCTGGAAGTCTGAGGAATTTCATAGGCCTTCATCTGGAAAACTCGGCCCTTGGTGGTGAAAAATAGGATGTCGCTATGAGTGAAGGTGGTGAACATAAATTCAACCATGTCTTCTTCTTTGGTGGTTAAACCAATAACTCCCTTACCACCTCTGGCTTGGACCTTGAATGTATCTGGTTCAATGCGTTTGATGTAGCCATCTCTAGTCATCAAAACAACGGTTTCTTCATTTGGAACCAAATCTTCCATATTGAAGTCCTTTACGCCATTGGCAATCACTTTGGTTCTCCTGGTGTCACCAAATTTTTCTTTCAAAGCAGCAGTTTCGTCTTTTACAACCTTCAAAATATTATGATCAGAGCTCAAAATTGTTTCCAGGTCTTTGATAATTCCTTTCTTTTCTTTGAGTTCATCTTCAATTCTTTTTTGTTCCAAATTGGCCAAGTTCTGCAAACGCATTTCCAAAATAGCAATGGCTTGTCTTTCGGAAAGTTTGAATTTTTTAATCAAGCTAGCTTTGGCCGCTTCTTTGTCTTTGGAGGCCTTAATTGTGGCAATCACATCATCAATATTTTTCAAGGCAATCATTAAGCCTTCCAAAATATGAGCTCGTTCTTTGGCTTTATTTAATTCAAAAGTGGTACGACGACGAACAACTTCTTGGCGATGTTTGATATATTCTTCCAAAATCATTTTGAGGGTCAAAATTTTTGGCTGGATGCCATCAATCAAGGCCAACATGTTGACGTGAAAAGTTTCTTGCAGTTGAGTGTGTTTATATAGAGCGTTTAAAACTTTTTTTGGATAAGCTTCTTTTTTTAATTCAATTACCACACGAATTCCGTCTTTATCTGATTCATCGCGTAAGTTTTTGATGCCGTCAACTTTTTTCTCTCTAACCAAATCAGCAATTCTTTCTACCAAAACCGCCTTGTTCACTTGATAAGGAATTTCAGAGATAATGATTTGAAAGCCGCTTTTGACTTCTTCAATATCAGCAACACCGCGCATCACAATTCCGCCTTTGCCGGTGGCATAAGCTTGCAAAATATCTTTTTGATTGTAAATAATCCCGCCAGTTGGAAAATCTGGGCCCTTCACATATTCCATTAATTCTTCAACAGTTGCTTCTGGATTATCGATCAAATGAGCAATTGCCTCTAATAATTCTGTAAGGTTGTGAGGAGGGATGTTGGTTGCCATACCAACCGCAATTCCCATTGTGCCATTCATCAAAAGTTGAGGCAGCTTGGAAGGCAAAACTTTTGGTTCTTTTTGTGAACCGTCAAAGTTTGGAATAAAATCAATTGTGTCTTTATCAATATCATAGAGCATCTCTTCGGCAATTGCAGAAAGTTTTGCTTCGGTATAACGCATAGCTGCCGGACGATCACCATCAATTGAACCATAGTTACCTTGCCCTTTTACTAACATGTAGCGCAAAGAAAAATCCTGCGCCATGCGAGCCATTGAATCATAAACTGCCGTATCGCCATGAGGATGATATTTACCAAGAACCTCACCAACCACCGTTGCTGATTTTCTAAATTTTCCACTCGCTCGCAAGCCGATACTCCACATTGCATAAAGAATGCGACGATGAACTGGCTTCATACCATCTCGAACGTCAGGCAAAGCACGAGCGACAATTACACTCATTGCATAATCCAAGTATGAACGACTCATCTCTTCGACTAGTGATTGATTTTCAATCCAGCCAAATTCTGTCTTGGCTCGTTCGTTACCGTTGGTTGAAGAGCGTATTTCTTCATCCTCCAAGGGAAGATCGTTAATTAAATTTTCATCTTTTTTTTCTTCGGACATACAATCAATAATCTATTTCTTTAAAATGTTTAAATCGCTGGTACTGGCAGTGGCGCCAGTCAGAGAAGAAGAAGCATTGATGTTAATTTTGTCTAGCAAATCTTCCACATCTTCAACTTTTTCTTGTTGATTTTTTATTTTTTCAAATTTTTCTTCCACATCTTGCATAATTTTATCCAAATCGTTTCGAACCTGAGAAAAATTTGCATTGTCTTCTTTTTTCGGCGCATCTTCGTTTATTAGTTCTGTGCCATTAGAAAATAAATGGGGAAGATTGACGAGCCAGAGAATACCAATAATTACTGAAAAAAAAATTACTCCCGCGTTGGCATAAAAACGCCGATTTCTTTTTTTTATTTCTTCAAAATTTTTGTTTTGATCGTTTTCCATTTTACTCTAATAAGCCATCGAGATTGATGTCGTAGAGCATCTGCTCAGCAATCAAGCGGTAGCTGATTAGCTCTTCTTGGTTGAACCACAAAGAAATTTCTCTTTCAGATTCAGATGGATCATCAGTGCAATGAACCAAATTTCTAACTGCTCGACCATCAAGATTGGAAATCTCATAAGAATCCAAAGTATAGTCGCCGCGAATAGTACCAACAGTAGAAGTTGCTGGCTCGGTGCTGCCAACAATTTTTTTGATGATTGCTACTGACTGATTCCCTTCCCAAACCATTGGAATCACTGGACTGGCGGTCATGAATTTTACTAAGGCGCCAATAATTTCACGGCCATATTCAATTGCTTCTTTTTCAATTGGCAATCCAGCCGCTTTCAAGTTTTCTACTAATTTTTCTCCTTTAGATTGAAACCAGGCTTCGTCTTTGTTGTAGTGTTTCCAGACCAATTCTTCTTTTGGCACAATCATTTTCATGGCAATTAATTTCAAGCCAGTATTTTCAAAACGCTTAAGTAAGTCGCCAACCAAACCGCGCTGAATAGCATCTGGTTTCAAAATAACTAACGTCCTTTCTTTCTTTGGATGAATCATAAAATATTTTATTAAATTTAAAAACTTAAAATGACCAGCTCCATTTCTTCAGCTGGCAAATCTTTTTTTGATATTTTTAATTTTTCTTCATGAGTTGGAACTACTCCCAATTCTTTAATGAATTTTTCTAGATCGTCTAACTCGATTTTTAGGTCTGGATGACGATAATGCATTGGAATAACTATGCGTGGTTCAATTTGGGAAATTACTTCAACTGCTTTTTTGGCATCCAAGGTGTAGTTTCCACCAACCGGAATTAGCAAAATATCAATACCAACTAATTTTTCCAATTCTGTGTTATCCAGGGTATGCGCCAAGTCTCCCAAGTGAGCAACACTAATATCGTCAATTTCGATACGATAAATAATGTTTCCGCCGCGCTTTCCCCCTTTTGTTTCGTCATGAAAAGAATCAATTCCTTCCACAAAAACTCCTTTCACGTCATATTCTCCTGCACAGCTGATTACTCTCGGATTTTCTTTCACTGCTGAAACATTATTGTGGTCATTATGGTCATGACTAACAGTCACCAAGTCAGCCTCCAAGGAAGGTAATTTCAAGCCAGTTTCTTTCGAATAAGGATCGGTAATTAAAGTGACGCCATCAGCGCCAATCTTGTCTTGCAACTTAAAACATGAGTGACCAAGCCAGGTGATAATCATAAAAACATTAGCTAATTTACAATAAAAATGGGCTCAAACCCTGTGTTTAGTATAGCAAACAAAAAGTCCTCAGTCAAACAAAGAAAATCTCAGAAAATAAAAAAGGGTCCATACATATATATGGACCCACTAATCATTTGTTTTAATAACTAACACTATAATAGGTTCTAGAAGTCCTGCTTGACTGTCTATTTCTACTATAATCTCTAACTCTAGGAATCGGTTTAATATCAATATCTTTTTGATTGATTGACATAACCTTGTCACCTTCTACCAAATGTTTTAACACCTCTTTGGAAACTTTGTTTCCGTAATTATCAAGGTATTCAATTTTGATAGAATAGATGCCTGCCAAAATGTTGGCAAGATCTTTTTTGGCACTTTTTCTGCCAGACAACAAAGAGATTCCATCAAAAGGATAAGAAACGATAGAAATTTTTCTGTCAGTTCTGTTTTCGACAGAGATCTTGAGCTTTGCCCTCAAATCTTCTGCTTGTTTCGCATCTTCAATTGTTTTAATTCTTACTTCGCAAAGACATGAACTATCCTGAATCGCAAAGAATTTGTAGTTTCTTTTATCAACCCCCTTATTATGATCAGCGGTGTCGATAAAACTTTCGATCATTAAAGAATTCCTACCAACCGGAAAATTAATTATTTGGCTTTCCTGATCTGGGTTTAAAGACAAACCATTTAGCGGTCCGTCCAAAATAGAAATTTCTTTTCCTGTTTCGTTTATTAATGAAACAAAAGCTCTGCCTTCGGGATAATTACAATTTTCAATTTTGGCTGCCTGGCACGGTTCGTGCAAATCACCAATTTTGTTATATTTACCGATTTTAATTTCGGCTTTTTCGGTATTACCGCAAGCAGAATAAAATACTTCAATAGTGTGTTTGTCTTTCTTAATCAATTTTTCATTATCAACCTTGACGCTAATAATTTCATCTTTGGCAATAACCATATCTTCTATGGATAATTCCGGAATACTGATTATTATTTCATTGTTTAATGAAATGTTAACAAACTTAATTTCTGTTGTTTGCGCTCTGAGAGTCAAACAAACAAGCATAATAAAACTTATGCCCAAAAAAAGAATTTTTTTCATGTTTTTTTATTTTTTGATTATTTAATTGTTAAGGTAATTTTACCCCTCATATTATCATTACTTATCAATTTTGTCAATACTTGTTTTTAAAAGCAAGCTCTTTATTTAAAAAAGGTTTTTTATTTTTTTATTTGCACTTCTAAATAAAAAATATTTATCACTTCTTTTTTTGTTCTCGTTATAAAAATTTATCAGAGTTAGATATTAACAAAACCCCAATAAAAAAGGTATTTTAATGAATAGTCAAAAACCCTTGACACAAAAATTAAAATCGTCTATATTTATAACATCGCATTACAACAGAATCACTAAAACAGGATATGAAGTATATCTCTGTTTTTTTCACTGCTTAATGCGGTTCATTAAAAAATTGAAATTGGTGAAGTAACGATCAAGATCGTTTATTTCTTATTTTGGTGCGAACAGGCACCAATTCGGATAACAAAAATTTTTTTCCGTTTTAAAAAACGGACTTTCATATCGAGAGCTACAAAGTTCTCTTTTTACAAGAGAGTTTGATCCTGGCTCAGGATGAACGCTGGCGGCGTGTCTAAGGCATGCAA
>CAZBVX010000005.1:0-33474 GCA_964495615.1 uncultured Gammaproteobacteria bacterium | reverse complement strand
AACTTATTATTGGTGATCGCCAACTTGGGAAAACAGCAATTGCGATCGATACAATCATCAATCAGAAAGGGCAGAATATGAAATGTATTTATGTGGCAATCGGTCAGAAAGAATCAAAAGTGGCTAGTCTTGTTGCCAAATTAGAAGAAGCTGGCGCAATGGAATACACAACTGTTGTTTTGGCTGGCGCTTCTTCCCCGGCTTCTTTGCTCTATATTGCTCCCTATGCCGGTTGTGCGATGGCGGAATATTTTTGCGATAAGGGTGAAGATGTTTTGATTGTTTATGATGACTTATCCAAGCATGCCGTTTCTTATCGTGAGATTTCCTTATTACTTCGCCGCCCACCAGGACGCGAAGCTTTTCCGGGCGATGTTTTTTATCTTCATTCTCGTTTGCTTGAAAGAGCTTGCAAATTAAATTCTGATTTTGGCGGCGGCTCGATTACTGCTTTGCCAATTATTGAAACTCAAGCTGGCGATCTTTCGGCTTATATTCCAACCAACGTTATTTCAATTACTGACGGTCAGATTTTCTTGGAGCCGGAATTATTTCATCAAGGAAATCGCCCAGCCATTAATGCCGGTTTGTCTGTTTCTCGCGTTGGTTCTTCCGCTCAAATTAAGGCAATGAAAAAAGTGGCTGGAAAAATGCGCTTGGAAGCGGCTCAATATCGCGAATTGGCGAGCTTTGCTCAGTTTGGCTCCGACTTGGATGAGGATACTCGTAAAAAATTAGAACGTGGCAAAAGATTATATGAACTTTTGAAGCAAGATCAATATCAACCACTCGCGGTAGCAAAACAAGTTTTGATTTATTGGTCTTTGTTGAATGGTCACCTGGACGATATCCCAGTAGAAAAAATCAAAAATTTTGAAGCTGGTTTGTATCAATATGCTGACATCAATAACGAAGTTTTAAATTTAATTTTTGAAAGAAAACAACTTGATGAAGAAATTGAAGAGAAGATGAAATTATTAGTTGAAGATTACAAAGCAACTGTGGATTATTTAATTAAGTAAAATGGCAAAAACAAAGGAAATATCCCGCAGAATTAAATCCGTTTCCAATACCAAAAAAATTACCAGAGCAATGGAAATGGTTTCGGCGGCAAAGATGAGAAAGGCCTTGGAGGCTGTTTTGAAAACTCGCACTTATGCTAATTTAAGCTGGGAGACGGTTTTGCGTTTGGCAAAATTATCTCAAGCTCAGAGCGAGCCTTTGCATCGCTTATTAGTTAAAAGAAAAAAAATAAATCGGGTGGCAATTATTGTTATCACTTCCAATCGTGGTTTGTGCGGCAGTTTTAACTCTGCTCTAATTAATAAAATCAAAGAATCTATTGTTCGCCATCCAGTGCCGGTAGATTTTATTTTGGTCGGCAAAAAAGGGTCTTCTTTGTATGGATTGCCAAACACTAGCGTAGCCGCAGAATTTCCTAAGGATGATATTATCACCAACATTTCTGCGATTGCGCCAATTTCCAGAATGGCTGCCAAAGATTATTTGGAGCGCAAATATGACAAGGTTTTTGTTGCTTATACTGATTTTGTCAGTGCGGTAAAACAAATTCCAAGAGTGAAGCAGATTTTGCCAGTAGATTTGAATGTTGATGAATATCTTGGGATTGCTAGTTCTAATCCAAATATTGGGGTAGCCAAGGAAATGATTATTGAAAAAGAAAGCAAGCACTCCGGCGCTGATCAAGGGAATTATGAATTTGTTTTTGAACCAAGTCCGCGTGCTGTTTTGGATAAAATCATTCCTCGTCTTTTGGAAGTTCAGTTATATCAAGCTTTTTTGGAATCAAATGCTTCTGAACATAGCGCTAGTATGAGCGCGATGCATCAAGCAACGGAAGCGGCAGATGAAATGGTGGCAGAATTAACTTTGTTTTATAACAAAGCGCGCCAAGCAGGCATTACAGCAGAAATTGCCGAAATCAGTGCCGGCGCCAATGCGCTTGCTGAATAATTTGCGAATAAAAATAATTAAAATAATATGTCGGAAAAACAAAAAAATCTAGGCATCATCAAACAAGTTATCGGGGTGGTTGTTGATGTTTATTTCCCGGATAAATTGCCAGAAATTTATCATGCTTTGGAAATTAACAATAACGGACACAAATTAGTTTTGGAAGTTGAACAGCACACCGGTTCCAATATGGTTCGCTGTATTGCGATGGGTTCCACTGACGGACTGAAACGCGGCGGTGAAGTTGTTGATACTGGCGCACCGATTTCTGTTCCAGTCGGTAAGGAAACTCTCGGTCGTATTTTTAATGTTCTCGGCGAAACAGTTGATGGCGGGGAACAAGTAAAAACTGAAAAAAAATATCCGATTCATCGTCCAGCGCCAAAATTCACCGAACAATCTAATACCACAGAAATTTTGGAAACTGGCATCAAAGTTATTGATTTGATTTGTCCAATTGCCAAAGGGGGGAAGGTTGGCTTGTTCGGTGGTGCTGGTGTTGGAAAAACCGTAGTCATTTTGGAATTGATTCACAATATTGCTAGTGAGCATGGCGGTTATTCTGTGTTTGCTGGTGTTGGTGAGCGTACTCGTGAAGGAAATGATTTGTATCACGAAATGAAAGACAGCGGTGTTTTGGATAAGGTATCGATGGTTTTCGGTCAAATGAATGAACCGCCAGGATCACGCGCTCGTGTTGCCTTGTCTGGCCTTTCGGTTGCGGAATATTTCCGCGACGAAGCTCATCAAGATGTTTTATTCTTTGTGGATAATATTTTTCGTTTCACCCAAGCTGGTTCTGAAGTTTCTGCCTTGCTTGGCCGTATGCCGTCAGCGGTGGGTTATCAGCCAACCTTGGCGACTGAAATGGGTGAATTACAGGAACGCATTACTTCCACCAAAAATGGTTCAATCACTTCTATCCAGGCGGTTTATGTGCCAGCTGATGATTTGACTGATCCAGCGCCAGCAACTACTTTTGGTCATTTGGATTCAACAGTGGTTTTGTCTCGCTCACTTTCTGAATTAGGTATTTATCCGGCAGTTGATCCGCTAGACTCTTCTTCAATTATTTTGGATCCAAAAATTGTTGGCGAAGAACATTATGAAGTTGCTCGTGGTGTTCAGAAAATTTTGCAGCGTTATAAAGATTTGCAGGATATCATTGCTATTTTGGGCATGGAAGAATTATCCAATGAAGACAAATTGGTAGTGGCTCGCGCTCGTAAAGTCCAGAAATTCTTATCTCAACCATTTGCGGTTGCCGAAGCTTTTACTGGCCGTTCCGGTAAATACGTAAAATTAACCGACACTGTTCGCGGCTTTAAAGAAATTTTAGCTGGTTTGCATGACGATAAAAGCGAAGATGATTTCTACATGAAAGGCGGCATTGAAGAGGTTGTCGCTAAAGCTTAAATAATATATGTCAGACATCAAAAGCATAAAATTTGAAATTGCTACTCCGGAAAAAGTCTTAATGAAAGAAGATATTCTTTCGGTGAGCGTGCCAACTACTAGCGGAGAGCTTACTATTTTGCCTGATCATATTCCTTTGATTTCCATTTTGAAATCAGGCGTTTTGGAAATTCATTTACTGGATGGTGGGATTTCTTTGATGTCAGTCTCGGGAGGTTTTTTGGAAGTTCTAAAAAATAAAATTGTTATTTTAGCTGATACCGCTGAGAAGGCCGAAGAATTAAACGAACAGAGAATCAAAGAAGCTAGATTAAAAGCTGAAGAAATGCGTCAAAGCGAAAAAGCCAAAGATGAAGTAGAATTTGTCAACATTTCTTCACGAATCGAGAAAGAATTAGCTCGCGAAAGAGCTTTGAACAAATGGCGCAAACTGAAAGGTCCCAAAAATGAATAAACAAAAAGACCAGTTCAAATGAATTGGTCTTTTTTTATTTTTATTTTTTTACAAAAACAAAGTTGCCAAGACTATCGCACCGACAATAATGCGGTACCAGCCAAAAGCCTTGAAATCATTTTTTTGAATATATTTAATTAAGAATTTAATGCCGATAATTGCCGTAATAAATGAGGTAACGAAACCAATCAGCCAAATACTTAATTGGTCGCCGGAAAAAGTGGCTGGATTTTTATATAAATCATAGCCGGTTGCGGCAATCATGGTTGGAATAGCTAGCAAAAAAGAGAATTCCACAATTGTTTTACGGTTAATTCCCAAACTCAAACCGCCAATAATGGTGGCCGCCGAACGAGAAACCCCAGGAACGACAGCAAATGATTGTGCAAGGCCCAATAAAACAGCTTGGCGATAACTGATTTTTTCCAATTCAATTACTTCGCTTTCCGCGGAAGTTTTTTTGTTTTTATTGACGTGCCATTTTTCAAAAATAATCAACAAAATACCGCCAATTAATAAAGAACAGCCAATCACCAAAAGACTTTCCATGAGAAAATTTTTGATAATTTTGTACATTGCAAAGCCAATCAGGGAGGTTGGGATGAAAGCGGCAACTAATTTCCAAATAATAGAAAGATTTCGCCAAACTCTTTTCCAATACAAAACTACTACCGATAGAATTGCGCCAAATTGAATAGAAATTTCAAAAGTTTTCAAAAATTCTGATTCCGGAATGGCTAAAAGTTTGCTGGTGATAATTAGGTGGGCAGTAGAAGAAATTGGCAAAAACTCAGTTATTCCTTCAACAATGCCCATAATTAGGGACTGTAAAATTGTCATAAATTTAGATAATATTTATATATATTTGTTATCTTAGCACATAATTGTTCTTCGCCAAAAGCTCCTTTTTTTGTTATAATAATTACAATACTAAAAATTAGTCGATAATTATATGAATAAACCACAAAACACCAAAAAATCTCCAAAAAAACCAGTTATCGTTGCTGTCTCTGGCTACTTCAACCCTCTTCATGTCGGCCACCTCGAGATGATTGAGAGAGCCAAGAAATTAGGAGATAAATTAGTGGTAATCATCAATAATGATAAACAGGTGTCTCTCAAGGGCAGTGTCCCTTTTATGTCCGAAAAAGATCGCATGGCCATTGTTAAAGCTTTGCGGGCAGTTGATAAAGTTATGCTTTCAATCGACGCCGACAAAACTGTCATCAAATCTCTGACCAAACTAAAGCCGACTATTTTTGCTAATGGTGGCGATCGTCATAGCGTCAACGATGTTCCAGAATATGACGTTTGTCAAAAATATAAAATAAAAATGGTTGATGGTTTGGGCAAAAAAATTCGTGCTAGTTCAGTTTTAATCAAGGAGGCGGCTGAAAAAAAGAAAGTTTTAGAAAAAAAATTAGCCAAGAAGAAAAAATAACATGAAATCCAAAATTATCAAATCAATCATATTTTTATTAGCAATTATTTTACTTCTAATTTTTGCTCAACCAATTTGGTTAAAAATTGAAAATAAGGTGCCGACCAGAATTGAATCTCGCTTGAATCATTTTTTTGGTAGAAAAACTATTTTGGAGCGCTTAGAAAAAAAACCGGAAGTTTCTGTTTCTATTTCTGAAGGGCAAAATTTGAAAGAAATTGCCGGGTTGTTAGCAGCAAAAAATTTAAGCTCAGAAAATGATTTTTTTCGTTTTTCAGGAACGCCGAAAGTTAGCTATATTAAAAAAGATTCAATTACTGCTCCAAAAAATTATTCATTAAAATTTGATTTTTTGAAAGACCGTGAGGATGATTCCAGTTTGGAAGGTTATCTTTTTCCTGATACTTATCGTTTTTATCAAGATGCGACCGCTGATGAGATAATTACCAAAATGTTAGAAAATTTTGATCGCAAATTAACGCCGAAAATGCGATCGGATATTGCCGCTCAGGGAAAAACAATTTCTCAAATCATAATCATGGCTTCCTTGATTGAAAAAGAAGCCCCAATTAATTATGCTAGCGGCGATAACCGCGACGCAAAAATTATTTCTGGAATTTTTTGGAATCGTTTGAAAAAGGGCCAAGCCTTACAATCCTGTGCTACTCTCGCTTATGTTTTGGGAAAAAACAAACCGCAATATAGCGAATCTGACACCAAGGTTGATTCTTCTTTTAATACCTATCTCAACAGAGGTTTGCCTCCGGCACCAATTTCTAATCCGGGAATTTTGGCGATTGAAGCGGCGATTTATCCGACAGAAAATGACTATAATTTTTTTCTCACTCCAACTGGAACGAAAAATATTATATTTTCCAAAACTTACGAGGAGCATTTAATAAACAAAAACAAATATCTTGATTAAAAATATGTTTGAAGAGCAATCCACTATCAACATCCAGCCGCCAAAACATAGAAATAGTGGGATTCCCGCTGAACTAAAAAAGATTATTAAGATTTTAATAATTTCTTTTATCGGTTTGGCAGTCATTGGCGCTGCTGCTTATTGGTTTTTCCTTTCTCGTCAAAAAGTAAAAACCGTTAACGAGCCGATTGTTAGCAGTGTGCCGGAAGAAGTTATTTCTGGGCAATTATCTTCCAGCACTTCTGTTGCTGAAACAAAGCCGGGAGATTTTTTGATTGAAGAGGTTTCTTTTCAGAATTTTTATCCAAAGACTCTTAGCGGCTTCAAGGTTAATATCGACAACTACACTTTACCAATCAACGTCAAAACCGATGTCGCAAATTATTATGAAGTTTCCCGCAAAATAAATCTTGATCCGGGAATTATTAGTCTAAATCAAAATGGTTTTGCAACTTTAAAAAATCCTGATGAAAAAAAAGCTAAAGATTTTTATTCTTCTTATGCCTGGCTGGAAGAAAAAGGCTTGCCAATTTTGGTTACTTCAGATTTTTTGACTTATTATTATCAAAACAGCATCAAATTGAGCTATAAGTATTTGGAAGAAAATCTTTTTTATGACACTCTTTGGAATATCAGCAAAGAATTATTTGAAGTTTCTCGCGGGCGCTATGAATCTCGTCGAGCAAAAATTGGCGATATCAACGATCAAGTCCTGGAAGGGGAGCGCTTGGAACTAGCTTTTTTTGCAGTTTCTTTGCAGTTATTAAAACCTCAAGACAATCAGATTGTTTTGGATAAAGCTGGTTCTCCAGAAAAATTTAGCCTAGCCGAAGCCAAGGATTATAGCTTTATATTGCCGAATTATTTGAAAGATGATGTGGAAAGAGAATTAACTTTAATTAGGGAAGCCAAAGAAAAAACTAAATCTCCAGTCCTATTATATACCAAAAATTATGAAGATTTTAAGCTGCCTTCTGAATACAAAGACAATCCGCGCTTAAACAATTTTTATTTAGCTGCCAAATGGCTTAATTCCAATTTTCCTTTATATTATCAAGGGAAGGATTGCCCAGATTGCCAGCTAGATGAAAATGATTGGCAAGTTAATTTAACGGCGGCTTCTTTTATTGCTCATGATTTTTATCAAAGCTATCAAATCAAAAATCAATGGGCGCGAGTCTACAAAACTCTAGCATTTTTTAAGGGTTTGCGTGAAGATTTAACCTATCTGGATTATCAAAAAATATTAGAAGCTTCTTTTGGCTCTGGATATGATTTAGAGGCAATTTTGTCTTCCGAAAATCCAGAATCAAACGCCAACTATGGAAAATTGCGATCCGGCATCTTGGCTTTACGTTTTCCAGAATGGGCCGGCGGCTTTGATCGCGACAATCAGAAAGCCAGGCCGCAGATTGGCTTTAGAATTTTGGCTGATTTTTTCTCCGCTAATGATTTTATTGCTTCTCAATTAACCACGCCAAAAGTTGGCGACTATCAAGAAAAAAATTCTCCAATTACTGCTTGTGCAAGCAACAATAATCAACGCTGCAAATTGTTAGCCTTAGATATTATAAATTTATTGTTTTCTTATCCAGATCCGCTCTGGCTGGCTAACACCAAATATATTTCTTATTCAGAAAATTTTTTAAATCTCAAAGAAACAATTAATAATTTTTCTTCTTGGCAAACTAATAATTATTGGGCGAATCTAAAAATATTCAAAAATTATTTAGATAACCCAAGGGGACGTCTGCCTGTTTTTGCCAAAAGCGATGCTTGGCGAAAAAGGGAGATTGATTCAGTAAAGGCTTTTTGGCTTAATTTGCAATCTGTTCCAGATTTGGTTAAAGTATCAGAGACCAACAACGCTTTAGGTGAAAAACAGAATCTGGAAGCTTCAGAATATTATTATATTGAGCCGAATTTAGATTTGATTGATGAATTAATTGCTAATAGTGAAATGATTTTGGGGATGTATAAAGCCTTGCAGATTGATCGAGAAGCTCCACCAGCTTATGCCCGTATTGAAGCCTTGAGCGAAGACTTAAAATATTCTCAAGCCTTAATCAAAAAAGAATTATCTAGCCAGACTTTGAGTATTGAGGATACTGTGTTTTTGGGAAAAATGGTGAGAAAATATCAATCTAGCAATCAGGTTTTGAATCGTTTTTCTCTTGGTGCGAAAAGTTTTAATTATCAGTTTTCCGCCCCTAAAATGTTGACGGTAGTTTTTAAAACCGGAAACAAAAAAGCCCTCAGTATTGGTCCGATTTTTTCTTATTCAGAAAAATAATTTTCATGAAAAAAAATACTTACCACTTAATTACTATCGGCTGTCAGATGAATAAGGCCGACAGCGAGCGCGTTGCTTCTTTCTTGGAAGAACGCGCTTTTGTGCTACTGCCAAATTTCAAAGAGGCAGAATTGGTCATTTTAACCACTTGCGGTATTAGACAATCGGCTGAAGATCGAGTTTATGGTCTAGTAAATCAAATTAGAAAAGCCAATTCTGAAGCAGTAGTCATTATCACTGGTTGTTTGGCAAAAAGAAAAGATGTGATGCGCCGCTTGAAGGGGCAGGTGGATTTATTTATGCCGATTAACGAATTGCCAAACATTTTTGAATTGCTAAAAAATTCTCATCTTGAGAAAAAATTTGATACTGAAGAGGCGCGTCTAGCAGCTGGCGAAAAATATTTATCAATTCAACCGAAACATCACAGTCCGTTCACCGCTTTTGTGCCGGTTGGTAATGGTTGTGACAATTTCTGTTCTTATTGCGTGGTGCCCTATGCTCGCGGGCGGGAAGTTTATCGTTCTTCGGAAGAGGTTCTAGCGGAGGTAAAGAAATTGTTGACTAGCGGATATAAAGAAATTTTTTTAATTGCTCAGAATGTAAATAGCTATCGAGATGGCGAAAAAACTTTTTCAGATTTATTAAAAAAAATCCTAGCTTTACCTGGAGAGTTTTGGGTGAGATTTTCTTCTAGCCACCCGAAAGATCTTAGCGATGAATTAATTGCTTTGTTTGCTGAGAAAAAAATGTGTCCTCATTTGCACTTGGCGATGCAAAGTGGTGATAATGAAATTTTAGACAGAATGAATCGCCGCTACACTATTGAACATTTTTATGAATTAGTAAAAAAGGCCAGAGCCGTCTTGCCAGAAATAACAGTTACTACCGATGTGATCGTTGGTTTTCCTGGGGAAACTGAAGAGCAATTTGCCAATTCAGTGAAAGCTTTTCAAGAATTAGAATTCGACCTTGCTTATGTTTCTCAATATAGCCCTCGTCCAGGAACGGTTTCTTCTTTGATGGAAGATGATATTAGTAAAAAAGAAAAAGATCGTCGGGACAAAGTTTTGGTCAAAATTTTAAAAGAAAGCGGTTTAAAAAAAAATCAAAAATATCTTGAAAAAGAAGTGCTGGTTTTGGTTGATGGTAAAAACAAGAAAGGGAAGTATTATGGAAAAACAGCCAGTTTCAAAAATGTCTGGCTGACTGCGGCGGAAAATATTCCCGCAGATTCTTTGGTTGGACATTTTGTAAAAACAAAAATAATCAAGGCTACTGACTCCGGATTAGAAGGAGAATTGGCTGATTAAAAATATGCCAGTGAAATCAGAAAAAAAACCAAAAGTTCTTGTGATTCTCGGCCCGACTGCCAGCGGCAAAACCGCCATCGGTGTTCGCTTGGCGGCCAAGTTGAATGGAGAAATAATTTCTGCCGATAGCCGACAAGTTTTTCGCGGCATGGATATTGGTACCGGAAAAGATTTGGGGGAATATATTGTTGATGGCCAAAAAATTCCTTATCATTTGATTGATGTAGTTAGTCCGAACACGAATTTTAATTTAGCAAAATTTCAAAGACTATCTTTGGCAGCTATCAAGGAAATTTTGGATAGAAAAAAATTACCAATGATTGTTGGCGGCTCTGGTTTGTATGTTCAGGTTTTGGTTGATAATTTTACTTTAGCCAAAGGGAAGAGCGATTTGAAATTACGAGCAGAATTGGAGCTGCTTGGCGCAGATGAATTGTTTGAAAAATTAAAAAAACAAGCACCAGAATTTGCCGAGGCTTTGAATAATAGTGATCGGCACAATTCTCGCCGTTTGGCGCGCTATTTGGAAATTGCCAAAGAAGGACGCTTGGGTGATGTCGGTAAACGGCCAGCACCTTATGATTATTTGGTTCTTGGCACTTATCGTCCAGGGGAAGAGTTGCGCTCGCGAATCGCCAAGCGTCTAAAAGATCGTTTGGAGAATGAAGGTTTAGTGGAAGAAGTCCAAGAGCTGCACCGCAAGGGAGTCTCTTGGAAACGTTTAATTTCTTTTGGCTTGGAATATAAATTTATTAGTTTATTTTTGATAGGAGAACTGAGTTATGACGAAATGGTTTTTAAATTAGAAAATGCCATTTGCCAATTTGCCAAACGGCAGAAGTCTTGGTTTAAAAGATGGGAAGGACAGGGAGAAAAAATAAATTGGATTTCCAGTGAAGCAGAAGGCTTGAAAATAATTAATAAATGGCTAGAAAAATAAAAACACCGCCGAAAGGGCGGTGTTTTTTTTGAGATGATTATTTCAAATTATCTTCCAAACATTTCTTGGCAATTGCTGGATCAGCCTTGCCGCCAGTTTCCGCCATTATTTTTCCGAGAAAGAAAGCAAGCAAGGGTAATTTTCCATTACGATATTCAGTTGCCTGTTCGGGAAAGCGGCTAATAATTTCTTTGGCGAGCTCGTTGATTATTTTTTGGTCGCTAATTTTTTCTAGTCCAGAGCTTTTGATGATTTCTTCGGCGCTTTTTCCGTCAATTAACATTTTGCTCAAAACTTCCTGTCCGGCATTGCTGGTGATTTTTCCTTCATTGATAATAATAATTAATTTGGCAAAATCTGCCGCAGTTATTTTTACTTCGTCTATTTTGATGTTGCTACTGTTGAGGTTTTTTAACAATTCACTCACAATCCAACCAGCAGCGTTGGCGGCTAATTGAATTTTTTTCTCCTTGTTTAAATAGGCAAAAACTTCTTCACTAAATTTTGCCAATTTGAAATCGGCAATCAACTGATCAGCAATTTCTTCTTTTAAATTAAAATCATTTTGCAAGCGATTTTTTTTGTCTTCCGGCAATTCAATCAGTTCTTTTTTTATTTGTTTGAGCCATTGGTCGTCAATATGGATTGGTGGAATATCTGGTTCCGGGAAATAACGATAATCAGCGGCACTTTCTTTGATTCTCTGAGAAATCGTGATATTTTTTGCGTCATCCCAACCTCTAGTTTCGGCAATAATTTCTTGGCCATTTTCTAATTCTTGGCTTTGGCGTTCAATTTCGTAAGCGATTGCTTTTTCGACAGCTTTGAAAGAATTAATGTTTTTTACTTCTACTTTTGAATTTAATTTTTTGGTGCCGGTTGCTAAAATTTGTTTGTTTTCATATTTCCAGCTACCAGGTTCCTGGACGCTAATATTGGCCTCACAACGCATTTCTCCTTTTTCCATATCGGCATTACTGGCTCCTAGGTAACGCAAAATGCGCTGATAGTTTTGACAGAATTTTTTTGCTTCTTCGGCGCTGCGAATTGTTGGTTCGGTGACTAATTCCAATAAAGGAGCACCGGAGCGATTAAAATCAATTAAGGTATAGTCAGCATTCTTTGGATGGAATGATTTTCCAGTATCTTCCTCTAAATGAATGCGGGTGATTAAAATTTCCTCGCCGCCCAAGTTTATTTTTCCATCATAAGCGAAGGGGAGATCATATTGAGAAATCTGATAGCCTTTTGGCAGGTCAGGATAAAAATAGTTTTTACGATCAAATTTTGATAAGCGGTTAATTTGGCAATTATGAGCCAAGCCAAGCAAAATATTGAGCTCTATCGCTCTTTTGTTTGGCACTGGCAAAGTTCCTGGGTGGCCGAGACAAATCGGGCAGGTGGCGCTATTTGGGGCCATTCCGGCACCATTAGCACAAGAACAGAACATTTTGCTAGCTGTTTTTAGTTCGGCATGAATTTCTAGGCCGATAATTACGTCGTATTTCATACTGTTATTTTAGCGTAAAAGGGGCTAAAAGGTCAAAGCTAAGGGTTTTAAAAACCTCCGAATTTCGGAGGTCTTTTTAGAATTTGCCACTACTGCCAAAACCGTTAGTTTTTCTTTCGGTTCCATCCGAGATCTCGGTTTCTATTAGAGGAAGACCGCTGATTTCTTGAATAATAATTTGCGCTACTTTTTGGCCTTTGGTGATATTAAAAAATTCTTCTGTTAAATTTTTGGCGATAATTATGATTTCTCCGCGATAACCAGAATCAATGACTCCGCCCATCGTTTTTAGGCCTTGAGCTGCCAAACTGCTTTTGTCCCAAACCAGGCCAGCAAAATTTTCTGGAATAGCCATTTTGATTCCTGTGCCGATTTTTGCTTGGCCATAAGGAGGAATGGAAACATTTTCCACGGCAAACAAATCATAGCCGGCGTCGCTTTGATGAGCTTTTTCTGGTAGTTTTGCTTCTGAATTGATTTTTTCAACTAATAAATTAGCTGATTCGGTTTTTATTGCTATTTTTTCTGGGTTTTCTGCTGGAAACTCCTCGCTTATTTTACTATTTTCACCAAGAGTAGCGTTAAAAACTTGACGATGGTTTTTGGTGATAATATCAGCTAGGGCAGTAAAATCTTCGGTTCTTTTGAAGTTTTCCGCTTTTAACATTTGGGAAACATAAATCCAAACCAAGAAGCTGATTTCTTCCCGATCCATAATTGTTCCTTCACTGACACAATTAACGAGACGATAATTGCTATTATTTTCGGCGATTTCACAATAAATTTGTTCGGCTTTTTTGAGGTGATCTAGATTTTCTTCGTGAATATCTTTGGTTTTTCCTTTCCAATCTTCACGAGCGCGGTCCTTGGCCATTTGTTGGGAAATTTCAGCTTCAACTCTCAAAATCAAACAAAGATCAGGACGAGGAATTTTTAGGATATCGTGTTCTAGTTCAGATAACCAATTAAAGAAAACTTTTCTTTCTAGTGGATTCTCAATTTTACAGCCCTGATGAGCCATATTTGAGGAGGTGTAGCGATTACAAAGGATGATTTTTCCTTCTGCTAACCAGTCACTAATCTGTTTACCAAAATCAAAACGATCGACAGCATAAAAAATTGAGGCTTGATAAGGGGTGACATCATTTACGCTGCCATATTTTCCAGACAAATATTCTTCGACCATGCCGGCAGACTTGTGATTGTATTGAGGGAAGTCGGCAATTTCCACCCCAAAACCTTCTGCTTGTAATTTTTCTTTCAGCAGATGTAATTGAGTTGTTTTGCCAGAACCATCAGTTCCGTCGATGACGATTATTTTTCCTTTATTTTTTTGCATAACAGCTTATCTTCTCAAATTAGCCAGTAGTTTGTCAATATTAGAATATAGTTCTTCAAAAGTTCCATTATTTTCTATCTCAATTTTTGCGGCAGCCATTACTTCTGGAATTTTTAATTCAGCCTCTGCTTGGGCATCTTGTTGAAATTCAGTAAAGCTTTTTTTGTTATCACCCGTATTTTCGTTGCGAGAAACAACTCTCTCATAGCGTAGCTTTTCGTTAGCATTAACAGAAATCAAATTAAATTCTGGTAGATTTTTGAGGTGGTGAATGTCGTCAAATCTCCTAATACCATCAATAATGATTAGCAGGCTTTTGTCTTTTTCCACATCTTCGGTCAGCACTTTTGCTAATAGATCGCTACCGAATTGCTGACGAAGAACCAAAGAGACATCTTGGAGATTTTTGCGACTCTTTTCAATATGCAATCTATCCAAAACATCTCGAAGAATTGTTGAGAAGCGATGTTCGGTCGCCCCGTATTTTTTTTGCAGATATTTTTTTGTTTCCCCTTTGCCGCTGGCAATCGGGCCGACTAGCCCAATAATTAATTTTTCCATAAATTAAGAATAAATAATTTTGTATTTTAACATTACCGTGTCTTCGTTTAATTTTTCCAGAGAAATTAATTTTAGTTCGGCATCCAGATCTTCATTAAAAAGCGATAATCCCTGACCAAAAATTTTTGGTTCGACAGTCAAAATCATTTCAGCAATTAATTTGTTTTTTAAAAATAAAGAATTCAAAGTTGTGCCGCCACCCAAAAGGGCAGATTTGTAACCAAGATTTTCTAGTTCAAGTAAGATTTTTTCCGGCTCACCACTAACCCATTTTACTCCTTTAATTTCTTTTGGATTTTTTTGTTCAGTAAAAACTACGTTAAGACGTCCAGGTAGGGGACCTGGAAAAGTGTTGAAGGTGTTTTCACCCATCATGATCACGCCATGCTGTTTGGATACTTCGACAAATAATTTTTTGTCTTCGCGAGAAGTCCAGTTAGCAAATTGGGTGGAATTTTTAGCGATCTTGCCGTCAACGGTCATCGCCATAATAAGAGTTACAGGAATCATTTTGATAAAAAAGCCGCTTATTTTGCAATAAACGGCTATTTAGTTTTTAAAATTTTAGATAGCAATCGGTGCCTTAATTACTGGATGAGGGTCATAACCTTCCAATTCAAAATCTTCAAATTTGAAATCAAAAATGTTTTTTACTTTTGGATTAATTTTCATTTTTGGCAGAGCTCTTGGCTCGCGAGAGAGTTGTGTAGCTACTTGCTCAAAATGATTATTGTAGATGTGTAAATCACCAAAAGTATGAACAAATTCTCCTGGTTCCAAATCGCAAACTTGAGCAATCATCATGGTTAACAAAGCATAAGAAGCGATATTGAAAGGAACACCAAGAAATAAATCACAACTTCTTTGATATAGCTGGCAAGAAAGCTTTCCGTTGGCAACATAGAATTGGAAGAGACAGTGGCAAGGGGGAAGTTTCATTTCATTAATAAATGGAACATTCCAAGCAGAAACAATTAATCTTCTTGAATTTGGATCTTTTTTTATTCTATCAATCAAATCGGTAATTTGATCAAAAGCACCGCCGTCAGGAGTTGGCCAGGCACGCCATTGAACCCCATAAACTGGACCCAAATCACCATTTTCATCTGCCCATTCATCCCAAATACTTACTCCATTGTCGTGAAGATACTGAATATTAGAATCACCCTTTAAGAACCATAATAATTCATGAATGATAGATTTTAGGTGTAATTTTTTTGTGGTTAAAAGAGGGAATCCTTCGCTTAAATCAAAGCGGGCTTGTCGACCAAAAACACTTTTGGTGCCTGTTCCTGTACGGTCACCTTTTTGAGTGCCATTTTCCATGACGTCTTGTAGTAGATCTAAATACTTTTTCATATTCTTTAATTTTTAATTAACATACCCATAAATTAGTATAATTTTTGGAAAATGTCAATCAAGCTTTCATGTCTTTGTATGTTGTCATTTTTTCCGACAAAAGGAGTAGTTCCACGTCAGCTTCTTGAAAAATTTCTTTGCTACGTGCGCTGGCGTGATAATCTTGAGCGCAAACAACTTTTTTTATTCCTGCGTTGATGATCATTTTGGCGCAAGTGTAGCAGGGCGTCATTTTGCAATAGAGAACTCCATCTTCAATAGCAATTCCCATTCGTGCTGCTTCACAAATTGCGTTTTGTTCAGCGTGAGTGGTGCGAATACAATGGCGAGTTATTTCGCCATTTTCGTGGGTGACGGTGTGCATTTCATGACCAACTTCATCACAATGAGGCAATCCGCAAGGAGAGCCAACATAGCCGGTGGCAATAATGCGGCGATCTTTGGTGATGACGCAGCCGGCACGACCGCGATCGCAAGAACCGCGCGAACCGACCATCTCCGCGATTTTTATAAAATACTCATCCCAGGAAGGACGTTGGTAGTTTTCTTCGGACATAAAATTAAATCAACCAAATTTGGTTGATGGCGATCAATTTATTAAAGTGAAGCTTGTTTCCATATTATAGGCTATTTTTACAGAAAAATAAATATTGACAAAATCATCTTTTTTGGTTTTTTTGTGGTTTGCTTTTTAGCTAAAAAAAGGTTAAAATAAAGGAAAATTAAGAAAATATGGCCGTTTATAAAATCAAGGTGATTGTTGGTGCACCCAAGAATGAAATTCGTGGTTATTTGACTGACGGCACCATGAAAGTTGCTATTAGTGCCGCGCCCGAAAAAGGGAAAGCCAATTTGGCTTTGAAAAAATTTTTAGCTGGTGAATTCAAAGTAAAAAAAGAACAGATCGAAATAATTAGCGGTGAAACCAGTCGAGCCAAGCTGGTAAAAATAAATAATTAATTATGACTCTTTCAATAATTATTGTTTCTTATAAAGTCAAAGAAAAATTACAAGCCAACTTGCAAGCGCTTTTTTCATCCGAGAATGCTCCAGAATTTGAAGTTTTTGTCGTTGATAATCATTCCGAAGATGGCAGTGCGGAAATGGTGAGGGAAAATTTTCCGCAAGTAAAATTAATTGTCAATAAAGAAAATTTTGGTTTTGCCAGGGCAAATAATCAGGCAATTCAAAATGCGCAAGGTGATTTTATTTTATTGTTGAATCCGGATATGCGAGTTTTCCCGGACACGCTTGCCAAAGCTGTTTTGTCTGCGCAAGAAAAACCAGCAGCAGTTGTTTCTAGTATCAAATTAGTAAATGAAAAAGGAGAAAATATTCCACACATTCGCCGTTTTCCAAAATTATTTGACCAGTTAATGGTGGTTTTGAAGGTGCCACATTTTCTGCCGAAAGTTTTGAATGCTTATTTATGTAAAAATTTTGATTACGAAAAATCAGCAGTGGTTGATTCTGTTCGTGGCGCTTTCTTTTTAATTAATCGCTCCGCTTGGCAAAAAATTTCCGGAGCCGAAAAGCCGTTTTTGGATGAGCGTTATTTTATTTGGTTTGAAGAGGTGGATTTTTGCCGCCAAGTGCGAGAAAAGGGCGGGGAAATTTGGTATTTTCCAAATACTTCTTGCTTGGATTATATCGGCGCTAGTTTTTCGCAAGTAAATAGAAAGGTAAAACAAAATTATTTCCGTGATTCAATGTTAGAGTATTTTGCCAAATGGCATTCTGGTTTTCAGAAAAATATTTTGCAAGCCGCTTGGTTTTTTGTCGGGTTATTAATCAAAAAATAAATGAAGAAAGTCGGTATTGTCTTAATTAATTATTCCGATTACGCGCGCAAGTTTCTTGTTCCTTGTCGCGATTCTTTGCGTGAGCAAAATTATCCAGTTGATTTAGTAAATATTTATTTAGTTGATAACTCCTCCACGGCGGAAAGTGCCAGTTATTTAAAAAAAATTTATCCGGAAGCGAATATTTTGCCGCGCGAAGATGCTAATTATTGCGCCGCTAGTAATCTTGGTTTTCAAAAAGCGATTGAGGACGGCTGCGAGTATTTAATTGCTCTGAATATGGATACTGAAGTGTCTGTTTCTTGGTTGCAAAAACTAGTTGAGGCTTTAGAAAATAATCCAGAGGCGGGTATTGCTCAGTCTTTGATATATTTGGCGCCAAAAAATGAAAAAGAAAAAAAAGAACCAAAAATAAACACCGCCGGCAATATTATTAATTTTTTATTTTTTGGTTTTACCAGTTTTTACGGCAAAACTTTAGCAGAGAGCAGATTAGGCCTTGATACTTATCCAGAAATTATTTATCCTTCAGGCTGTTCTTTTGTTATTAGAAAAGAAGTTTTTGAATTAATCGGTCCCTATAACGAAGATTATTTTATGTATCATGATGATCTTAGTTTGGGGCTAAAAACTCGGCTAGCCGGCTGGAAAATAATTTTAGCGCCGCAATCAACCTTGTTTCACAAATATCAATTCGGCAGAAACAAGAATAATTTTTATTATTTGGAGCGTAATCGCCATTTGTCTTATCGTGCTTTCTATTCTCGCCGGGCGCGCTTTTTTTTGGCGCCAATGTTTTTAGTGATGGATCTCGGTTTGCTGGGTTTTTCTTTTTTTGGTGGCTGGGGCGGAGTTAAATTAAAACTATATCAAGAATTAACTAGTTATAAATTTTCACAAATTGTTAATCGAGAAAGAGAGGAATTCAAAAGAGTGGCTAAGGTTCCAGTGAAAAATATTGCTAATTCATTTTTTGGGACCGTGAAGTTTGCAGAGATAGACAACTTTGTTCTAAAATACCTGGTGAACCCAGTTGCTGATTTTTATTGGCGAATTATCAAAAAAATTATTTAATATGGATTTATCAATAATCATCGTCAATTATCACAGCCAAGACAAGTTAGCTAACTGTTTGCGCTCAATTTCCGAAGCAGATTTATCCGGCATTTCTTTTGAAGTGGTAGTGGTAGAAAACAATTCCGGTGATCAATTGGCGGCGATGGTTAACCGTTTGCCTTTTGCCCGCTTGATTGTCAGCAACAAAAATTTGGGAATGGGCCGCGGCAATAACTTGGGAGTAAAATATTCAACTGGAGAAATGATTTTGATTTCCAATCCAGATATTGTTTTTAAACCACAGGCCATCAAAACTTTAATTGCGGAATTCAAAAAAAATTCAGAAATCGGTTTGATCGGTCCGAAACTCTTGAACCCCGATGGGACTTTGCAATATTCTTGCGCCCGTTTTCCGCGTTGGTATATGCCGATTTTGCGCCGCACTTTCTTTGGCAAGATTTTTAAAAAAGCTTTAAAAGATTATTCAATGCACGATTTTGATCATCAACAAAATCTGGCAGTTGATTGGCTTTTTGGCGCTTGCTTTTTGGTTAATCGCCAAGACATCAAAAATCAAAAATTATTTGATGAACGCTTTTTTATGTATTTTGAAGATACTGATTTGTGCCGCCGGATTTGGAAAAACAAAAAAAAGGTTTGGTATTGTGCTGATGCTGAAGTTTTTCATGATCATCAGCGCCAAAGTGCCAGTAAAAATATTTTTACTAATCGTGTTTTACGTATTCATCTCAAATCTTGGTGGAAATATTTTTTGAAATGGGGCTTTGGTTGCCAGCGTTAAATTTTTATTATTATGAAGAAAGTAATTAAAGCAATTTTACCGGTCGCCGGGTTTGGTACTCGTTTTTTGCCGGCCACCAAGGCTCAGCCAAAAGAAATGCTGCCGGTTGTTGATAAGCCGGTTATTCAATATTTAGTTGAAGAAGCAGTAGCTTCCGGAATTGAAGAAGTAATTTTTGTTACTGGCCGCGGTAAGCGCGCGATTGAGGATCATTTTGATTATTCGTTTGAACTCACCAAAACCTTGGTAGAAAAAAATAAATTAGATTTAGTGAAGAAAGTAAGAGCGATTGAAAATCTCGCCAAATTTTCTTATGTCCGCCAACCATTACCATTAGGGGATGGTCATGCTATCAAGTGCGCTGCTCATTTAGTTGAAGATGATGAGGCGGTTTTGATTATGTTTGGGGATACTCTTTATGAATCAGTTGTTCCGCCAACCAAACAGATTATTGATGTATACGAAAAATTTGACGCACCAGTAATTGGCTTGTCCGAAGTTGCCCCAGAAGATGTTAATAAGTTTGGGGTAATTCGTGGCGAAGATTTGGGTGATGGTAATTTTTTGATTAAAGAATTCGTGGAGAAGCCGGAAATTGGCGAGGCGCCTTCTAATTTGGCCGCTGTCGGTCTTTATATTATCACCCCAGAAGTTTTTCAAATAATTAATACGATGGAATCCGGGAAGTCCGGCGAAATTCGCTTGGCGGATGCTTTTGATATTCTGCTTTCTAGTGGCAAACCGCTTTATGGCAAGAAACTGGAAGGGGAATGGCTAGATACGGGAAACAAATTTAACTTTATTAAAGCCACTTTGAAGTTTGGTTTAAAAGACAAAGAAATTGGTAGCGATCTTAAAAAGTTGATTATTTCCTTGGCGGACGAACTAGATAAATAGGCCTATATTAGAAGAAATATAAGATTAATATTGACATAAAATAAATTATGTGATATAATGTCTTTGTTGATAAAACTGATCATTTAAAAATAAATAATAATTAACCAAAAAAAACAGGAGAGATGGAAGTATTATTAAAAGAAGAAAAAGTAGTTAATAACATTACAAAAGAAAAAAAATTGAAAATTAATGGTGACGCAAGAGCAAGTATTCCTAAGGAATTCTCTTTAGAAAAAAATAAGATGATTTCGTCAAAATGGAAGGTATTAGAACATCAAAAAAATGGTGTTTTCTACTGGAATCCTGAGAAAATTTGTCTTTTTGTTGCCGAAGAACAAGAGATTGATTCTTTAAGTTCAAAAAAATTAAAAAAAATTTTTGAAGAAGAAAAGATTAATGTTCTAAATTCAAACCTTCTTTTTTTTCTAGAAAAACATCAAGAATTAATTCCAGCGGACTGGAAAGATGAAGTTGTTGTTTTTTGGGGAACGATTTATCAGGAGGAAAAAAGTAATCGACTTTATGTTCTCACATTGGAATGGCAAATCGATAGATATGCAATTAACTATATGTGGGTTGAGGGTTATTTTGGCAAACATGAGCCTTCAGCTATTCTGGTAAATTAAAAAAAGAACAAAAAAACAAACCGCAACTTTGATAGCTGCGGTTTTTTTCTTGGTCTAAATTAGTATTGTCTTCCCCAGAACACCATCTGCTTGGCTTTTTTTCCGCAAACCACGCACGTGTCTGATATCTTTTCCTGCTTAAATGGAATGCATCTTGATTTTGCACCAGTTCGATCTTTAATTGCTTCTTCACATTTTTCATCACCGCACCACATTGCTTTAATGTATCCTTGTTTTGCGTTTATTTTATCAGCAAATTCATCAAGATTGACGGCGGTAAATGTTCGATCAGTAATATTTTTTTTGCAGTCATCAAACATTCTTTTTTGAATACCGCCCAAAATTTCTTTTAGTTTGCTACTCGCTTCATCAATTTTTACAGCTATTTTGTTACCGGTATCTCTCTCAACCATAATACATTGGTTGTTTAAAATATCTTTTGGACCAATCTCTATTCTGACCGGTACGCCCTTCATTTCCCAGTCATTAAATTTCCAACCAGGAGTGTAATTATCCCTTTTGTCGGTTTCAATTCTGAATTTTTTATTTAGTTTTTTGAATAATTCGTCAGCTTTTTTTGTTACAGATTCATCGGTAATTGAAATTGGGACAATAATTGCTTGAATAGGCGCAATTTCCGGAGGTAATTTTAGTCCGCGATTGTCGCCATGAGCCATGATAATTGCTCCGATTAGCCTGGTGCTAATTCCCCAAGATGTTTGATAGGCAAATTCTTTTTGTTCATTTTTATTAATGAATTCAATCTCAAAAGGTTTGCTGAAATTTTGTCCAAAATAATGGCTTGTTCCCGCCTGTAAAGCACGACCATCATGCATTAGTGTTTCAACGGTGTAAGTATTTTCAGCGCCAGCAAATTTTTCTGTTTTACTTTTTTCTCCTTGTAAAACCGGAATAGCCAATTTTTCCTCAATGATTTTTTTATAAATATTGAGCATTTTTAAAGTTAACTCTTTTGCTTCTTTGGCGGTTTCATGGATGGTGTGCCCTTCTTGCCAAAGGAATTCTCTGGATCTCAAAAATGGTTTTGTTTCTTTTTCCCATCTCACAACGCTGCACCATTGGTTGTAAATCATAGGCAAGTCGCGCCATGATTTTGTCCATTTTGCATATAGAGTTGAAAACATTGTTTCGGAAGTTGGCCTAATGCAGAGTCTGTTTTCTAGTTTTTGATTTCCGCCATGTGTGACCCAAGCTACTTCTGGGGCGAAGCCTTCAATATGATCCTTTTCTTTATTTAATAAGTTTTCAGGGATAAGTAATGGTAGATATAAATTTTTTACACCAACTTTTTTAAATTCTTGATTTGCAAAATCCTGAATTTTTTCCCAAATAGCAAAACCATAAGGCTTGATAGCCATAAAACCTCTGGTTTCGGTGTAGTCTGCCAAACCAGTCTTGATTGTTATGTCTGTGTACCACTGAGCAAAATCATCCTCAATGTTAGTTATTTCTTTGACATAATTTTTATTGTCCATATATTTTTATATAAAATTATTGCACTTCAATTTTTTGCCAAGTTGTCAGATCATTACTGCTGGCTTTAAAATATAGAATTTTGTTTTTTTCGTCCAACCTTGGTTGGCTGATATTTTTTCCATCAAGTAACTTTGTGATTCTTCCGCTACCTTCATAGAGATCGATAGAGTTGATGCTTTTGTCGGTCGTATAAATTAAATATTTTTTCTTTTTACTCCAAGTCAGTCCAGTAACTTTTTCACTAATTCTGGTGATTAATTGTCGATTGCTATTTTTTGAATCAAAAATAGTGATTTCAAAATCGCCGGCAATTAATAATTTTTCATCTTCTAGCCAATTCCAATAATTTGTGTTGCCAATTGCTCCACCACGCGGGTTTAGTTTTTCTTTATCGAAAAGAAAAAGGTTACGACTGTCAGGATTATAGGCAGCTAAAATATTTTTTTGGTTAGAAGACAATTCGTAACGCCAGGCGCCAGGAAGATTAATGCTTTGATTGATGACATTTTTTTCCAAATCATAATCTCTCAACTCAATACGAGATTCGGTTTTGACAATAACAAATAATTTTCCATCTTTTGGTAAAAAATCCAAATATTCTTCTTGTTCATTTGTTTTTATAATTTCTTTCGCTTCTTCGCTTCTTTGATTGTAGGAACTGATTTTATTTTTGCCGCCAAAGAAAAAGAGATAATTGTTTTCTGATTTTATTTTTTCCGGATTTCCCAGCTTTGCTTTTAAAAGTTCGGTAGTGGCCGCATCGTTGACTTCGCCGCTTAGATTGTCCACACATGACTCTGCTAACAATTCTTCAGCTTCGGTTGGCACGCAGCGTTTGAAAAGCACAATATTTTCTGCATAAGTACTTTGTCCGCCGTAAATTGCCATTTTCTTTTCCCATGGCCAATAACCATCAAGCTTCACTTCCACCAAATATTCTTTTGGTAAAAGATTTTTGACCTTCGCTGGCGTGGTGGCATATTCGCCAAAAATACTGCCGCTAGATTTTGCTTGTTTGCCGTCGAGATAAATTTCAGCACCTTTTGGAGTGCTAGCCAAAATAAGTGTGCCAGTTTTTTGCAAAATATGACCTTTTAAAAGACGATTAAAATTTAAACGATAGCCGGTTGCATAAAGAGAAAGAAAAAAAGTAATAACCACAAAAAGAACGATAAACAGAATAAACATTAAATCTCTAATAAATTTATTCATATTATTCAAAGATTTTAATGTCGGCACCGAGAGAATTTAAACGTTCATAAAGATTTTCATAGCCTCGATCAATTGGATATGAATTTCTGAGAACGGATTTTCCTTTGGCGGCGAGCATGCAAATTAAAATATTGATTGATGGGCGCAGAGCTGGCGGACAAACCATCTCGTTTGGCTTGAGAGTGCTGACTCCTTTTACGATTACGCGATGAGGATCCATTAGGGTGATGTCTGTTCCGAGGCGATTTAATTCAATGTAGTAAATAGCGCGATTTTCATAGACCCAGTCATGAACAAGGGTTTGTCCCTTGGCTTGAGTGAGAATTGGCACAAAGAGCGGTAAATTATCAATATTCAAGCCAGGATAAGGATTCGGGTGAATCTTGTCTGGCAAAGATTTGAGAGCTGAAGGAATTACCTCCAAATCAATTAGATCAAAAAATTTATTTTTGGATTTATAAATTTTGCTGATTTTCAGTTTCTGTCCCATTACTTTTAATTTTTCAATTTCCAAGCGAAGATAATCAATTGGGCAGCCAGTAATTTTTAGGCGGGATTGGGTGGTGATTGCCAAAGAAATAAAAGCCATTGATTCAATCGGGTCGGGCATGATTGGATAGTTTTCGACGACTTTTAATTTTTTGACGCCAACTATTTTGAGGCGATTAATTCCGGACCATTCAATATTTGCTCCGGCAGCTTTCAAGAAACAAATTAAATCTTGCACCATATAGTTTGAAGAGGCAAAATTTATTTCTGTTGTCCCTGAAGTGAGAACGGCAGCCATGATGGTGTTTTCGGTTGCTGTGTCGCCGCTTTCATACATCGTGAAAGAAGCCGCCTTCTTTTTGCTGGCATCTACTTGATATTCGTGAAGAGTTTCTTTGATTTTGATGCCCATTTCTTTCATGGCAATCAAATAAGGATTAACTGTGCGCTTGCCGAGATTACAGCCTCCAGATTTTGGCAAAGAAAATATTTTCAATTCGGTGCTCAAAGCACCCATCAAAAGAAGGGCGGAGCGAGTTTTGAGAAAAGATTCTCGATCAATTTCTTTGATTTTAATTTGGCCATTATTGATGATTTCCAGTTGTTTGCCTTTTTGCCAGGATATTTTTAGGCCGATTGAACTCAAAACCTCGATAATTCGATGAACTTCTTCGATCATTGGCACGTCGCGCAAAATTGTTTTTCCTTCAATCATTGCGCTGGCACAAAGAATTGCCACTGCCGAATTTTTTGCTGAATTTACAGCAATTTTTCCAGATAGCGGTTTTCCGCCATTTATTATAAGGTTAGCCATAATTTTTTCTGCCAGCTCCGTTTCGACCACTAGCGGGGCCAGCTGACGAACGGGAATCATTTAATTTACATCTATCATATCTTATTTGTTGACATTTTTCAAATATCTGCTATATTTAGATAGTAATCAGGAATTCTCTGATTTTTTTAATGAATATTTGTAATAAATTTATGAAGATCGCAATTATTAAGACCGGTGGCAAGCAATACAAAGTCAAGGAAGGCCAAGTCGTAAAGATTGAAAAACTAGAATTAGAAGGTGGCGAAATTGCCAACTTTGACACTCTTTTAGTTGCTGAAAGCAATGGTGAAAATGTAGAAATTGGTACTCCGTCTCTTGGCGAGCGCGTTTCCGGCGAGGTTCTCAAAACTGAAAAACAGGACAAAGTTCTAGTAGTAAAATATAAAAACAAAACCAGATACAAAAAAACTGTTGGTCATCGTCAAAAAATGACTAGCGTCAGAATCGACAAGATTGCCTAATAATCTTTGAAAAAATAAAAAATCCGCTTTTGGCGGGTTTTTTAGTATTCATTTCGATATTTCAAGGCGTTTGTGATTGTCATTTCGTCAGCATATTCTAAATTAGCTCCAGCAGGCAAGCCACGGGCTAAGCGCGTGATTTTTATTTTTCTATCTCTTAAAGTTTTGGCGAGATAGAGGGAAGTGGCCTCACCTTCGATTGTTGGATCAAAAGCCATAATTATTTCTTCAATTGGCTCTTGGTCTAGTTTTTTTAATAATTCTCGAATTCTTAGTTTGTCTGGGCCGACCCCTTCAATAGTGTCAATCAAGCCTCCGAGAATAAAATAACGGCCGTTATATTGCCTGGTGGCGTCAATAGCCGCCAATTCTCGGCTATCAGCAATCAAGCAAAGGATTTTTTGATCTCTGTTGACGTCAAGACAGATTGGACAAGGATTTTTTTCTGAAATATTACCGCAAGAATGGCAGATAGTTGTTTTTTCTTTTAGATTTTCCAGACGGCGAGCAAATTCTTGGTTCAAAGATTCGGACTGATTCAAAAGAAAAAAAACATACCTTTCCGCGGTTTTTGGTCCGACGCCAGGCAGCTTTGAGAACATTTCAATTAATTTTTGCAGAGCTTCAGGATAACGCATTTGACATTTCTTTGATTATGTTTTAAGCTAAATAAGTTGTTAGTATATATAATAACAACAATAAAGTTACTTTACAATTTTTTATAAAACGGAGAGAAAAAATGTCAAAAAACAAAAAACAAAAACAAGAGCCGGAAATTATTACCGTACGAAGAGATGATGGAATGCTAGTTTCGGCACCAATTATTTTTTTTACTCTTGCTAGCAGCAAGAAAAAGCTAAATCTAGAGTTAGTGAACAAACTAGCTCCTGGATACAAATTAACCTTCGTTGGTTGTTCAGGAAAAGATGAAAAATCATGCCCACAAATCAAAGAGGAGTTAGGTAAACTTTATAAGTTTTTATCCAAAAATCAAAAGTATTCTTTTTATTCCAAAGGAAACAAAGAGAAGAATGATTCTGGAGTATGTTACCATCCAATTTAAAATTTTTTAAAAAAACAAAAGACCAATATTAATAAATATTGGTCTTTTTTCTTTGTTTGTTTTTTATTTCATTAATCCGTCCAAGCCACCCATATCTTGAAGTTTTTTAGCCATAACTTTTTGTGCTTTTTTGATTGCATCATTCATCGCGTCTTTTATTGCTGATTCTTGAGCAGATTTAGAAAGATTTTCATTCAAAGAAACTTCGTTAATTTCCATATTGCCATTAATGGTAATTTTGACGCCATTTTTTTCTTCGGTAAAAACTTCTTTCGACAAGGCGCTTTGCATGGTTTTTGCTTGGTCGCGAAGATCTTTGATTTGTTTTAACTTATTAAACATATTTTTTTTATTAATTATAAATATATTTTTTTACCTGGTTTTTTTTGGCAAAAATAATTGGTTATTTTTTTGTTTTGGTCTCTTTAAAATTCAATATTGTTATTGGTTTCGTTGTTGACTTGTTTGGCTAGGTTTTTGAAGCTGACCGTGGTTTCATCAAAAAAGAGATCAACTTTTCCGGTTGGACCATTTCTGTGTTTGGCGATGTGGATTTCTGCTTTATGGCGTTCATCCATTGGCAAATCTTGCGGATTAAAGCTACGGTCGGCAGCTTTGCGATAAATAAACATTACGATATCAGCATCTTGTTCAATTGATCCTGAATCACGAAGATGAGAAAGTTTTGGGATTGCTGGGCTAGTTGCTTCCACGGCGCGGGACAACTGAGCAAGAGCCAAAACTGGCACATTTAGTTCACGAGCAATACCTTTCAAGCCGCGGCTGATTTCAGCAATTTCTTGAACGCGATTGTCGCCATATTTGCCTCGACCCTCCATTAACTGCAAATAGTCGACCACAATCAAGCCAAGACCTTTTTCCATTTGCAGGCGACGGGCTTTGGCGCGAATTTCCATGATCGAAAGAGTACTGGAATCGTCAATATAGACTGGTGCTTCCGCGAGTTGTCCCATTGCGGCCCCGATTTTTGCAAAGTCATTATCTTCTTCTTTGTCGGACAAGTTTCCGGTTCTCATTTTCCACAAGCTAATATTGGCCTGAGAACAGAGCAGGCGGTCCACTAACTGTTCTTTGCTCATTTCCAAAGAAAAAATACCAACTCCTTGTTTGGTTTTGATGGCTGTTTGACGAGCAATATCCAAAGCAAAAGAAGTTTTTCCCACCGAAGGACGAGCGGCCAAAATAATCAAATCTGATTTCTGTAAACCAGCCAACAAGTTGTCCAAATCATTGAAGCCGGTTGGTAAACCGCGCAATTTTCCGCCTTTTTTGTGAAGTTCATCAATACGGTCAAAAGCAGCGGTGAGGAGATTGTCAATTGGTAAAAATGAATTTTTTAGATATTTTCTGGAAACGCCAAAAATTTTTTGTTCGGTGGCATCAAGAACATCATCAATATCGCTTTCTTCATCAAAACCCATTTTCATAATTTCGCTTGCTGCTTGCTGCAAACGGCGCAGGGTGGATTTTTTCTGGATAATGTTGGCGTAATTTGAGATGTTGGCAGAGGTGGCGACAGCGTTGCTGAGTTGAGCCAAAAAAGCTCGTCCGCCAATTTTGACTAATTGCTTCTTTTCTTCTAATCGATTAGCTAGCGTAATGACATCAATTGGTTCTTGATTGTTATAAAGTTCACGAATTGATTCGTAGACAAATTTGTGAGCATCACGATAAAAATCTTCCGGCATGATCTGATCCACCACCTTGATGATGGAGTCTTTATCAATTAAAAGGCTGCCCAAAAGAGATTGTTCAGCTTCAAGGCTTTGAGGTGGAATTTTTTCTAATAGATTTTTGTTTTCTTCAGTCATATAAGTTCTTTTATTCTAGCCGACCAGCCTCTTTTTTTCAAGGGAAATTTAAACACAAGATATCAACGGTTTATCCACTGGCATGTTTGACAAAAACAATAAAAAACCGGGAACAATTCAGTTCTCGGTTTTTTTGTTTCTGAGCCATCTGTCGGGCTCGAACCGACGACCTGCTGTTTACAAAACAGCTGCTCTACCAACTGAGCTAAGATGGCAAAAAGTGCGCCCAGCAGGATTCGAACCTGCGACCTTATCCTTAAAAGGGATCTGCTCTACCAGCTGAGCTATGAGCGCATAATTTTCTTTTTAAAAACATTTTGATAATATCAAACAATTTTTACTTTGACAAGGGGTTGTTAGCCTTTTATACTATAAAACATGAAATATCAATTTTTTATCCAATCTTTGGGCTGCAAAGTTAACCAATACGATGGCGCTTCTTTGGCTGCCGACCTAAATTCTTTGGGTTTTCAATTATCGATTAAAAACCCAGATTTGGTGATTTTGAATACTTGCACAGTCACCAAAAACGCCATCACCAAAGATCGTCAACAGTTCAATCTGTTAAAAAGAAAATATCCGCAAGCTAAATTTGTGGTGATGGGTTGTTGGCCGCAAACTAGCGATAAAGAATTGGCTACTTTTGATAATAATGGAGTTTTTTGGTGGGGCGTTGGTAAAAGAAAAGAGTTTTTGGAATTTGTGAAAAAACTTTTTTCTTTAAAAGTTGAAGCGCTACCAGCCAAAAATAACTTAGCGCTCACTGAAGATTTGTCTCGCTATTTTTTGAAAGTTGGTGATGGTTGTAATCAATTTTGCGCTTATTGTTTGATCCCTTATGCACGTGGACCAATCAAGAGTCGTCCCATAAAAGAACTAGCGTTGGAAGCCGAAAGAGCTTTGAAACAGGGAATGGAAGAAATAGTTTTAACCGGCATTCATCTTGGTCGTTATGGTCAAGATTTTGCCGACGGAAAAACTTCTTTGAACAATTTATTGCGAGTCCTTTTGAAATTGCCAAAGCTGGGAAGAATTCGTTTGAGCTCAATTGAAATCAATGAAGTTGACGACGAGTTAATTGCCTTAATGAAAGATAATCCAAAAATTTGCCGTCATCTTCACATTTCTTTGCAATCTGGCTGTGATAAAATTTTACAATTAATGCGTCGCCCTTACGACACAAAATATTTTCAGAACCGAGTTTTGGCAATCAGAAAACTTTTACCGGAAATTTCTTTAACCACCGATATTATTGTTGGTTTTCCTGGTGAAACAAAAAATGATTTTTTAGTCACCAAAAAATTTGCCGCAAAAATTGGTTTTAGTAAAATTCATGTTTTTCCTTTTTCTGCTCACGAAAAGACATTAGCTTTTTCGATGCCCAAGCAGGTAGAAATTTTTGAAAGAAAAAAACGCGCTCAAGAATTAAGAGAACTTTCAAGGAGGCTGGAAGCAACCTATCGTCAAAAAATCCTAAACTTATTTGAAGGAAAAAACATTTCTGTTGTTTTGGAGGCGCTTATTGGCGAAAAAGCACGCCTCAAAACTGAATACCATTTTGATTTTCTTTTCCCCTTGAAAAATATTGGAATGGATGCCAAAGGGGCAGAGGAAAAAATCGGCCAAATCTTGGAAATAAAAATAGATTGACTTTTTCTTTGATTTTTTTTAGAATTTAAAAACAAAAATTGATGTATCATGGCAAAGAAGAAAAAGTCTTTTGTAAAATTCTTAACAGGGTTGTTTGGTATTAGAAGTAAAAAGAAAATTTATTTTGAAACTTCTAAACAGAAAAACTCAAAAAACAGCCCGAAAGTTAACCTGAAAAATCGATCAGTCTCTAGGCAAAATCTTAGAAACAAGTCGATTGCTCGACATCACTAATTTCTATTAGCGTCCATATTTCTGGACGCTTTTTTTTGCTTGTGGATAAGTGTTAAATCAGCTACCTTGTATAAAAAGGTAGTGTGTGTTATGATGAAGCCATATGAATCAAGAAACTCTAAATAATTTAGAAAATAATAAAGCACAAATGCGCAAAGGAATTTTGGAATATTGTATTCTTTCCATTATTTCGCGTGACAAGGTTTATGCTTCGGATATTCTAAAAATTTTGAAAGACGCTGACTTGTTGGTGGTGGAGGGGACCCTTTATCCCTTACTCAGTCGTTTGAAAAATTCTGGTTTTTTGGATTATCAATGGCAAGAATCAAAAAATGGTCCGCCGCGAAAATATTATGGTTTGACCGCCGAGGGGCATGTCGCACTTAAACAGCTGGATCTTACTTGGGGAAAATTAAAAGCTTCAATTGAAGCGCTGCATTATAAAAAATAGTAAATTTACTAATATGGAAAAAAATTTATCAATCAATCTCGGCGGCACTTTATTCAACATTGATGAGAACGCTTATCAACGTCTGTCTTCTTATCTGGAAGAGGTTCGTCTTTATTTTGAATCTGTTGGGGAAAACAGTCAGGAAATTATTCAAGACATTGAAATGAGTTTAGCGGACCATTTGCGCGAGAAGCTTAATGGTGAAATTCGTCCACTTTCGATTTCCGAAATTGAAGAGGCTTTAGACAAAATGGGTAGAGTGAAAGATTTTGCTTTCGAAAATAATAATTCCGAAAAGAAAGAAATCGAATCAGAAAAAGGTGCGCGCAAATTTTATCGCGATGGTGAAAACGCAATTATTGCTGGTGTTTGTTCTGGTCTGGCAAACTATTTTGGTTTTGATGCGGTTTGGGTTCGTTTGGCTTTTGTCGGTTCGTTATTTTTCGGCGGTCTTGGTTTTTGGGTTTATTTGATTTTTTGGATTGCTTCTTCGGAAGCAAAAACTCCAGCACAAAAACTAGAAATGTCCGGTCAGCCAATTACTCTTTCTTCTTTGAGTGAGCAGGTAAAGCAAAAAAAAATTTTGCCGGCAGTTTCTAGAGCTGGAGAAGGATTTGTTTCTGCGCTGGAAAAGTTTTTTCGCTTAATTTTTTCTACTTTTTTAAAAATTATCAAGATTGTTTGGCGAATTTTCTGTTTTTTCTGTGCTTTGTTTTTGGTTTTGGGTAGTTTGTTTTTTATTGGCTTGTTAAGCTTTTTTGCTGCAATTGCGGTTTTTCAAAATCATTCACCTTTTTTTGATCAGACCTTTATTGATATGATTGGTGGCCAGTATTATCTATTGGCAATACTTGGTTTTTTCTGTTTGTTATTGCCAGCCGTTGGCGCCTTATTGCTTGGTGTTTCTATTTTTAAGAAAAAAAGTCTTGTCCCAATTTCGGTTTGGTTGTCTATTTTTGGCTTGTGGTTTGTGGCTTCTGTTTTTTGCGCGGTCGAAGCTTTTTCGGTTTATCCAGACGTTCGCGCTTACACCGCCGCGGAAGTGGTACAGGAAATGCCGGTTGGTGAAGTTTCCAATATTATTGCTTCTGGAAATTTTGATTTAGAAATTGTTAATGGAACAACCTCATCTTTGCAAATCATTGGGCACCCTTCCAATCTGGAAAATATTGAAGTAAAAAATGAAAACAAAATTTTATTCTTGGAAGAAAAAAATATTTCAAATCAAAGTTGTTTAATGTGCGTCAATCGACCGATAAAATTAATTTTGAGCACCCCCGGATTAGAAAAAATTACTGCCAAGAAAAATGTCGATTTATTTTTGTCTGACTATTCAGATGATCAATTATTTTTGGAACTCGCCGATCGTAGTGAGTTTTCGGCCGGAGAAGCAAAAATAAATTTTCTCAATCTACAAGTCATTGATAATAGCGAATTTGAAGGTTTGAGTGCGCAAATTAAGGAGGCGAAAGTAGTTCTTGGTGGTAGTGCTTTCGCTTCTTTGCCGGCAACGGAAAAAACAGAATTGTTGTGGTCTCCTTCTGCTGATAGCCAGGCAATGTTTGTTTATCTCTCCGGAAAAGGAGAATTAATTGTTCCGGATGACAATTTTAAAGATAAAAGAATTATCAAGGCTCTTAATAATTTTGAAGACGGTCGATCCCATTTTTATCTGAACGAAGATGATGAAAAAAATTCCTTCTATTCTACCACTAGTAAAACAATTGTTTTTTCAGAAGAAGAGTTGAGTAATAAACAAATCATTAAAACCGAAAGTGGAAAAAATGGCGTTCAATATTATTTTGTTGACGGTGGCGAAGAAATTTCTGTCCGCTCTGCGGGTGATGGAAAGTTCTATTTTAGTGCTCAAGAGGGAGAATAAAAAAAATAAAAATAACAAAACCGCTTTTTAAGCGGTTTTTTTATCCAACAAAATCAAGTGCTTAGCTTGTGAGATTTCTTTTTTTAAGCTAAATTTAAGGTTAGATGACTCAAAAAGAAGCTTTAGAAATTATCAAAACTGGACAGAATATTTTTTTAACCGGACCGGCTGGCTGCGGTAAGACTTTTTTGTTGAATAAATATTTGGAATACTTGAAGAGGGAAGAAATAAGTGTTGGTATTACTGCTTCTACTGGTATTGCTGCCACACACTTGGATGGCCGAACAATTCATTCTTGGTGCGGCATTGGAATTGAGGAGCGTCTTGATCAAAAAAAATTAAAGAAAATTTTATACAACAAAAAGACCGCTGACCGCATCAAAAATGCGAAAGTTTTGATTATTGATGAAATTTCTATGTTGGATGCCAAGCGTTTTGATTTGGCGGACACGGTTTGTCGAGCGGTCAGGGGGGATTTGCGTCCTTTTGGCGGTCTGCAAATTGTTCTTTGTGGAGATTTTTTCCAACTTCCACCAGTGCGCCGATTTGAAAAAAAAGAATCAGCGATTTTTGAATCGAAAGCCTGGCAAGATCTAGATTTGCGCATTTGTTATTTGGAAGAACAGTATCGTCAGGATGATTCAAAATTTTCCAAGATTCTTGACAATATTCGAACCAATCAAAATCTGGAAGAATCGTTAGCGGTTTTGGCGGAAAGATTGGAAACAGAACCATCTTTTGACATTAAACCAACCAAACTTTTTACTCACAATGAAAAAGTTGATGCTTATAACTCTTATGAGTTGGGTTTACTAAATTCATCCTCAGTGTTTTTTGAGATGAAATCTAACGGTCCAGACTCCTTGGTTAAAAAAGTGAAAGATGGTTGTTTGGCGCCAGAAAAATTAGAATTAAAAATTGGTGCAACGGTGATGTTCGTTCGCAACAACTTCACACGCGGCTTTGTGAATGGCACGGTTGGTGTTGTGGAAGATTTTAATTTTGACGGTTTTCCATTGGTTAGGACTTTAAACGGTTCTTTGATTGTTGCTCGTCCAGAAATTTGGGGAATTGGCGAAGATGACACCGTTTTAGCTTCTATTACCCAGTTACCTTTGCGTTTGGCTTGGGCAATTACTGTTCATAAAAGTCAGGGAATG
>CAZBVX010000004.1:21817-34198 GCA_964495615.1 uncultured Gammaproteobacteria bacterium | reverse complement strand
TCACTGATTCTTTGTTGCATCAGGCCGGTTACTCTGTGGCTAGTATGGATTCTAATGCTCTTGAACAAGAACGCGGAATCACTATTTACTCAAAAAACGCTAGTTTAATTTATAAAGATACCAAAATAAACATTGTTGATACTCCTGGACACGCCGATTTTAGTTCCGAAGTGGAACGCATTTTGCGTTCTATTGATTGTGTTTTATTGTTGGTTGATGCTCAAGAGGGTCCGATGCCGCAAACCAAATTTGTTTTAAAAAAATCTTTAGAGTTAGGTTTGAAGCCAATTGTGGTGATTAATAAAATTGACAAGCCAGCTGCTCGTCCAGACGTTGTTCAAGAAATGGTTTATGAATTATTTTTAGATTTGGGAGCTAATGATCAGCAGCTTGATTTTCCAGTTGTTTATGCTGCTGCCAAAAAAGGTTTTGCTATTAAAAACTTGAGCGACGAACAAAAAGATTTGAGTCCATTATTGGAAACAGTTTTGGAACACGTGCCAGCTGCTTCAAAAAAAGAGGCTTCAGATTTGCCTTTGGCTGCTCAACCTTTCAATTTGGCTTATGATAATTTTCTTGGCCGTTGTTCAATTTGTCGCGTTTATGAAGGGAAAATTGTTTCTGGTCAAAATGTCACTATTTTGAGTCACGAAGCAGCTCCTCGCACCGCCAAAATCACCAAACTTTTCACTTTTTCTGGGCTAGAAAGAAAAGAAGTAGAATCCGCAGAAGCAGGCGATATTGTGATGGTTGCTGGTTTGGGACAAATCAATATTGGTGACACAATCTGCACTAACGCAGAAACCACTCCTTTACCAGCCATCAAAATTGATGAGCCAACAATTTGTCTAAATTTTTTAGTCAATAACTCACCGTTTGCTGGACGAGAAGGGAAGTTTGTTACTAATCGCCAAATTAAAGAACGTCTAGAAAAAGAATTGGAAGTAAACGTTGGTTTGAAAGTGGATTTTTCTGATACTAATTTCTACAAAGTCTATGGTCGTGGTGAACTGCATATCGCTATCTTATTAGAAAATATGCGTCGTGAAGGCTATGAAATGCAGGTTTCTCAACCGCAAGTAATTATTCGCGAAGAGAACGGAATAAAAACTGAACCATATGAAGAAATTACTATTGATATCCCAGAAGCTTTATCTGGTGTAGTAATTGAAAAAATGTCCAAAAGAAAAGGTCAAATGACTGATCTCCGCACTCATAATGGACAAACTAGAATTTTGTTTGAAATTCCGACCCGCGGTATTCTTGGTTATCGTAATGAATTCGTTGTTGATACCCGCGGTGAGGGAATTTTGTGTTCTCACTTTATTGGTTTCAAAGCTCATGCTGGTGACATTGAACGCAATCAGCTTGGCTCAATGGTTTCCATGATTGCTGGTAAGGCCTTGGCTTATTCTTTGTGGAATTTGCAAGAACGGGGTGTTTTATATATTGCTCCAAATACCGAAGTCTATATTGGTATGGTGGTCGGCAATGTTGCCAAAGGCAACGACTTGGATGTTAATCCGATTAAAGGCAAGAAGCTCACCAACGTTCGTGCTTCCGGTACTGATGAAGCAATTCAACTTACTCCACCCTGGGAAATTAACTTGGAAAGAGGTTTGAGTATTATTAATGAAGATGAATATTTGGAAGTAACCCCAGTCAGTATTCGTTTAAGAAAACAGAATTTAAGAAAATAATAAATAAAAAGTACTTTAAAATAAAAAATAAAAATAGGAGGTTAAATTGGAAGAATTAAAAAAAATTATTCAGCAAGTTAATGTTTTCGTTTTTGACTTTGACGGGGTTTTAATTGAATCCGCAAATGCCGAGAAGAAAATAATTACGGGGGTTCTTAAAAGTCATGGTTATGATTTTGGACCAAAAGATTTCATGGAATTCAGTGGTTTTCCATGGAGCCAGCTATTTCTTTCTTTAAGTGAAAGATTTGATTGGTCAAAAGAAGAAGCAAAAAATATTATGGACGAATGTTTGGATATTTCTTTTGCAACATCTTTTCCTGTTCCGGAAGGACTAGGAAAAAAAATTGAACAACTTAGTTTGTCCGGTTACAAGATTGGCATCTTAACTAATCGGCCACTTTATTCCTTGCTTGCCGCAGCCGAAAAATCAAAACTAGATTTGTATTTTTTTAATTTTATCGGCACGCTAGATAATCTTGAGCATTGCAAGCCATCACCTTTGGTTTGGAATGATTTAATAGAGCAAGGAAAAATTGATTCAGAGTCAAAAATTCTTTTTTTTGGGGACACGATTAGTGACTTCAAATCTACCGAACACGAAAATCTTCCAATTTCTTTTTTTGGAATAAACAAAAAAGAAGAATTTGAGTCAACAAAATTAGAAGATTTTTGTATCTTTCCAGACACAATGTCGGCAATTAATTTTGTTTTTGAACAGAAAAAAATAATTTGTTAATTAAATTAAATTTTTAAAACCCTTTAGTCTTGCGCTAAAGGGTTATTTTTTTAACAAATTTTTTACTGGCGCAAAAGTTTGGCGATGAATGGGACAGGGTCCGAATTCTTGCAATTTCGCCAAGTGCAAAGCGGTGCCATATCCTTTGTGTTTTTCAAATTCGTATTCCGGATATTTTTTTCCTTCGGCGGTAATAAGCCAGTCACGAGCAACCTTGGCAATGATTGAAGCGGCGGCAATACAAAAAACTTTTCCGTCTCCGCCGATCACTGCCTTTTGCGGCGTGCTTATTTTGGGAATTTTAAATTTGCCATCAATAAATAAAAAGTCCGGAACAACCTGGCAGCCCTCAACTGCCTTTTTCATCGCTAGAAGACTGGCTTGGAGAATATTTATTTTGTCGATTATTTTTGGTGAGACCACGCCGATTTCCACCGCCAAAGCTTTTTCGCGGATTAGCTTGTATAATTCTTCTCGTTTTTTGGCGCTTAGTTTTTTGGAATCCATCACTTTCTCTAATTCACCGCTAATCACAAAATCTGGTCCAATCACCACACAGGCAGCAACTACTGGGCCAGCCAGCGGTCCGCGACCAGCTTCATCTACGCCGCCGACAAAGTGGTGGCCGGCAGAAAATTGTTCTTTTTCATTTAATAAATCTAGCATAAATTTATTATACCTTTATCTTTTATTTATGTTAAGATAAAAAGATGGTCGACTTTCCATATAAAATAAGAAAAAGCCGCTTGGCAAAAAGTTTGCGCTTGGAAATTTCTCGTGCGGATGGGGTTGTTTTGGTGGTGCCAGAAAGGGTGCCGCTTTTTTTGGCCAAGAGTTTTTTGCTATCCAAGGAGTCCTGGATAAAAAATAAGTTAGTCGAACAAAAGGAAAATAAATCGCCAATTTTCCCTGAGTTAACCCCCAAGGAGGAAAATTTGGCCAGAAAAAATGCGCGTCGCCTAATTGGTGAGCGGACAAATTTTTTTGCTACGATTTTGGGCTTGAAATACAACACGGTTGCGATTCGTGATCAAAAAACTCGCTGGGGCAGCTGTTCTCGCGACGCTAACTTAAATTTTAATTTTCGTTTAATTTTTATTAATCCCGACTTATTGGATTATGTTGTTGTTCATGAACTTTGTCATTTGGTTGAGCTTAATCATTCATCAAGATTTTGGTCTTTAGTGGAGAGTGTTTTGCCCGATTATCGTCTTCGTCGCCGAGAATTAAAACGCCTCAGTTTGCAATAAAACATTTACAAATAGGCATATTTGTGCAAAGCTTAAATTATTAAAAGCCCGGATGGCGGAATTGGTAGACGCGCTAGCTTCAGGTGCTAGTTTTCGCAAGGAAGTGGGGGTTCGAGTCCCCCTTCGGGCACGTTCAGAATACTCAGAGGCTTCGGCCTTATTTTGTTATTAAATTATTATGAAAGATAATCAAAAAATAAATTTGGAATTATTAGCTCCGGCTCGCAATTTGGAGGCAGGGAAACTGGCAATCATGGCCGGCGCTGATGCTGTCTATGTTGCTGGTCCAAATTTTGGTGCTCGCCAAGCTGCCGGAAATAGTATTAATGATATCAAAAAATTATCAACCTTTGCGCACTTATTTGGCGCTAAAGTTTATTTGGTTTTAAATACTATTCTTTTTGATGAAGAAATTCCTTTGGCGCAAAAAATTGCCAAACAAGCCTTTGAAGCCGGCGTGGATGCTTTTATTGTACAAGATTTCGGCTTGGTAAATGCTGGCTTGCCTCCTTTGCCTCTTTTTGCGAGCACCCAGATGGATAATAGAACACCGGAACAGGTTGCTTTTTTGCAGGAATTGGGATTTTCGCGCGCGATTCTGGCTCGCGAATTAAGCTTGGATCAAATTAAAAAAATTCATTTGGCGGCCCCAAAAATTGAGTTAGAAACTTTTGTGGCGGGAGCGCTTTGTGTTAGTTATTCGGGACGCTGTTATTTTTCGCAAGCCGCTTTGAGTCGCAGTGCGAATCGCGGTGCTTGCGCTCAACTTTGCCGCCAGCAATTTACCTTGCGTGATGGTCAAGGACAAATTATGGCGCACAACAAATATCTACTTTCTCTAAAAGATTTAAATTTAGCCGCTAAGCTCGATTATTTAATCAATAATGGTGTGACTTCTTTCAAGATTGAAGGTCGTCTAAAAGATAATGCTTATGTTGCGAATATGGTTGCCTATTTTCGTCAGGAGTTGGACAAAATTATTGAACAAGACGAAAAGTATCAATCAGCCTCTTTGGGAAAAGTTTTTTTGGATTTTATTCCTGACCCAGCCAAGACTTTTAATCGCGGTTTTACGGAATATAATATCACTGGCAAAATAAAAAATTCGCCAGCCTCTCTGGATAGTCAAAAATCATTGGGAAAATTTATTGGTAAAGTTTCCAAAAGCGGACGCGGTTGGTTGGTTCTTGACCGTGAACACAAATTGAAAAATGGTGATGGAATTTGTTATTTAGATAAGAATGGCAATTTGGCTGGTGCCTATGCTAATGCCGTCAAAGAAGACGGTCGAATTCTTTTGCATCGCCACGAAGAAGCGCCAGTTGGGGCAGAGCTTTTTTGTAATCAAGATGTCGCTTTTGAAAAAGCAGTAGTTGACGGTGTTCGTCGAGCAATTGCTTTAGATCTCAAAGTCGAAGAAAAAAAAGGAGAGGTTATTGTGACAGCACTTGATGAACAAAATTTATTCGCCAGCATTTCTTTGGGGGCTGGTGAATTGGCGGCCAAGGCTGAGGCGGCAGATAAGGCGATTAAAGAATCATTTGCCAAATTGGGCGAAACAATTTTTTATTGCCGAGAAATAAATTTAAAATGGAAACAAGCAAAATTTTTTCCTCGCTCAGTTTTGAATGAGGCCCGCCGTGAATTGGTAGAAAAATTGCTATTAATCAGAGAAAAATCTTATCTCCGCGAAGAATCAGTATTAAAAAAATCTTCCGCAAAGTATTATTTAAAAGAAGGTGATTTTAATTTTAACGTTTCAAACAAATCGGCTTGTGACTTTTGGGAGGATCATGGCGTTAAAATAATAGAGGACGCCCTGGAATTGCAAATGAGAAAAGGGAAGAAACCGACCGGAAAGGTCTTGATGACCACCAAGCATTGCCTCAAAAAAGATTTTGGCTATTGTCCAAAAAACGAAAAAAGCAAAAAAGGTTTGCGCGAACCCTTGTCTTTGGAAAGAGAGGGAAAACGCTATCCTCTTCGCTTTGATTGCCGCAAATGCCAGATGGAAGTTTTAGATTTTGAATAATAATCATTTTTAATTTTTAAAAATATGAAAAACAAATTATTTTTTCTTGCGTTTTTGGCTATTTTATTTATTCCGCTAAAAGCGCAAATGGCTTCTGAAAAAATGTGCACCATGCAATATGATCCAGTTTGTGGTGTTGATGGCAAAACTTATGGTAATTCTTGTATGGCTGGTGAAGTAAAAATTGCTAGCAAGGGGGAATGTAAAATTTATCCAGCCTGTGCTTTGAGTGACTGGAAAAGCAAAAAACTTTGTGCCACTCTTCATGAGAAAGATTTATTTGAAAATTATCTCAAGGATAATATTAGTAAGTTATCAAAAACCAAAGCAGTATTAGGGGGAACATTTTATATTACAGAAATTAAATGGCTACCAAATCGAGCAGCAATTGTTTCTTATGAGGATGGGCATATTGCTTTACAGGCAAAAGTGGGAATGTGGTATCGTAAAAATTTGCCAACGGCTAAATATTTTATAAATATCAAATAATCTTCTTGTCAATCTTTTTCATTAGCGGTTACCGCCAAAATTAAAAGCCTTTTCTGAAAAAGAAAGGGCTTTTACTTTTAAAAAAAAGGCTGTCATGTTAAAATTATTTATATGACATTGAGTGCTAAAGAAAAATTTGCTTTAATTTCAATTGCTATTTTGGTTTTTTTGGCAATTGTTTTGAGGGTTTATCAATCGTTTCAAAATTCTCAAAAAAATGGAGAATTTATTGTTATCAATCCGATAACTACTTCCACCACTGCTGAACAAATCGATGATTTAGGGATAATAATTGATCAGCCAAAACCAGGAGAGTCTTTTTCTGATCCCTTTGCGGTGACTGGAAAGGCTCGCGGATTCTGGTTCTTTGAAAGTTCTTTTCCCTTGAAAATTATCGATGAACAGGCTAAGGTTTGGGGATCTGGCGCGGCCATTGCGCAAGCGGATGCGCTAACCGACAATTTTGTGCCCTTTGTCGGGTTTATCAAATTTTTATCAGAAGAAAAACCGGTTTCTGGAAGTAAGGCTTTCGTAGTTTTTACTAACGACAATCCTAGCGGTCTGCCAGAAAATGAAATTTCCACGACCGTGCCGATTATTATTAATTAAAAATAAAATGGGAAATTTTGAAGGTCCAAAAATTATTGGAAAAATTGATTTATCAGCTTTTCAAAAAAAAGCGGAACAAAAACTAGTTTTTCATCCAGAGAAATATTTGCCAAAATTGGAAAATATTTTAGAAACGCAAAGTTGTGAAATAAATGAAGAGTTTCCTGACTTTTTAGATAAAGAGGCAAAGATAAAAATAATCGGCGAATCGGCGGAAAAAGACCAGAAAGAAGTTTTAGAAATTGAAGAATATTTTGCCAGAGATCGTCAGCAAAGTCTGGATATTTGGCGAGAAGAAAAAAAGAAACATCCCGCAACTTTGGCCGAAATGGCTGTTACGGCAGTTCTGCACAAATTTATTGGCCAAGATTTTATTGTTGCTCGCGCTACCGATTATGATGATTACAAAAATGGCGTAGATAACATTTTGATCGACAAAAAAACTGGCGCAGTTATTTGTGGTTTTGATGAAGTTTTGGGAGCGGTTGGTGATGGCGGAATTGAGATGAAAGAAAAAATGATTGCCAAAAGCAGAAAAAAAGCTGAAAGAAAAAGAACTGGCGCTCATTTGAGGTATGGTGCGACTATTGATAGTGGCGTTTTGACAAGAAAAAGCTTGAACAATCTGCCAACTTTCTTCTTGTCTTTATCTCGCGAAGAATTAATGTTGTTATTGGAAGATATCGAAAAAAATCAGTCAAATGGTGGCGAATACGAAAGAAAAATGTTTGATAAGTTTATTTCTTTAATTGAAAATCAGGCTCAACAAAACGAAGAAAAAGAAATTGATCCGATTCTTAGAGAAAAACTTTTATCAACCAAAAAAATTATTAGCGAATTAAATCAGTAAATAAAATTTTATGTCGATGCCAATATTTTTATATAACACGCTCAGCAAAAAGAAAGAAGAATTCAAGCCTCAATCCGAGGAGATTGGTTTGTATACTTGCGGCCCGACTGTTTATAATTATGCTCACCTTGGCAATCTTCGTTCTTTTCTTTTTGAAGATATCCTAAAAAGAACACTCCATTATTTTGATTATCCAATCAAGCATGTTATGAACATCACTGATGTTGGTCATCTTTCTGGTGATATGGATATGGGAGAAGACAAGATTGAATCCGGTGCTGTTCGAGAGGGGAGAAGTGCTTGGGATATTGCTTCATTTTATACCGAGGCGTTCAAGTCTGATTTGAGAGCTTTGAATATTGTCGAACCAGATGTTTATTGCCGAGCCACTGATTATATCAAAGAACAAATTGCTCTAGTGATGCGCTTAGAAGAAAAAGGCTTCACCTACAAAACTAGCGATGGAATTTATTTCGACACCTCCCTGGTCCCTGACTACAACAAATTAAGCCATCTGCCTTTGAAAGATTTACAAGAAGGAGCGCGCGTTGAAAAAAATCCCGAAAAGAAAAATTTTACCGATTTTGCTTTATGGAAATTTTCTCCAATTGGCACTAAACGCCAAATGGAATGGGATTCTCCTTGGGGTATTGGTTTTCCGGGTTGGCATATTGAATGTTCAGCGATGAGCCTCCGTTTTCTTTCTGGCCAATTAGATATTCATTGCGGTGGAGTTGATCATATTAATGTTCATCACACCAACGAAATTGCGCAAAGTGAGGCAGCGACTGGTGAGAAATTTTTTAATTATTGGCTGCACGGCGCTTTTTTAATTTTTCCTGGTGGAAAAAAAATGGCCAAGAGTGACGGCAATTTTTTAACTTTGGAAAACACTTTTATTTCAAAAAATATTGATCCACTTGCTTATCGTTTCTTGCTTTTGCAGGGGCATTATCGCAAACCAATGGAATGGCGGGATGATTCGGCAATTAATGCACAAAAAGGCTTGGACAGCTTGCGTAAAAAAGTAGCTGAATTAAAAAAAGAAACTACAGCCGAAGGGCAAGTAATTGAAAAATTTGTTTCTCGTTTCAAGGAAGCTCTTGCGGATGACTTAAATATTCCAAAAGCCCTCGCTTTGGTTCAGGAAATTTTGAAATCCGCCGAAGACCCGAACGATCGATTAAAAACAATTTTAGATTTTGATCAAATTTTTGGTTTGGGATTGTCTCATGCTTCAGTAGATAATCTTGACCCAGAAAATTTGCCAGAGGAAGTAATAAACTTGTTAACCGCCAGAAATTCTGCTCGTGAAAACAAGGATTGGAACGAGTCTGATCGTCTGCGTGATGAAATCCGGGCACGCGGCTTTTTGGTGGAGGACACAAAAGAGGGAGTGAAGATTAGTAAAGCTTAAATGAAAGAAAATTTTTGGCAAAAAATAGAAAAGCCAATTCTAGCTTTGGCACCGATGGCGGGTTTTTCAGACTCGCCTTTTCGAATAATCACCAGTGAATATGGGGCTGATGTTGTTTATAGTGAAATGGCTTCGGTGGCTTCAATATTTTTTCATCAAAAAGAATTAAATCATCGGACTTTTGATATTTTGAAATTTGATTCTTCTCAAAAAGGAAAATACGTTGTTCAGCTTTTTGGTTCCGATCCGGAACATTTTGCGGTGGCGGCGAAATTGGTCGAGCAGGTAATTAGGCCGGATGGTATTGATTTGAATTTTGGTTGTCCGGTTGGCAAAGTAATCAAACAAGGTGCTGGCGCCGATCTGATGAAAGATTTGCCGAGAGCCAGAGAGATAATTAAAGCAGTTTTGAAAAACACTAATTTGCCAGTTTCTATTAAAATTCGGGCCGGTGCCGGCACAAATTCAGCGATAGATTTTTTGGATAATGTTTCTGATTTGCCAATTGCAGCAGTGATGATTCATGGACGTACTTTGGCGCAAGGTTTTGTTGGTGAAATAAATTGCGAGTTAATAAAAGAAGCTCGCCAATATTTTTCTGGAATTATTCTTGCTAATGGCGGTATTAATAATTTAGAACAAGCGCAAGAGATACTATTGAAAAGCGGTGCTGATGGACTTGGACTGGCGCGCGGTGTTCTGGGGAGGCCCTGGATGTTTCAAGAAATAAAAGAAGGGAGGGCAAAGGACTTGTCAAAGAAAGAAATTGCCGCCATTGCTATCCGTCATGCGAAATTAGAAGAAGAATTAAAAGGCCAAGGAATGATTGTTGAGTTTCGCAAACATCTTTGTTGGTATGCCCAAGGCGTTCCGGGGGCTAGTCGTTTGCGTAGCCAATTAGTAAAAGTTTTTAGTGCCCAAGAAATTGAAGATATTTTCAACGCTTGGGTCAAAGAAGAAAATATATGAAAAAACCAGAATTAATTTTGATTATTGACACCGCTTCAGCTAGTGAAATTATTTTAGCTCTCAAAAGCGGCGGAAATATTTTGACCAAAAAGAAATTTTTGGCCCCCAAAAAACAAGCAGAAAAATTATTGCCAGCAATTGAAAAATTATTATTAAAAAATTATTTTCAGTTGAAAGATTTATCAGGCGTTGAAGTTGTGAATCGCGGCGGTACTTTTACCAGTTTGCGCATCGGTGTGATTACCGCCAACGCTCTGGCTTTCGCTTTGGGAATTACCGTGCTGGCGATTGATAAGGAGGGGAATATTGTTAAAGAAGATCTGCGCACTGCCAAGGGTCTGACGATCGCTATTCCTCATTATGATGCCGAACCGAATATCGGCAAGAAGAAGGAATAAAAATTATTTAAATATTATTTAAATATTATTTAAACATCTCCTTTTTGGGGATGTTTTTTTGTTTTTAAATCCCTGTGGAAAACTAAGAGCAATTTTGTTGACGCTTGTGGAGCGGTGGGGTATAATGAAACTCGTAAGGTGAATTGTGGTGATAAGTGGTGAATTTAAAATTATATGTTCATCGGAGAATACAATCACAATCTGGATGACAAAGGAAGATTAGCTATTCCAGCTAAGTTTCGCGCCATCTTAAAAAAAGGAGCAGTTGTTACCAAGGGCTTGGATAACTGTTTGTTTTTGTATTCCAAAGAACAGTTTGAAACTATTGCCAAAAAGTTTGCTGAATTACCGGTTAGCCAAGCCAAGGCTCGTGCTTTTGCTCGCCACATGTTGGCTGGAGCAATGGATGTTGATTTTGATGTTCAGGGAAGAATTAATTTGCCAGAATATTTGAGAAGTTTTGCCGGATTAAGAAAAAGTGTGATTGTTGCCGGTCTATATAACCGTTTGGAAATTTGGGATGAAAGACAGTGGAATAATTACAAGTCCAGTACTGAAAAAAATAGTAACGCCATCGCTGAAGAACTCGGTGATTTGGGAATTTAATTTATGTATTTCCATATCCCGGTGATGCTGGCTGAAGTCCTGGAATATTTACAACCAAAAAAAGGTGAAAAAATTTTTGACGGCACGCTTGGCGGCGCTAATTATTCTTTGGCAATTGCCAAAGCAGTTGGGCCAGATGGTCAAGTGTTTGCAACCGATTTGGATTTGTTAGCAATTAATAATGCCAAACAGCGAGCTGAAAAAGAGGGAATTAAAAATTTGACCGTTATTAATGATAACTTTGGGAATCTGGCGGAAATTGCTGAAAATTATGGACCATTTGATGGAGCAGTATTTGATCTTGGACTTTCCTCAGCTCAACTGGACGATGAAGAACGAGGTTTTTCTTTTCAGGGAGATCGTCCACTATCAATGTCTTTTAATGCTGATAATGCAGAGGGGGAAGAAACAGAAAATATTTTAAAATATTATAATTTACTGAAACTGACGGAAATTTTCCGGGTTTATGGCGACGAACCAAAAGCTTACCAGGCTGCCAAATTAATAGTTGAATATCGCAAGAAAAAAACCATCAAGACTACTGGTGATTTGTTGGAGGCCCTAGCTCCAATCATGAAAGGCCACCACAAAATCAATCCAGCCACCAAAATTTTTCAAGCTTTGAGAATCGCCACCAATGGAGAATATCAGAATTTGGAAAATGCTCTTGCCGCTTTGCCGAAAGCCTTGAAACCGGGAGCAAAAGTCGTGTTCGTTTCTTTCCACAGTGGAGAAGATCGAATTGTTAAAAATTTTTTTCGTCAAGAAAGTAGAGATTGCATCTGCCCTCCGCAAGCATCAATTTGTAATTGTGGCCATCGAGCCACTTTGAAAATTATCACCAAAAAACCACTTATTCCCAGTAATCAAGAAAGTATTGAAAATCCTCGGGCACGCAGTTCAAAACTTCGCGCCGCAGTGAGAATATAAATTTTATTCAGATATTTTTATGATTGTCGCCAAAAAATCAATTTCTCAAAAAAAGTATCATCGTTCAAAAAAGAAGAATGAAACTTCTGGTTTTTTTCGAAAATTTAATTTAATTTTGTTTTCGGTGTTTGTTCTGGTCGGCGTTTCTTATTTGGTGGGCGCTAATGATTTGGTGGTCAAGGGAGTTGTTATGCAAGGTTTAAAAAATCAAGCAAAAAGCTTGAATGAAGATACGAGAGCTTACGAAAATAAAATTTTGGCTTTGCAATCATATGGTAATTTGAAAGCGAGGGTGCAGTGTTTGAATATGGTGGCGGTTGGCAACGTTGATTATTTAACAGCCAGCGATTCTGTTTTAGCCAAAAAGTAGTTAGTTCTCCAAAAATATATGT
>CAZBVX010000004.1:0-21807 GCA_964495615.1 uncultured Gammaproteobacteria bacterium | reverse complement strand
CTCGATTAGAGAAAAGAGATACCAATAACCGACTCCGCTTTGTGATGGTGGCGGTTTTTTTGTTATTGGGAGCAATTATTACCCGCCTATTTTTTTTACAAGTAAAAAACTCTGATTATTATACGGCCCTTGCGGCTAGTCAGCAGCAAATTTTTAGTAAATTAAGCCCAGAAAGAGGACAAATATTTTTTAGCAGTTCAATGCCTGGAGAAAATGACGGAATTCTTTTTCCGCTAGCAACCAATAAAAATTTTGCTCTTCTTTATGCAGTACCGAAAGATATTGATGATCCGCAAGCGATGGCGGAAAAATTATATAATTTTTTTGACAAGCCGCGCCTAGAGAAAGAGAATCAAAAAACAGCAGAACAGAATGAAAAAAATCGCTTAGAGGCAATTCAAGCGATCCAAGATGACAAATCTTTGGGTGCTGAAGAAAAAACTGCCAAAATTGCCTTAATCGCTGTTGATCCGATTTATTCTGCTGACTCCAAGAAGGAAGCAATTATTTCTGAATATCTGAAACGTCTTGATAAACCAGGAGACCCTTATGAGCCATTAGTAAAAAAAATGTCCACCGAAGATTTGGCCGAACTTTATGCAGCGATTTATTCTGAATCAACCTCCACACCTCTTAAGGCCGAAAATTTAGAGATTTTTCATAATGAATTAGTCGATAAAAAAAACAATGATCAACCAGTAAAGATTAAAGGCCTCGGCTATGAGTTTGTAAAATATCGTTATTACCCAGAAGGCGAAAGTGCTGCTCATCTGGCTGGTTTTGTTAGTTATGTTGATGGTGAAGGAACTGGGCGTTATGGTTTGGAGGGATATTTCGACAAGGAGCTATCGGGAGAATTTGGATTTTTAAAAGCAGAAAAGGGGGTTGGTAAAAATATGTTAATTGTTAACGATCAGGAATATGTCAAACCGACTGATGGCAGCGACTTGGTTTTAACTGTTGATCGTAATGTTGAATTTGAAGTTTGCGAACAATTAAAAAAAGGAATAGAAAAATATCAAGCAACCGGTGGCAGCGTTATTGTTGGTGACCCAAAAACAGGAGCGATTATTGCGATGTGCTCTTACCCCTCCTTCAATCCGAATGACTACAAATCAGTAGCCGATATCAAGTATTTCAACAATCCAATCATGTTTTATCAATACGAGCCTGGCTCGGTAATGAAAACAATCACCATGGCCGCCGGAATTGATCAAGGAAAACTAAGCCCCGATTCAACATTTACTGATCCGGGCCAAATGTATATCAAGGGCTGGAACAAACCAATTAGCAATTCTGATTATTCTTCAAAAGGTGCGCACGGGTTAGTTGACATGAATTTTGTTTTAGAAAATTCTCTCAACACCGGAGCAATTTATGTGATGCGCCAAACTAGTCCAAAAATATTTGTTGACTATGTAAAAAATTTCGGTTTTGGACAAAAAAGTGGCATTGAATTAGAATCAGAGGTTGCTGGTAATATTTCAAATATTTTACAGCGTCGAGTTCCAGAAATTGATTATGCCACCGCCTCTTTCGGTCAAGGAATTGCGGTCACTCCTTTGCAGATGTTTGTTTCCTATATGACGATTGCCAACAAAGGTTTGATGATGAAGCCTTATTTGGTGAAAGAGATAAAAAATCCTGATGGAACAAGCACTGAAATAAAACCAAAAGCGGTTCGCCAGGTTGTTTCCGAAAAAACAGCTAGTACTATTTTGGCAATGTTGACAAACGTTGTGGAGAAGGGGCATGCTAAGAAAGCTGCCGTTAGTGGATATTATATCGGTGGAAAAACTGGTACTGCTCAGGTATCAGAAAAAGGCGCTTACAGTAAAAGTGATTTTATTCATACTTTTGTTGGCGTGGTGCCAATTGAGGATCCAAAATTTGTTGTTTTAACAAAAATTGATAACCCAGTTGGTATTGAATATGCTGAGGGAACAGCTGTTCCTTTGGCCCAGGGAGTATTTGACCATCTTTTGAAATATTATCAAGTACCAAAAACGAGAAAATAAATTTAATTATATGAGAAAGGTTTTGCAATTCAAATTGAAAATTTTAGCTGGCTTAATTCTAAAAAAATATCAGCCACAAGTAATCGGCATCACGGGCAGTGTTGGTAAAACCACTTCCAAGGAAGCTATTTCGGCGGTTTTGTCAGCAAAATTTGCTGTTCGAGCGCCTTTGAAAAATTATAATAATGAAATTGGCGTTCCCCTGACAATTATTGGTGCCGATTCTCCGGGGGCTAATCTTTCGGGTTGGTTTTTGGTTTTTTTGCGTGCTTGGCGTTTATTGATTATTAAAGACAAAAAATATCCAAAAATTATTATTTTGGAGCTTGGTGTTGATCGTCCTGGAGATATGCGTTATTTGACTAGGATAGCCAAGCCAGAGGTTGGCGTGGTTACCACGGTCAGTCATTCTCATTTGGAATTTTTTGGTAGTTTGGAAAAAATTAAAAAAGAAAAACAAGGTCTAGTAGAGGCCTTACCCTCTAAAGGTTTGGCAGTTTTGTCAGCTGATTCAGAATCAGTTAGAAGCATGTCTGAAGCTAGCCGAGCCAAAGTTTTAACTTATGGTTTGAGCTCGGAGGCTGATTTGCGAGCCGTAGATATCCGTTATAATTTTGAAAAAGGTGAAGGTTTCTTGCCCGGTCTTTCTTTTAAACTAGAATATAACGGTTCCAGTGTTCCAGTATTTTTACGCGAAGCAATTAGTGATAAGGCAATTTTGGCAGCTTTGTCAGCAGCAGCAGTGGCAATCCATTTTAATTATAATTTAGTGGAAATTGCTGCCGCTTTGGAATATTTCAATTTACCTAAGGGCAGAATGAGGGTTTTGCGCGGTATTAAAAATTCATCAATTATCGATGACACTTATAATGCTTCTCCTGATTCTTGCTTGGCGGTTTTGGAGGTAATGGAAAGAGCTAGCTTAAAAGAGTCGGCTGAAAAAATTGCCATCATTGGCGATATGTTGGAGCTCGGTTCTTATACAGAAGAAGGCCACGCTTTGGTGGGTAAAAAATCTGTTGAAGCTGGAATTTCTCAATTAATTTTGGTGGGTAGTCGAGCTCGACATGTTGCTAGCGGTGCCAAGGAAGCGGGGTTTAATGAGGATAATATTTTTTATTTTTCTAACGCCGAAGAAGCTGGAAAATTTGCTCAACAAAGAATTAATCAAGGCGATCTGATTTTAATCAAAGGTTCCCAGGGAGCTAGAATGGAAAAAACAGTTTTGGAAATAATGGCTGAACCACAAAGAGCTGAAGAATTATTAGTGAGACAAGGCCTGGAATGGGAAAATAAATAATATGAAAATTGTTATTATCGGTGTCCAGGGAAATCTGGGAACACAATTAGCTAAAACTTTTTCCAATGATGAAGTAGTTGGTTTTGATCAGCAAAATTTTGATTTTCTGGACTTTAGTTTATTAACTAATTACTTAGAAGAAGAAAAGCCAGAATTAATAATTAATGCGGCAGCTTACAACGCAGTTGATAAATGTGAAGCAGACAAAGAAGAGAAGAAAATAGCCAAAAATTTAAATATTGATTTGCCAAATTTTTTGTCGGTTTTTTGTTTAGCCAACGAAATAACCCTAGTTCATTATTCAACTGACTATGTTTTTTCCGGAAAAAACAAAGATGATTTTTTTGTGGAAAGCGATTGTCAAAATCCAGTAAATATTTATGGACAAACCAAAGCTGAAGGAGAGAAAAAGATTTTGGAACTTGAAAAATCTGGCTTGAAATATTATTTGATTCGAACTTCAAAATTATTTGGTCCGGCTGGCGGAAGTGCTTTTTCAAAAACCAGTTTTTTTGATATGATTTTAAAATTGGCGCAAAATGGAAGCGATCTCAAAGCAGTTGATGAAGAAAATAGCTGTTTTACCTATACTCCCGATTTAGCTGAGGCAACCCTGGAATTGATTAAAGAAAAAAGCCCTTATGGTGTTTATCATTTAATCAATGAGGAAGCGGCAACTTGGTTTGATGGCGCCTCGGAAGCCTTGAGAATAAAAGGCTTATCTTCGCCGATTATTCCAGTAGCGAGCCAAGCTTTTCCTCGTCCAGCACAAAGACCGTTTTCTTCGGTTCTCAAAAACACCAAAAGACCAAAGCTTCGTTCTTGGAAAGAGGCCTTGGCGGATTATTTAAAATAAAATTTAATTAAAATATTTATGCGTGGAATTATTCTTTCAGGTGGCAGCGGAACCAGATTACGTCCGCTTACCAAAATTACCAGCAAACAGTTGTTGCCTATCTATCATCGACCAATGATTTATTATCCTTTGAATACTTTTGTCAAAGCAGGAATTAAAGAAATTATGATCATTGTTTCTCCGGAAAGAGCGGGGGATTATTTGAATCTACTCGGCAGTGGCCAGGATTTTGGTGTGAAATTTACTTATGAAATTCAAGACAAACCAGAAGGTTTGGCTCAGGCTTTTTTGATTGCCAAAAATTTTATTGACGATGAAGATGTTGCTATGATTCTTGGTGATAATATTTTTGAAGATGATTTTTCTGAAGAAATTAAAAACTTCAAAAGTGGCGCAAAAATTTTTGCCAAAGAAGTTTCTGACCCGGAACGTTTCGGAGTGGTGAAATTTGATGAAAACAAAAAAGCGGAAAAAATTGTTGAAAAGCCGAAAGAATTCTTGAGTAATTATGCCGTTACTGGTCTTTATATTTATGATCGCCGGGTTGTGGAGGCTGCTAGCAGCCTAAAGCCTAGTTTGCGCGGTGAATTGGAAATTACTGATTTGAATAATTGGTATCTAGAAAAGGGAGAGTTGGAAGTAGCAATGGTGAATGGTGAATGGCTTGATGCCGGCACTTTTGACAGTTTATTAGCCGCTCAACAAATTGCTAAAGATAAATTGGCAGACAAAATGGTAATCTAATTTTATGAAATTATTTATTGGCCTGATCACTTATGGAGAGTCTTCTCTGAAATATTTATCAGAAAGTCTAGCCAGTCTTTCTTCAGCTTTGGATTTTCTTTCTCAAAATGACTATTCGGTAGTCATTTTTGACAATAGTGAAAACTATTATCTCAATCAGGAATTTATTGCGGAAAATTATCCAAATTTCCAGGTGATTGCTCAAAATCACAATTTTGGTTTTGCCAAGTCCTACAATCATTTGCTTCAATTAGCTAATCAATCCCAGGCAGAATATTTTTTAATGATGAATCCAGACGTTCTCTTGGAAAAAGATAGTATCAAAAAATTAGTAGAATCCTTGGAAAAGGATGCCGAACTTTTCTCGGTTTGTCCAAAACTTTATCGTTGGCCATTTCCTGAAAAACCGAAAGAAAAGATTATTGATACCTGCGGCTTATTGCTTTTGCCGGGTTTGCGTTTTGTTGATCTTGGTCAAGGAATGGTTGATGATGGAAGTTTTGATGATCTGGAAATTATTGGGCCTTCTGGAGCGGCGGCTTTGTTTCGAATGTCTGCGCTCAATAAGATTTCCCTTGATGGCGAATATTTTGACGAAAGAATGTTTATGTATAAAGAAGATTGTGATTTGGCTTATCGCCTCTTTTTGGCTGGTGGAAAAGCGATTTGTGTTAAAGAAGCAATTGCCTGGCATGATCGCACCGCTGCCGATCCTGGAAGAGGTATTTTTGCGGCCTTGAAAGACCGAAAAAATAAAAGCCAAAAGGTTCGCCGCTGGTCTTTTGTTAATCAGCACTTGATTTATGCGAAATATTTTAAAAAGCAGAATTGGTTTTCCAGAATTAAAATTATTATTTCGATTTTTTCAATGTTTATTTTTGTTTTATTTAAAGAAAGATTTATTTTGCCTGAATATCGTGCTATTTTGTCAAAAATTAACAAAAAACGCCAATAATTACCAGGTTTTTTCTTCCTCTTGACTAAAAAATGTTATCGTGATAAAGTTATCCTTGAACAAAAAATAGCACACTTGGCCATTATTTTTTTTGGGCAAGTAATTATCAATATGGAAAGTATTTTTGAGACCCTAATTGAAGAAAAACGTGGCGAAGAAGCTTCTAAATTAGACGCTATTTCAATAGTTTCTAGCCTTTTTAGTGATTTAATGGATCGCGAAAAGGATGTTTTGGTTCGTCGTTTCGGTTTGAATGGAGACAAAAAAGAGACTCTAGAAAAAATTGGCAAAATTCACCAATTGACTCGCGAAAGAGTCCGTCAAATCGAATCATCTAGTTTGAAAAAAATCAAAAAACTAGATTCTCTTGAAGAAAATCTAGCAGTCCTAAAAGAGGTTGTTGAAACTTTGTTGGATCAACATGGGGGCTTGATGCGTCGCGATTATTTATTGGATATTTTAACGGTAGCTTGTTTAGAAATAATTGACGGAAAGAAAGAAAATGATGAGAAAGAAAGAAGCACCTATCGCAATCATTTTGATTTTTTGCTTTCTCGCGTTTTGAACAATGATTTTGAATTGCTTTCCGAATCAGAAAAATTTAATTCTTCTTTAAAATTGAAAGAAACTTCCACAGAGCACTTGGAGGCCTTGGCCGAAGACTTGATGACCAAAATAGAAACTTTCAAAAAAACTTTAAGCACCGAAGAATTATTGCAACTTTTGAAAGAGCTGGATTCATATAATCAATATCAAGAAAAATTAAAAAAAGAAAAAGAAGTTGATTTGTTCAAGATTCTAAAAAGCCAAGCTTTCCCAGATAAAGCAGAAATAATCAATAGCAACAAAATTCTTTATTCCTTGATGCAAGCCATCAAAAATCTAGAAAGAAACAAATTCGGTTATTGGGGAATTGCTTCTTGGCACGAAGTCAAGCCAAAAACTATCAATGATAAAATATTTTTAGTTTTGAAAAATGCTGGCGAACCTTTGCATTTTACCGAAATTGCTCGCAGAATTAATGAAGTTGGTTTTGATAAAAAAACTGCCAATCCAGCGACTGTTCATAATGAATTAATTCTCGATAATCGCTATATTTTAACTGGTCGCGGAATGTATGGATTGAAGGAGTGGAATAATTAATTTGTTATTTTTTTCTCAAAAATAAAACGTCTCAGATTAACTCTGAGGCGTTTTTGTTTTTTGCTAATTTGTGTGATAAAATAAAGGTAAATATATTATCATTTTTTTATGGACGTCGTTGTCGATTTGACGCCAATTCTTGATTTTGTCAGCCTTCCACCGGAGCAGATGCTTTGGAAGTTTTTTTTGTATTTTGGTTGGATGATTTTGGCTTGGTTGTTTATCAAAGCTGCTCTTCAATTATGGCTAATTCGCTTACAAACTATTTGGTCTTCCACCAATAAATTTGTTCTATTAGCTATTGATATTCCGAAAGGGAATGAGCAATCGCCAAAGGCGACAGAAAATCTTTTTACCTATCTTGGCGGTGCTCACGGACAAGTTAATTTTTTTGAAAAATGGTTTGAAGGATTATATCAATTATCTTTTAGTTTTGAAATTGTTAGTATTGACGGCTATACGCAATTTTTAATTAGAACTCCCGCTCATTGGCGAAACTTGATTGAGTCGGCAGTTTATTCTCAATATCCAGATGCGGAAATCACAGAGGTCGATGACTACACCGAGGGAATGCCTTTGAGTTTTCCGGATGAGGAATATGATATTTGGGGCGCGGAATTTATTCAGCAAAAAGCTTATCCTTACCCAATTAAAACCTATCAAGAATTTGAACACAAAATGGGACCTCTGGAAACCCAATTCAAGGATCCGATGGCTTCTTTGATGGATCTTTGCAGCTCTCTTCGTCCGGGTGAGCAATTTTGGTATCAAATCATTGTTATTCCTTGCGGTTTTGACTGGGTAAAAGCTGCCGATGCAGAAGTTGACAAAATTTTAGGCAAAAAAGCAAAAGCCAAAGAAGATCTTTTTGATCGTCTAGCGCCAATCATCCATAATCTTAGTGAAGCAGTTTTCGAATTATTTGGTCCTTATGAGGCAGCAAAAAAAGATGAAAAAAAACCGCTTTCGATGATGGAATTGACCCCGGTACAAAAGAAAAAAATAGAAGCAATTCAAAGAAAAGCTTCTCAGCTTGGTTTTCAAGCTAAAATGAGGGTTGTTTATTTGGCCAAAAAAGAAATGATGAACAAGCCCAAGGTGGCTAGTGGTTTTGTTGGTTATGTTAAACAATTTATTGATTTGGATCTCAATAGTTTTAAACCGGACGGTGAATACACTATGACCAAAACTGCTTATTTCAACAAAACGGCGCGCATGCAAGAGAAAAAAACTCGTTTAATCAACAACTATATTGGTCGTTCAGGAGGTGCTGGACGCGCTCCCGGTGTTTATACAATTGAAGAATTAGCGACTATTTGGCACTTCCCAGTAGAGGCCTCAGTAAAAGCGCCAATGATTCAAATGGCTCCGGGAAGAAAAGCCGAAGCCCCAGCCAGCTTGCCTTTGTTTAGCGAAGAAAAATATATTCCGGATGATATTTTCAATGAAAAACCGACGAAAAATGAAAAGGTAGAAGAAAAAATTGATGTTGTTGAAAAAGATGTTCCGCCGCAAAATCTTCCTTTCGCTTAATTATTAAAAAAATGGAAAAACAAAGAAAAACCAGAATTGGTATTGATGCCAGATTTTATGGGCCTTCCGGGAAGGGGCTGGGTCGTTACACCCAAGAAATCACTGATCGTCTAGTCTCTCTGGATCAAGAAGCTGATTATTTTATTTTTTTAAGTCCAGAAAATTTTGATGACTTTTCTCTTCCTACTAAAAATTATCAAAAAATAAAAATAAATATTCGCTGGTATTCTTTGGCGGAACAAGTCATTTTGCCTTTTATTTTTTATAAGAAAAAATTAGACTTACTTCATTTCACTCATTTTAATGTTCCGATTCTATATTTTTCTCCTTTTGTAGTTACGATTCATGATTTGATTTTAACCAAATTTCCTTCTTTGAAGGCCACCTTGCTTAGCCCTTGGCTCTATCGCTTGAAAAACTTTGCTTATCGTTTAGTTATTAAGCATGCAATAAAATTTTCTCAAAAAATTATTACCGTTTCTCAGTTCACAGCCGATGATATTGCCAAACAATTTAAAGTCTCTCCAAAAAAAATTGAAGTCACTCATGAAGGGGTTGCTGATAATTTTCTCTCTTCAAACTCTGAAAATAATTCAGAAGTTCTCAAAAAGTACAATATTGACGGGAAATTTATTCTTTATGTCGGCAATGCTTATCCGCACAAGAATCTTGAGGGTTTATTAAATACTTTTGTTGATTTTCAAAAAAAATATCCAGAAGAAAAAATTTCTCTGGTTTTGGTTGGGAAAGAAGATCATTTTTATTTACAGATCAAGGAAATAGCAAAAAAAATGGCTATTAAAAATTTGCATTTTCCAGGATATGTGCCAGACGAAGATTTAGCCGCTTTTTTTTCGCAAGCTCTTTTTTATGTTTTTCCTTCTTTTTATGAAGGTTTCGGTCTGCCACCATTAGAAGCAATGTCTCAAAATTGTCCAGTTCTTAGTTCAAGCGAGGGGAGCCTGCCGGAAATCCTTGGCTCAGCCGCTTTGTATTTTGATCCATATTCCAAAGAAGACTTTCTAAAAAAAATGGAGAAAATCTACTATTATCCGGAGTTGAGAGAAAGTTTGAAATTGGCTGGAAAAGAGAGAATAAAAATTTATAGCTGGCAGGATTGCGCCACCAAAACTTTGGCAATCTATAAAAAGTGTTTAAAAAATAATGCCTAAACCAAAAAAACAAAACAAAAGATTTTCTTTGTCGGTGTCCCTGAATCAGCTGCGTTCTGAGGATGCTAGTTTTGTTATTGATTTGAGAAAAAAAGAACCATTTCATCTGAGTGCTGTTTCTTTGCCAAAAAAGAAAAAAAATAAAGCTTCTTGGAAATCTGAGCGAGTAGTATCTTCACTCCCTTTTTTCTTTAAACCGCTCACCAAGCATCATTATCAAAATGTTTTTTTGGATCAGCGAGCAGAAGAGGTTAGAGATTCTTTCAGTGCTTTTGAAAAAAAACGCTTCAAGCATACCTTTCAAGGAAGGGCTGTTTCTTTATTTTTTGCGCTCTTGATTATTTTTATCCCCTTGAAGCTACTGGCTTATTACAAAGTTTTTGATCCGCAAGCTTTGAAAGAAAGAATTACCGCCAATTCTCATTTGGCGATTAATGATTTGATGTCCGCAGCTTCTGCTGCTTCCCAGTTGGATTTGAAACTGGCTTCCAATGATTTTTCAGGGGCAGCTAATCATTTTTTGCAAGCAGAAAATGATTTAAAAAATATTGATGAATCATTGTTGCAGTTGGCGGCTCTTTCGGGAAATGAAGAATTGCAGTTGGCGGCGAGCGGCAAGAAATTTTTACAAGCTGGAATTCTGGCGTCGAAAATGGGCGAACATCTCACCAGAGCAATTGATGCTCTATTTTCACAAGAGAAACCGCAAGATTCTCTGAAAAATTTTTCCATCGAGGGAAAAATTGTTTTAGAAAATTCCAAAGAACTTTCAATAATTTTGGAAGATATTGACTCGCAAGCTTTGCCGGAAAAATATCGCCAACAATTTTTAGACTTGAAACAAAAAGCTTTGATGCTCAATGAACTATTGGCAGAAGTTATTTCGAAAGCTGATCAATTTGGAAAATTATTCGGTGTTAGTCGCAATCAAAGATATTTGTTAATTTTTCAAAACAATACCGAAATGAGAGGTGGTGGTGGATTTATGGGCAGTTACGCTTTGATTGATTTTAGCGGCGGGAAAATAAAAAATTTAGAAATTCCCGGTGGAGGAACTTATGATACCAAGGGCAGCTTAACCGCTTTTATCAAATCACCCGAAGCCTTGCATTTGATTGCTCCACGCTGGTTTTTTTGGGATGCCAATTGGTTTCCGGACTGGTCTTTGTCGGCTGAGAATATTCGCTGGTTCTATGAAAAAAGCGGTGGTCCGACAGTTGACGGTGTGATTGCTTTCACTCCCGATATTATCTCCGGTTTATTGGAAATTACTGGGCCGATTGATTTGATGAAAGAATATGGAGTTGTAATTGATTCTCAAAATTTTTATGAACTAACCCAGCAGATTGCCGAAAAAGATAATTTGGTAAAAGAGGGTTATTTGTCTGTTGATGATTTCAAAGCGGTTGAATCAAGAGAAGAAACAACAAAGACAGTCATAGAAATAAAACAGGACTTGGAAAGAAATAAAGACAAGAAGCCAAAAAAAATTATTGGCGATTTGACTGCCAAGATATTAACCGAATTACCAAAAAAAGTTGATCGGGAAAATTTGGTGAAGTTATTAAAATTATTGGAAAAAAGTTTATCTCAAAAACAGTTGATGTTTAATTTTAGCGATCCAGAGCTACAAGCCGAAGTTGAAAAATATAATTGGGCTGGACGTCAAGAAAAAGTCTCCGGTGATTACTTGATGGTAGTCCACACCAATATCAGCGGCGGAAAAAGCGACTACAAAATGACCGAAAAAATTGAACAAAGCACCAATATTTCCGCTGATGGAAAAATTACTAACACGGTTAGAATTATTAGGCAGCATCACGGTGTTAAAGGAGAAAAATTATTCGGCATGAAAAATGTCGATTGGCTGAGAATTTATGTCCCCGAGGGAAGCAAATTGATTTCTGCTAGCGGTTTTAAAGCGCCAACTTCAACTTTGTTCAAGAAAGCCGATAGCTCTTGGGAAAGTCGTCCAATTATCAGCGAAGGAGAAGGACGGGCGCAAAAGACAGCTAATGGTACGATGGTTTATAACGAAAACGGCAAGACGGTTTTTGCCAATTGGCTAATTACTGATCCTGGTGGTGAAAATATTGTCGAGTTCACCTATCTTCTGCCGCAAAAACTCACCTTTGCCAATCAGCAGTTAGTTGATTGGGGTGAAAAATTACTCTATTATATTTTTGGTGAAACGGAAAAACTTACCTCTTATTCTTTATTGATTCAAAAACAGCCGGGCGCAAAACCTTCTGAATTTTCCAGCATTCTGAAGATAGATAATCAACAATTCACCAATCTTTGGACTTATCCAGAACAAAAAAAGATTGATGTTTCTGGTTGGCAGAAGAGTGGTTTACTGGATACTGACCAAAGTTTTGGCGCAATATTAAAATCTAATAATTAATCATATGTCAAAAAAGATTGTCGAACCGCATTTTATTGAAAGGCCTTTACCAACTGACGAAGAAATTCGCAGTTTTAATCGTCAAATAAAAAATCAAGAGCGAGGCGAAGATATCAACGGCCGCTTATCAGAAATTTATCGTGATGAAAATGGAAAGTTGGTCGATGTTCAAAAATTAGAAAAAAGAGCTCGCCGCCAAGCAGTGGTAATGATTTTTCGTTGGCTAGTCGGCTTATCTTTTATCGGCTTAGCGGTTTGGGCGATTTTATTAGTTTTTTCACCATCACAAAAAAATGAAGTTGAAATAATGATCAATGCTCCCGAGAAAGTAGTAGCTGGGCAAGATTTTGATTATCAAATCATCTTGAAAAATAATTCAGGGTCAACAATCAAGTCCGTCAAATTGGAACTCGCTTATCCGGAAAACTTTGTTTTTATTAGTTCGGAACTAGCACCAACTTCTGGAAATAATTATTGGACCATTGCTGATCTGGTTTCTAGTGCGGGCAAATCATTCGTGGTGAGAGGTAGAATAATTAACCAAGAAAATTCTGCCAACACTATTTATGGAAAATTATTTTATCGCCAAGCAGATTTTTCTAGCGATTTAAAAAAAGAAGCCTCTGCCTCAACACAAATCAACGCTATTGGTTTTCGAGCAGAAGTCGATTATCCAAGTGCTGCTTTGGCTGGCGCAGAAAATAATTTATCTTTAAAAATTTCTAATTTTGAAAATTTATCAATTGAAAATTTCCGTATTGATTTTGAAGTTCCTTCTTCGGCGGCAATTATTGATCCGGAAAATATTGCCACTTCCTCTTCTTGGCTAATCAAAAAAAATGATAATCATTGGGAAGTGGCTGGAGTAAAAGCTTCTTCTTCAGAGATAGTTTTGCCTTTTCAATTTAAGATAAAAAATACTGATCAGGGTCGGGCAGAAATTGTTGTTCGTTTTTCGGTTCAAGATACTGACGGATCTTTGCTGACTTTTTTTGAAAAACGCGCAGGAGTTGATGTGATAAAAAATGATTTGAATTTAACCATGACGGTGAACGGCAGCCAGGGCGATCGAGCAGCAAATTTTGGCGAAACGCTCAGCTATACCATCTCTTACTCTAATCGTGGATCCAAGTCTCTAAAAAATATTGCAATTAGTGCAGTAATCGATAGTCCTTTTGTTGACTGGAGTACTCTTGAAGCTGAATCAAACGGTAGACTGAAAAATGGCATTATTACTTGGACCAAAGATGAAGCACCAGCCTTGGTGGAGATAAAGCCCGGACAAGAGGGGGATTTGAGTTTTTCTGTAAAATTGAAAAATTTTTCCAGCTCAGACTTGGGAACAAATTTTTCCATCAAAAGCTATGCTCAATTTAATGTCGATAGTAATACCTCAAACAGTGAATTTAATCGCAGCAACGTAATTAACAGCAGTTTGAATAGCGATTTGGCTTTCTCGGAGAAAATTCTTTATTTTAACGAAGATAATTTGCCAGTCGGTGAAGGACCTTTGCCGCCAAAGGTTGGTGAAAAAACCTCCTTGCGGGTTTATTGGCGTCTCAACAACACACTTCACGAATTGGACAAGACCAAGGTTTCTCTATCCTTGCCGCCAAATACTAGCTTTGAAGGTCGAACAAAAGTGCAAGCAGGGAGTATTTATTATGATCAAGTTTTGAATCAGGTGATTTGGGATTTGGGAAGAATTCCTTTGTCGGTAGCGACGGTTGAGGGTGAATTTAGTCTTAGTTTGATTCCAACAATTAATGATCAAAATAAAATTTTAATTATTTCTCCTGGTTCAACGGTTAGTGCGATTGATTTGGAAAATAATTCCGAAATAAAACTAAACACCGCGCCAAAAACTTCCAAACTGGAAGATGATGATATTGCGAGTTTGAATAATTCCGGAAAGGTTCAATAAATTTTTATGTTCAGTTTTCAAAAAGACAAGAAGACAAATTTAAGGCGTGGAAAACTAAAAACTAGGCATGGAAACTTGGCGACACCTTTTTTTATGCCTGATGCGACACGCGGCTTTATTAAACTTTCAACTACGGAAGATGTTTTGGCAACCAAAACAGAAGCTTTGGTGGTGAATACTTTTCATCTTTATCTTCAGCCTGGCCTGGATTTAATCAAAAAAGCTGGCGGTATTCATGATTTTATGTCTTGCGACTTGCCTTTGCTTTCAGACAGCGGCGGTTTTCAGGTTTTTTCTTTAATTCATCGTAGCCATCAAATGGGAAAAATAGACGACGAAAAAGTAACTTTTAAATCTCCTCTGGATGGCTCTTATCACGAATTAACCCCAGAAAAATCAATTCAAATTCAGTTTGTCCTGGGAACCGACATGATTGTTTGTCTTGATGATTGTCCGCCGAATGATTTTTCTCATCAGCAGATGGAAAAATCGGTAGAAAGAACTTTGTCTTGGGCTAAGCGTTGTAAAGCGGAGTATAATCGTCAGATTAAAAAAAGAAAAATGACCGATACTAATCGACCTTTGCTTTTTTCGGTTGTTCAGGGAGGAGTTGAAGTTGAAATGCGTCGCTATTGTGCTAGAGAGTTGGCGAAGATTGGTTTTGATGGTTATGGTTTTGGCGCTCGTCCAATTGATGCGGAGGGAAATTTTTTGGCGGAAGTTTTGTTTGAGACCGCTCAATCAATTCCTGAAAATGCTTTGCGTTTTGCGCTCGGCGTGGGGACTCCGGAAGATATTTATCGTTGCGCTTTGATGGGCTGGGATATGTTTGACTGCGTTATTCCAACCAGAGAGGGAAGACATGGTCGTTTGTTTTATTTTAAGAAAAAATTTACTGATTTTAAAATATCAAAAAGCATCAAAGAACCGCTCGAAAAAGCTCCTGATTTCTACGAAACAATCAATATTAGCAATGCTTCTTGGGCGAAAGATTTTTCACCAATCAATTCCAAAAGTAAGATTCCCGAATTACGCACTTATTCCAAGGCTTTTTTGCATCATCTTTTTCGTTTGAACGAACCTTTGGGACAAAAATTGGCCGCTCTGCATAATTTGGAGTTTTTTCAGGAATTATTATTAAAAATAAGAGAAATAAAGACAAAATAAATTTTTTTTCGTTTTTTTTGAAATCCTTTTATTTTTTTTAGATTTAGTTTATACTAAATTTAGACATCCAGAAAAATGTCCTTTTTATTTTGGAAAATAATAAAAAGTAAATAATTTATAATATTTTATGTCCACAAAAATCGTTGCCACGATCGGTCCTCGTTCTGAGTCTCCAGAAATGTTGAACTCTTTGATGAAAGCGGGAGTTGATGTTGTGAGAATCAATTTTTCTCACGCTTCTTATGATCAATACAAAAAAATCAAGAATCAAATCGAAGTCTATAATAAAAAAAACAAAGCTAATGTTGCTATTCTTTTGGATCTTCAAGGCCCGAGAATTCGGGTTGGTCAAATGCCGGAAACTGGTTTGACGATGAAAAGAGGGGAGATTTATCGCTTTGAATATTCAAAAAAACCTTATGAACCGGGCGGCATAATTCCAATTGATAACGTTGATTTGGTGAAAGACATGAAAAAGGATGAACCTTTGTTTTTGTGCAATGGCGCGATTGAATTAAAAGTAATCGAAATAAAAAACAAAGTAATCAGCGCCAAGGTGACTGTTGGTGGCCTTTTGCTGTCCAGAAAGGGAATCAATGTTCCTTATACCAATTTAAAAAGCGGCGGTTTGACCCCAAAAGATATTAAAGATTTAAAATTCGGACTCAAAGCCGGAGTTGACTATGTTGGTTTATCTTTTGTGCAAACAGAAGAAGATGTTCTTCATCTCCGAAAGTTGATTGGAAAAAATAAAGCAAAAATTGTTTCCAAAATTGAAAGAGCAATTGCTTTGAAAAATATCGACAAAATTATTGCTGTTTCCGACGTAATCATGATTGCTCGCGGTGATTTGGGGATTGAAATACCGATTGAAGAATTGCCAGTTGTCCAAAAGAATTTGGTTCGCCATGCTCATTGGCATAACAAGCCGACCATTTTGGCCACTCAAGTAATGATGTCGATGATGATCAACCCAACACCAACTCGTGCAGAAATTAGCGATATTGCTAATGCAGTGTTCGATGGTGCTGATATGATTATGCTTTCTGATGAAACTGCAATGGGTCAACATCCTTTGGAGGCGGTAAAAATTTTGAAGAGAGTGATTGATCGCACTGAAGCAAGCATCTATAAACGCAACATTATTGAATAACCTAAAAAATAATTACTTAAAATATGAAAATCAAATCAATAAAAGCTTGGGAAATTTTAGATTCTCGTGGTAATCCAACTTTGACTGCCGAGGTTGTTTTGGAAAACGGTTCTCTTGGTCGCGCTAGCGTGCCAAGCGGGGCTTCCACTGGCAGCTATGAAGCAGTAGAGCTTCGTGATGGTGACAAAGGACGTTATGACGGATTAGGAGTATTAATTGCCGTAAAAAATGTTAATGAAATTATTGCTCCCGCTTTGATTGGTTTTGAAGCTGAAGACCAAAAAGGTTTGGATCAAAAAATGATTGATCTTGATGGTACAGAAAACAAAGCCAAGCTGGGTGCTAATGCTATTTTAGCTGTTTCCTTGGCTTGTGCCAGGGCAGCGGCTGCTTCTTTGAATCAACCGCTTTATCAATATTTAAGCAAATTCAATCCTCGCTTCAATGGTGTCTTTGAAATGCCAATTCCGATGATGAATGTTTTAAATGGCGGCAAGCATGCCAATTGGGCTACTGATATTCAGGAATATATGATTTTGCCAGTTGGCGCCAAAAACATTAATGGTGCAGTGAGAATGTGCGCTGAAATTTATCAAGCCTTAAAAAAATTACTCAAAAATCGTGGCTACGGAATCAATGTCGGTGATGAAGGCGGGTTTGCACCAGCGGTTTCTTCTAACGAAGAAACCTTCAGCTTGCTTTCTGATGCAGTGGTGGCAGCTGGCTATTCCTTGGGCGAAGAAATTCTTTTTGGAATCGATGCCGCCGCAACTGAATTTTTTGCTGATGGTGTTTATAATTTGAAAAAAGAAGGAAAAACTCTTTCTTCCTCAGAGATGATCAGTTTTTATCAAGAACTGGGTAAAAAATATCCGATTATTTCTTTCGAAGATATTCTAGCCGAAGATGATTGGTCAGGTTTTAAAGCTTTTTCTGAGGCCTTCAATAATGAAGTTCAATTAGTTGGCGATGATTTGTATGTCACTAACGTTTCTCGTCTGCAAAGGGGAATTGAAGAAAAAACTTCTAATTCTATTTTAATCAAATTAAATCAAATCGGAACTTTGACGGAAACTATTTCCGCTATTAATTTAGCCCTGGAAAACAAAATGACCGCGGTTATTTCGCATCGTAGCGGTGAAACCGATGACTCTTTTATCGCTGATTTATCGGTAGCAATGGGTACTGGCCAAATCAAAACCGGAGCACCAGCTCGCAGTGAAAGAACTGCTAAATATAATCGCTTGATAGAAATTGAGGCAGAATTGGGAGAGAAGGCTGTCTATGCTAACCTTCCTTTTGCTATCTACTAATTTTTCGGTGCTTAATAAAAATAATGGTTAAAAAAATTGCCAAAGAATTTATTGTTTTTTTATCGTCTGCGTTTTTTTTGTTGCTCGCGGTTCATTTTTTATACTATTATTTGTTAGCTGATGTCTTTTCTTTTTTGCCTATTTTTCCTTTTTCAGCAATAGTGACTTTTTTGGTTTTTTCTTTTGTTGCTATTTTTATAGAAAAATTTTTGGTTAAACGTTTTGATAATGACTATAATCGAGCGCTTTATTTTATTGTCGCGATTTGGCTAGGAATTGCTTGGCAATCTTGTTTGATTTATCTTGGCTTGGCCATTGTCCGCTTTTTAGCTTCTTTCTATTGGTCGATCAGCCCGGAAATTTTTGCTGGACTATTCTTTTTGTTAACCGCTCTTCTTTCTTGGCGGGGATTCTATAATGCTTTCAAAATTAGATTTAAAAATATTGATTTGGAGATTAAAAATTTACCTGATTTTTGGGTGGGTAAAAAAATTGTTCAATTATCCGACGTTCATCTGGGAGCAATTTATCGCCAAAAGTTTTTAAGTAAAATTTCCAAGATGGTTGGTCAAACAGGGGCGGAAGCGGTTTTGATTACTGGCGATTTGTTTGATGGTACTGATGGTGATTTTTCAGAAGCGGGAAAACAATTATTAAAAATGCCTGCTTCTCAGGGTGTATTTTTTGTTTTTGGTAATCATGAAAATAGGCTTGGAAGACTAGGGATGTTAAATCATTTAACCGGCACGGGTATGGAATTGCTTGATGACCGCCTGGTGGAAATTCACGGCCTGCAAATTATCGGAATTAGTTTTCCAGAGCAAGGAACAAAAAAATTTAATCTTGCTGAAACTATCAAATCTTTGCCAGGCTTTGATTCTCAAAAGCCGAGCATTTTGATGTTTCACGAGCCGATTCAGTTTGAAGAAGTTTCCAAGATTGGCGTGGATGCTTACTTGGCAGGGCATACTCATTATGGACAGATGTTTCCTTTTAATTATCTTTCCAGTCTTGTTTATCACGGCTTTTCAAAAGGAGTTGCCAAATTCAATCAGCTAACAGCCATAATTTCCACCGGTGTTGGCACTTGGGGTCCGCCTTGTCGAACAATGAGTTATGGAGAAATTATCGTCATCACTTTATTAAAAAAATAATTCTAATTTCGTTGTTACATGGAGCACTGAAAGAAGAAAAAAAATTCCGCCACACTCAAGCAGACAAGGCGGTTTTTGTCGACTTGATTGATGACTGGTCTCAGGCTACTATTTTTCCTCTGGCTCTGCGTGAAAAATTAAATCAGGAATGTCCTTTGGAAATCAAGGCAGAAATTGCTGGTGGCACAAACAAGAATAGTGTTGTTAAAGCTTTGATTACTCTTGCTGATGAGGAACAGATTGAAACAGTTTTAATTCCACAAAAGGATGGTCGTTATGTTGTTTGTTTGTCGTCACAAGTTGGCTGTCCAATGGCTTGTGTTTTTTGCGCAACCGGCATGCAAGGCTTCACCCGCAATCTAACAGCGGAAGAAATTATTGAACAATTTTTATTTTGGGCCAGATACCTAAAAAAAATCGGTGGGAAAATTGATAACGCAGTATTTATGGGGCAGGGGGAACCTTTTTTGAATTATGAAGAAGTAATCAAGGCAATCAAAATACTTAATGATCCAGAAACTTTTAATTTTGGTGCCCGCCGTATTTCTATTTCTACAGCTGGAATTGTAAATGGAATCAAAAGATTATCCGGTGAAAACTTGCAAGTTAATTTGGCCATTTCTCTTCATGCGCCAAGCGACGCCTTGCGTTCCAATATTATGCCGGCCGCTGGGCAAACACCAATCAAAAAATTATTAGCAGCGGTTGATAATTATCTTGAAAAAACTGGCCGCCGAGTAATGTTTGAATATTTATTAATTAAAGAAGTTAATGATCGTGATGAAGATGCGCAGATGCTCGCCAAGCTTCTGAATAAACCTTTATATTTATTAAATTTGATTCCTTATAATCAAACTGGCCGCTTTCAACCTAGTTCTTCGGCACGGACCAAAAGATTTATGGAGTTGGTTGAAAAAACTGGTATGCCAGTGACCATTCGCCACAGTCTTGGCCAAGAAGTTGATGCCGCTTGCGGACAATTAGCAGGAAAGAGAAAAAATAAATAAATAAAATAAAAATATGTTTAATTTAAATTCTTTGCCATTCGAAAAAAAGTCTTTAGAACCTTTTATTTCCGAAAAAACTTTGGATTTCCACCAGGGAAAACATCACCAGGCTTATGTTGATAATTTAAACAAATTAATTGCCGGAACTGAACTGGAAAACTTATCTTTGATGGAAATCATCAAAAAAACTGCTGTCAATCCTGAACAAAAAAGTATTTTTAATAATGCTGCTCAAGTTTTTAATCATGATTTTTTTTGGCACAGCTTGCAGCCAGCAATGGAAAAATTAGAAATTCCAGATGAAGTTTTGTCAGAAATAATTGCTTCTTTCGGCAGTTTGGAAAATTTTAAAGAAGAATTTAAAAATTCAGCCCTCACTCAATTTGGCAGCGGCTGGGCTTGGTTGGTAAAAATTGGTGATAAATTAGAAATTAAAAAAACTGCTAACGCCGATCCGGTTTTTCTTTCTGGGGCCAAGCCATTGTTGGTGATTGATGTTTGGGAACATGCTTATTATTTGGATTATCAGAATCGTCGAGGAGATTTTGTTTCGGCAATTATTGATAATTTATTAAATTGGCAATTTGCTCTTGATAATTTAAAGAAAAATATATGACATCACAACAACACAAAAACCTCCTCAAAAAGAAAGAGCGCGAACCTTACACGACAATTTATTTGATTCGTCATTGCAATCCTGATTATAATCTCGAGTCAGTTGTTGGTTCTGATAATATGCCTTTATCCAAAGAAGGTTTGAAAGAACGCCGTTTGTTGACTAGAAGACTACTAACCCTGGAAATTGAAAAAGCTTATTCTAGCGAATTTTTGAGAGCCAGAGAAACCGCTGAATCATTTGCCAAAATTGCCAAAAAAAGAGTGATGGTTGATCCTCGTTTCAATGAGGTGGATTGGCTGGAATGGCATCGTGTTAAATTTTTTAATGTTGCCGAAAAAAATCGCTATAAACATTTAAAAAATTATCGTAAATTAGACAAGGATTTGGATGAATTGCAAGCAAAAGCCAGAGTTGCCTTGATGGATATCTATAAAAAAAATAAGGGAAAAACAGTTGCTGTTTTTTGTCATGGGAACATTATCAAAGCAATGCTGACTAGCATCTTGAATGCTGATATTATCGGTTTTCTTTCTTTGGAAGTTTTTCAGGCTTCAATCAATAAATTAATGATCGACAAAAATGGGGTAGTTAAAATAAACTTCATTAATAGTGTTAGTCATTTGCGAAAAATACCAGCTGAGGATCTGTTTGTGACTTTGAAAGATTAGCTCTTAAATGCTGTTTTTTTGGTTGACTTTTGACCCATTTTGCTTTATTATTAAGTCAAAGAGCTTGGTTATTGCTAAGCCTTTTAATTTTTTATCTAATATTTAATAAATTATCATGCCTCAAAATTTTCTTGCCGGCTCATTTTTTGTGTCGGGAAGGAGGCAGAAGCTCAAGAGCCAAAGTTGGCCTTGGGATAAAAAGAAAAAAATATGATCAAAATTCCAAAAATGGAAGAAATGTTAAAAGCCGGTACTCACTTTGGGCATCGCACCAATCGCTGGCATCCAAAAATGAAACAATTCATCTTTGGTGAAAAAAATGGCATCTACATCATCGATTTATCCAAAACTCAAGAACAAATGAAGGAAGCTCTTGAATTTGTTCAAGGATTAGTAAAGGAAGAAAAGAGTATTCTTTTTGTCGGCACCAAAAGCCAAGTAAAAGAACCAATGAAAAAAATGGCAGAAGTAACTTCCATGCCTTACATCGTTGGAAAATGGCTTGGCGGATATCTAACCAACTTTGCAGTGGTTAAAAAATCAGTAAAAAAATATGTTGATTTGTTGGAAAGAAAAAAGACTGGCAAATTAGAAAAATATACCAAAAAAGAACAATTAGATTTTGATCGCGAAATCAAAAAATTAGAAATTCGTGTTTCTGGCTTGGTTAATCTAAA
>CAZBVX010000003.1:0-38751 GCA_964495615.1 uncultured Gammaproteobacteria bacterium | reverse complement strand
GAAGATTTGTCTGGTGCAGTAGCCGAAATTAAAAGCGTAAAAATTATCAAAAAACACGAAGCGGTTGATAAAATTTTTGAAAGAAAAATTGGCCGCACTGACCACATCTTGGTTTCCGGTCCAAACGGAATTGGTAAATCAACTTTCTTGCGTGCTTTGGCTACCGGTAAAGACGGTGCAAAAATTACTTCCGGCGTGAAGCTTGGTTATTATAGCCAAGATTTTGCCACTCTTGATTTTAATGAAACTGTTTTTGATTCCTTAAAAAATTCGATGGCAGACGGAATAGATGTTCCGGAAATGCGTTCAATTGCCGCTGGTTTTTTGATTAACGGTGAAATGATGGGCAACAAAATTTCTGAGCTTTCCGAAGGACAGAAAGGCTTGGTTTCTTTTGCTCGCCTGGTTTTGATGAAACCGGGAATTCTGATCCTTGATGAGCCGACCAATCATATTAATTTTCGTCACTTACCAGTAATCGCCGAAGCGATTAATGATTATGAAGGAGCGGTGGTGATTGTGAGCCACATGGAAGACTTTGTGAAACAATTGCATATTGATGATTATTTTGAATTCGGTAAATTATAAAAAAAGAAAATGAAAAATCGCTGATTCATTTACTGTCCAGCGATTTTTATTATATAATATTAGAATGAAGACTTTTTTTATTCCAAAAATTAAATTGCGAAAACCCTTTTTGGTTCTTGGTGTTTTGTCGTTAGTTTTTTTGATTTTTCAATTTTCGGTTATTACGCCAGTCAGGGTTGATAATGGTGTTGGTTTGAAATTCGATTGGCCGGATGAAGTAGCAAATTATTTTTGGGCCAGGGAACTGGCAAGCAATGGTCGCTTAGCGATTCCGGAGATTCTTAATTTGGTGGCCGATGGGCAAATTCATCCACGTAGTTTTAACACCAATATTGCAGGCGACATAGTTCCCGGCAGTTTTTTAGGTCTGATTATTTTATTTGCTTTTTTGGCCAAGATTTTTGGTACTGGTGCTATTATTTATTTTACGCCTTTTTTGATGTTGGGTGGGGTCTGGGCTTTTTATTTTTTAATCCGCAAAGTTTTTGCTAGTGAAAAAATTGCCTTAATGTCTTCATCTTTTTTACTTTTCAGTGCTCCTTGGCTTTATTATTCTTTTGAATCGCTCTTGCCAAACGTTCCAGTGATTTCTCTTTTTTTGTTGAGTATTGGTCTTTTGGTTTATGTGAAAAAAGATCAATATTGGACAAATATCTTTTCTGGTTTTCTCGGCGGTTTGGCTTTGGCAATTCGTCCGGCAGAATTTGTTTGGTTTGGGGCGGTTTATTTAACTATTTTATTTTTTAAAAGAAAGGAGCTTAGTTTTTTTGATTTTCTTGGCTTTCTTTTTGGCGGTATTGCCGCACTAGTTCCTTCGTTGGTGTGGCAAAAAGAAATTTATGGCAGCTTTCTTGTTTCCGGCTACGACAAACTCCCTGAACTTGCTCAACAATCTAGTGTTCTAGGAAAATTGTTGAAACAAGCTTTGATTCCTTTTGGTATTCATCCAAAATTAGCCTTGCAAAATTTTTGGCATTATTTTGTTTTGATTTCTCCGGCAACTATTTTCTTATCTTTGTTCGGTGTTTTTCTTTATCTCAAAAAATGGAAAATGCAAACTAAAATTTCCAAAATTTATTTTTGGCTTTTTATTTTTGTTTTTGCTTGGCTATTTAATTATTATGGTTCTTGGCTTTTTGAAGATTTAACGACTCTTAGGTTGAATCGCCTTGGCGCTTCCTATGTTCGCTATTGGCTAATTTTGTTTGCAATTTGTCTGCCTTTTGCGGCAATTGCCATTGAAAAAGCAGTGCAAATTTTTAGGATAAAATATTTAAGAATTGTTGCGATTATTTCAATTGCTGTTCTTGGTTTGTATCAAGTTTCTTTTTCTGATCCGAATAATATTTTTTCGGTCAGAAAAAAGGTGGCTGAAAATAGAATTATGGCCGGTGAGCTGTTAAAAGAAATTCCAGAAAATGCCATTATTATCACTAATCGCAGCGATAAAATATTTTTTCCGGAACGAAGAGTAATTGAAACTTATGGCTTGCGTGGTAATCTTAAAAATACCAAGCAAGTTCTCAAGGACAATCTTCCGCTCTATCTTCACGAAAACGGAGAATTAAAACTTCAATAAAATTATTTATGAAGTTTTTATGAAATCATTATTTGACCTACAATCTCCATTCAAGCCCTCGGGCGACCAACCGGAAGCGATTTCTGGTTTGTTTGCTGGCTTGCAAGCAGGAGAAAAATTTCAGACCTTATTAGGGGTTACTGGCAGCGGCAAAACTTTTACGGCGGCTAACTTGATTCAAAAATTTAATCGTCCAACTTTGGTTATTGCTCCAAACAAGGCTTTGGCCGCACAGCTTTATCGTGAATACAAAAATTTTTTTCCAAATAATGCTGTTCATTATTTTGTTTCTTATTATGATTATTATCAGCCGGAAGCTTATTTGCCGATTACTGATACTTATATCGACAAGGAGGCGATGATTAATCAAGAGATAGATCGCTTGAGGCATGCGGCAACCTCTTCTCTGATGATTAGGAGTGATGTCATTATTGTTGCTTCGGTTTCTTGTATTTATAATCTTGGTATTCCGTTTAATTATTTGGAATCAGCTTTGCGCCTGGAAAAAGGGCAGATAATGACGCGCGCGGATTTAATTAGCCAATTAATTAAAATGCAGTTTGAAAGAGTGAATGGTGATGTTCAGCGCGGAGAATTTAGAATTCGCGGTGATGTGTTTGAAATTCGTCCGAAATCAGAAAATTTTGTTTGCCGTTTGGAATTAAAAAATCAGCAAGTGGAAGATATTTCTTTGGTGGACAATACTACTAAAAATATTTTGGAATCATTACCGGAGATTATGATTTTTCCGCCAAAACATTTTGTTTCTTCTCAACCACAAATTGAGGCCGCAGTTTTGCAGATTGAAACTGAATTGGCCGATCGTTTGGATTATTACAAAAAGGCTGGTTTGTTTTTGGAAGCGGAACGCTTGGAGAGAAGAACTCGTTACGACATGGAAATGTTGCGTTCACTTGGTTATTGTCATGGTGTGGAAAATTATTCTCGCCACCTCACTGGAAAACTAGCTGGCCAAGCCCCAGACTCCTTGTTGGCTTATTTTCCCTGGAAAAACGGCAAGCCGGATTTCTTAACAATTATTGATGAATCGCATATTGCTGTCCCGCAGATTAGAGGAATGTTTAATGGCGACCAAGCTCGCAAAAAAACTCTTATTCAATATGGCTGGCGTTTGCCGTCAGCTTTGGATAATCGTCCTTTGCGTTTTGCTGAATTTTTGAAAAGAATTGGTCAAACAATTTTTACTTCTGCCACTCCTGGTGATTATGAATACGAAAATTCTGCCAAAATTGTTGAACAAGTGATTAGGCCGACTGGGCTTGTTGATCCGGAAATTGAAATCCGTCCGGTGTTTGATAAAGAAACAAATTATAGCCAGATTAATGATGTCATGAAAGAAGCGGAACTTTTGGCAAAAAAGAATGAAAGAACAATTGTTAATACTTTAACCAAAGTGCAAGCAGAGGACCTGTGCGCTTTTATGAACAAGAGTGGTTTGAAAGCTAATTATTTGCATTCAGATGTTAAAACTTTTGAACGCACGGAAATTTTGAAACAATTTCGTGAAGGATTATTTGATGTCTTAATCGGCGTTAATTTATTGCGAGAAGGTTTGGATTTGCCGGAAGTAACCTTGGTTGCAATTTTAGACGCCGATCGTGAAGGATTTTTGCGCAGCCAAACTTCTTTGATGCAAACCATGGGTCGCGCGGCTCGCAACGTTTCGGGTAGAATTATTCTTTATGCTGACAAGGTGACAGAATCAATGGATAAGGCAATTTCTGAATCGCGTCGTCGTCGAGAAAAACAATTAACTTACAACAAGAAAAATAAAATTACCCCAAAAACAGTTATCAAAAAAATTGAAGATTTATTGGATCACAGTGAAAAATAATTAATATGGAAGATAAAATAATTATCCGCGGAGCACGGATGCACAATTTAAAAAATATCAATGTCGAAATTCCGCACAATGCTTTGACGGTTATTGCTGGCGTTTCCGGTAGTGGAAAATCTTCTCTGGCTTTCGATACGATTTTTGCGGAAGGCCAGCGGCAATATGTTGAATCCCTGTCGCCATATATGCGCCAATTTCTCGGCCAGAAAAAACCGGCGGAAGTGGATGAAATTATTGGTTTAGCGCCGGCTATTTCTATTGATCAAAAAGCCTTATCGCACAATCCTCGCTCCACAGTCGGCACTCTGACCGAAATTCATGATTATTTGCGGGTTCTTTATGCGCGCGTGGGCGAAGTTTTTTGTCCAGAATGCGGGATGAAAATCGAAAAACTGACTTTGGAAGAGATGATCGATATTATTCTTACTCGCGGCAAGGATTTAAAAAAAGAATATGTCACCATTCTGAGTCCGGTAGTCCGCGATCGCAAAGGAGAAAGTTATCAATTACTTTATGATTATTTTAACCTTGGTTATTCTGAAGCGAGAATCGACGGTCAAATTCATTCTTTGCGCGATCAAGTAAAATTATCTGCTAACCAAAAACACAATATTGAAATTGTCATTGATAAAGTAATGCTATCTGATGAAAGCCGGCTTTTTGAGGCGGTCGAAAATTCTCTTAATTATTCCAAGGGCTTGATGATTGCTAATTTTGAGGATAATGAATTTTTGTTGTCTGCCAACTGGACTTGTCCGAATGACAATTTTTCTTTTCCGGAAGTGGAACCGAGATTATTTTCTTTTAATTCGCCGCACGGTGCTTGTCCAGAATGTGCTGGTTTGGGCACAATTGGTTATTTTTCGGAAAAAGTTTGTCCAGCTTGTGAAGGAAAAAGATTGCGCCCAGAATCTTTGTCGGTTCGTATTTTTGGCAAGAATCTCGCCGAAACTGGTCATTTATCTTTGGATAAAGCGCATGATTTTTTTTGGAAGTATTATCAGAAGATGACCAAGAGGGAATTAAAAATTGCCGAAAATGTGATTGGCCAAATTTTGAATCGTTTAGAATTTTTAAACAAAGTTGGTTTGAGTTATTTGTCTTTGGATCGTCCAGCAGAAACTTTATCCGGTGGGGAAGCGCAACGCATTAGACTTTCTTCACAAATTGGTTCTCAACTATCCCGCACTCTTTATGTTTTGGACGAACCGACAATTGGTTTGCACGAGAGAGATACTGACCGCTTGATTGAAACGCTCTTAACCTTAAAAAACAAAAACAACACCGTGATTATTGTTGAACACGACGAGAGAACAATCAAGTCTTCAGATTATTTGATTGATCTTGGACCTTTAGCTGGTGTGCACGGCGGAGAAGTAATGGCGGCTGGACCGACCAAGGATTTATTAAATCCAGCAAAAAATAAAAAAGTTTCAGAAAAATCTTTAACAGTTAAATATTTAACTGGTCAAGAAAAAATTGAATTGCCTGAAAAAAGGAGAGAAAAGACAAACGGAATTTTGAAATTTATTGGCGCTTCGGCTAATAATTTAAAAAATGTTAAAGTTGAAATTCCTTTGGGTAGATTGGTCGGTGTTAGCGGTGTTTCCGGTAGCGGCAAATCTTCTTTGCTTTATGATGTCTTGTATAAAAATATTACCAGCATCAAAAATCGTCCCGGAAAATATAAATTAGAAGACGTCAAAGAAGTAAAAGGCGCAGAATATATTAGTAAGGTGGTAATTATTGATCAGTCGCCGATTGGTCGCTCTCCTCGTTCTAATCCGGCCACTTATACTGGCTTCTTCACTGCAATTAGAGATTTTTATGCTTCTTTGCCAGAATCTCGAGAAAGGGCTTATGGAATCGGTAGATTCTCTTTTAATCGTGCTGGCGGTCGCTGTGAAGCTTGTGAGGGTGCTGGTTTTAATATGATTGAAATGCATTTTTTGCCAGCGGTAATGGTGGAATGTGAAGTTTGCCGCGGCAAAAGATTTAATCGAGAAACTTTGCAAGTAAAATACAAAGGAAAAAGTATTGCTGATGTTTTGGATATGACTATTGATGAAGCAATCGATTTGTTTGGTGATAATTATTTTATTACCGATAAGTTGAGAGTTTTGCAATCGGTTGGTTTGGGTTATTTGAAAGTTGGTCAATCTTCCACCACTCTTTCTGGTGGTGAAGCGCAACGGGTAAAAATTGCCAAAGAGTTATCGATGACCCTTGGTAAACGAACTCTATATTTATTAGATGAACCAACTACTGGCTTGCATCATCACGACATCAAAATGTTGTTGGCGGTTTTGAATAAATTAGTAGAGAAGGGAAATTCGGTCTTGGTGATTGAGCACAATCTTCATATGTTGAAGTGTATGGATTACTTAATTGATCTTGGTCCGGAAGGTGGAGAAAAGGGAGGGAAAGTTGTAGCTGTTGGCACGCCGGAGGAAATTGCCAAGAACGATAAAAGCTTGACTGGAAAATATTTGAAAGAATATTTGAATTTCACAGTTTTTAAAGAGAAAAATAAATAATGCCGAATCTTAAAGAAAAATTAAAAATAGTTCCCAAAGCGCCTGGCGTTTATTTTTGGTTGGATGAAAAAGGAGAAGTTCTTTATGTCGGCCGAGCAACCAGTTTAAAAAATCGTCTTTCGCAATATTTTCAAAAAAATACTGAAGCTCGAATTGCTGAAATGGTGGCTAGTGCTCATGAATTGCGCTGGCAAGAAACAGACACTTTGCTGGAAGCAATTATTTTGGAGGCGGCAGAGATAAAAAAATATTGGCCTAAATACAATATTCGCGATCGCGACAATCGTTCTTTTATTTATGTAGTAATTGGCAACGAAGATTATCCAAAGCCAATTATTATTCGTGGTCAGGATTTAAAAAAATTTCCCGAAGAAAAATATCATATTTTTGGCCCTTATCAATCTCAACGTTTGATTTTTAATGCTTTGCGTTTGATTCGCCGTATTTTTCCGTGGAGTACTTGCGTGCCAGAAAACGGCAAGGCTTGTTTTGATTATCAAATTGGTTTGTGTCCTGGAACTTGTCTGGGAATAATTAACAAAAAGGATTATCAAAAAAATATCAAACATCTAAAAATGTTATTATCCGGCGAGAGAACTAGATTGTTAAAGCAATTAGCCAAAGAAAATCCCTTGCAGGAAAAGGCTTTACGCCATTTGCAAGAAGTAACTTTATTAACCAGGGAAGATAGTTTGGATATCCCGCATTTAAATCGAATTGAAGGCTACGATATTTCTCATTTATCCGGCAAAGAGACTTATGGCTCAATGGTGGTCTTTTCTGGTGCTGAGGCAGATAAAAATCAGTATCGCCTTTTTAAATTAAAAGAAGTTAGTGATGGTAATGATGAAGCGGCTTTGTTGGAGGTGTTAACTCGTCGCTTTAAGCACCCAGAATGGCCATTGCCTGATTTGATTATGATTGACGGCGGTTCACCACAGATTTCTTTTTTAACTCGTGAATTAGCCAAGTTAAATTTATATCCTTTATTAGTTGGTATTTCTAAATTTGGTGGCGATAAATTAGTTTTTGCGCGCGGTACTAAAAATAATTCCAAAGAATTAGCAAAAAGTCTCAAGCCGATTTTATTGAAGGTGAGGGAAGAGGCGCATCGTTTTGCCAACTTTGGACGAAAAAGGAGCGGAAGAATAAAATCGCAAAACCCTTGACTCTATTGATAAATATGTTATCATTTAGATAACAAAAGCAAAGCCACAGACCGTAAGCAATGACAATGAGTCTTACCGAGGCGATATTTAGCTAATTTTAGCTATTTTTATCTCTGTGGCCCAAAAGGTCGCTTTTTTTATTTATATATAAATTAATATATATGCCAAAAACAAAAATCCAAAAGCAGGAAATTCTGCGAAGCCTAGAAACAAAAATTGAAAAATCCAAATCAATTGTTTTCGCCGGCTTCAATGCTTTGGGGGTTAAAGACAACGAGGAATTGCGCAACAAATTACGCACTGAAAATGGTGAATATTTTGTCGCCAAGAAAACCTTGATGAATTTAGCTTTCAAAAATCAAGGAATTGAAGGTTTGAATGCTCGCGGTTTTGATGGCAAGGTAGCAGCAATCTTCTCTTACGAAGATCAAGTTTCTCCGGTAAAAGCGGTTTCCACTTTTGCCAAAGGAAAAGAAGACAAAATCTTTTTCTTGGGAGGCCTTCTCGACGGAAAAATTCTTTCCAAAGAAGAAGTAGTTGCTCTCTCACAATTGCCAAGCAAAACTGAATTGTATGCCAAATTGGTCGGTTCTTTGAACGCGCCTATCTCCGGTTTCGTCAACGCTTTAACCGGAAATTTACGCAATTTAGTCCATGTTCTAAAAGCGATTGAAGAAAAAAAAGCATAATATAAAAAATAAATTTAATTTTAAATCTATGGAAGACAAAAAAGAAATCGAGGTACCAGCAAAATTTGCTTCCCTCGTCAGTGAAATCGAAAAAATGAGTGTTTTGGATTTAGCTGAATTGGTAAAAATCTTAGAAGAAAAATTCGGCGTTTCCGCTTCTGCTCCAGCAATGATGATGGCTGCTGGCCCTGCTGCAGGTGCTGCTGCTGAAGAAAAAGATGCTTTTGACATCGAATTAACAGACGCTGGCGCAAACAAAATCAACGTCATTAAAGTTGTTCGCACTTTAACTGAACTTGGTTTGAAAGAAGCCAAAGACTTGGTTGACGCTGCTCCAAAATTAGTAAGAGAGGGCGTTAAAAAAGAAGAAGCTGAAAAAATCAAGAAGGAATTAGAAGAAGCTGGTGCAAAAGTAACTTTGAAATAATAAGTTCGCTCACACAAAAAAAGACATCCTGAAAGGGATGTCTTTTTTTGTGTGTCTTGAGAAAATTTATTTCATCTCCGCTTTATAAATCTTGCTACCACTTAAGAGGTAAGCAGTGTTGCCGCTGATGGTGGCGTCTTTTAATTCTGGCAAATTAGTAAACTGATATTGAGCCTTAAACTTGGCTTTAGGTTTTGCGTTATCCAGGGTGAAGACAATAATTCTTTTTTCTTGGCGATCAATCAGATAGAAATTGGAGCCGCTAATAATCAGCTTGGAAATTCCACTAGTAATTGGTAAAAGAGAATCGGAAGTGAATGTTTGTTTTTCACCATTTACATATTTTTCGATTTCACCAGTTTTTTTGACAGTGAATATTTGACCAGCATCATCAATTGCAAAAGCAGCAGTGTTGGTATCATTAGGTGCTGTGCGAGCCGCATCTTTTTCGTATTTGCCGCTCCTTAAGACATATTTGTATACTTTTCCATCACTAGAATTTAATAAATAAGACCAGTTATTATAAGTGCTAAATCCAGCAATGTTTTGGTTATTTTCTAAGGATACCGGGGTGAAGGTGATGGTATTTTCGCTAGCATTTAATTTGCCAATATTTTGACCGCTAAATAAGAATACATTTCCCGATTTGTCGCTAGTGCCGTAGATTGGAGAATTTAGTTGTGAGATGTTATTTTTGGCAGCATCTGAATTTTTTAGGTCATACAAGAAAGAAGTTTTAGTACTGCTGTCAAAGGCGAAAAGAGAAAAATCTTTTAACAAATAAAGTGTTTCTGGATTTGCCCCGGCTTGGCTAGTGGAAAAATCAAAAACTTCAACAGCTTCAATTTTGTTCAAATGTTGAATTTTTGCCAGCAAGTTATCAAATTTTTCATTAACCGCTTTAAAATCATTATTATTTTTTTGATTTTCGTTTAGGCTAGCAATATCGCTTTCAATTTTTTGAGCGATTAACTTTGCTCCTTCTTCGTTGCCGTATAAAAGATAAATATCAATTTGATCTTCTTGTGCCTTGATATTAGCAATAATATTTTCTGCTATCTTTTTTTCTTGGCGCAATTTGTTAATATTGCCGGTAAAAAAGAGGCTGGTAAGCAGGGATAAGGAAACAATTATCAATATCGATGCTAGAATTTTTTGTTTCAAATTCAGAGCAAAAAACCAATTATTAATTTTTTTAAGGGTATTTTTCCAAAATGAGAGCTGGAAAATTTGCAAAAAGTTTTTTAGGGCAATAGTAATTATTCGGAAAATAACTTTGATAATTTCAAAACTTGTTCCAGGACTTTTTCTTTTTCCGGTACGGCGGCGCATTGGTTCAGAAATTCCTATTTTTTGGGGACCGGCGCTAATCGGAGAAATTAAGGGTGATTTATTGACTTCTTCTTTTTGAATATTTTTTTGGTTTGTTTCTGGATTTTTTGGTCTAGGCATGAATTTTTCCAAAAAACTGCCAGCTTTTTTTACGCCTTTTTTGATGTTGATTGTGCCGATTGGCGAAAGAAGTCGTTCTGTTTTTTCTTCAGTGTAATTCAAGTTATTCATGGAGGTGTGGGAAGTGTGAGGACTGACAGGATCCGAATGACTAATCTCTCTATTCTCAAAATTGAGTTTGGTGCTTTTGATGATTATTGCCAAAAAAGGAACAAAAGAATTTGAAGCAGCTAGGCTGTTTTTTAACTGTTCAGAAGCGCTAATTGGGGGTAATTTTGAAATAATATCTTTCAAATTTTCTTCAGAAATATATTCAGGAAGAGCTTCATTGCTCAAAATAAAAGAAGAATCGGAAGGTAATTGGCCGCTAATTACCGAAGAAAATATTTTATCACCTCCTTCGTTTTCTGGTTCATTTTTTAGGAGGTCAACAATTTCATATGATCCTCCTTTTTTGTATACTAATTTTATGCGGTTTGAGCCGAAAGAGGAAAAGTGAATCTCTTTTTCCAAAACAATGCCCGCAGTAATACTGGCCTCTCGTGGATTAAAAGATAATTTTTCATTATTAATCCATTCCCAAAATTCAGAATTTGTTTTGGCGAGAGCGCTTTCAAAGATATTTTCTGGTCGTAAATCTTTGATTGATCCCAAAAGAGCAATCTTTTCATTTTCGTAGTAATAGTAGTTTAGATTGGCAATCAAGAAATCGGCAACTTGATTCAAATCGGCGCTTTTGCCAATGGCTTCAAAAAGGATAAAAAGTTTTCCGGCCGAATTTTCTTTTTGAGCATCTGGCTGAGCGATGAAGATTTGGCCGGCTCCGCCACTCTTCTTTCCCGAATTAAGAATTAAGGGAGCAATTTTGTACATAAAAATTAAGTTCAATTGAATTTTTAGTTTGACGCTTTTGGTCGCTTGTTATATTATTATTATACAACAAAGCAGCGAATAAACAAATGCTAACCAAATTATTTGGATCTCAAGCTAGGGTAAAATTATTAAAAATTTTTGTTCTTAATCAGGACGAGAAGTTTTATTTGCGCCAACTTTCTCGAGACCTAAAAATGCAAGTCAACTCTATCCGTCGAGAATTGGAAAATCTCCAATCTTTTGGCTTGCTTTCTTGTGACGAAGACTCTGTTGAATTAGAAGAAAGAGATCGAGGCAAGACCGAAAAAAAATATTATCATGTCAATCAAGATTTTGTTCTTTTTCCAGAACTAAAAGCTCTCATGGTGAAATCACAAGTTCTCTCCAATAACGTCTTTGTTGAAAAAATCAGAGCCACCTGTTCACCAAAAGTATTCATCTTGAGCGGCAGTTTGGTAAGCAACCCAAAATCACAAACCGACATTCTTTTGGTTGGTCGCTTTAATCGTGATAAGCTTATTCCCTTGATTAATGAATTGGAAGAAGATTTGGGCAGAGAATTGAATTACACCATTATGGATTATCGTGAGTATTCTTATCGTGTCGATATTGCTGATTTTTTTGTTTATAACATTATCCATGGTAAAAAGATTGTGGTAACCGACGAAGAAAAGGAAAAGGAAGTACTGAATCAAAAAAATAAAGCAAAAAAAATCGTTAATGTTTAGTGTCGTGGCAAAAAACAAAAAGGGCTTTACCTTAATCGAACTTTTGGTAGTAATTGCTATCATTGGCCTTTTGGCGACTCTTAGTATTGTTGCCTTGAATTCAGCAAGAATGAAGGGAAGAGATGCAAAAAGAAAGGCCGACATAAAACAGATTTATAATGCCTTGCAGATGTATTATGATGAACACGGAAAATATCCGCCAGGAGGCGGTTATGGGGTCAATACTTTTGTTTATAGTGTAAATGAAAATTGGCTTTCAGATCTTGCTCCTTGGATGTCTAAACGTCCGGTTGATCCGATAAATAATAACACCAGGCCTTTTGTTGACGGGTCTTATACTTATATATATGGTGATGTCACCGCTGATGGTCAAGGTTTTACTTTAATTACTCAATTAGAAAACAAAAATGACCCAGATCGTTGCGAACTAAAAGGCTATCGCCGGCTTGGTTTAACTTATTTTAATACTTCTTGGTGCGGTTCTCCTTCTAATTACAGTAAATATATCTATTCTCCCCAATAATTATAATTTTTTATGTCTTGGAAAAGAAGCGGTCTACAAATATTACTACTCATTATAAAAACCGTCTCCTGGCTTTTGGTTGGGGCGGTAATTTTATTTTTGCTCTTTTTTCTACCGACTTTCAATCGCTTCCGCTCTCTTTATGCTTCTGAAATGAGCGCCAAAACCGCAATCAATCAAGCAGTAGAGGCTGTAAAATCAAAAGATTTTGTTATCGCTTCTCAAAAAGCACAAGAAGCACAAGAGCATTTTTTTCAAGCCGGAGAAGATTTGGCAATTATTTCTGCCAAGCCTTGGATGAAAAATTTTTTTGTTTATCGCAATCAAATTGATGATCTGACTTATCTAACCAAAACCGGAGAAATTTTGAGCCGAGCAGTTCATAATTCCGCAATTTTGGCTGAACGTTTTCAGGGGGTGATTTCTTCTTCGCCAAGTGGTGATTTTAATAATCTTTCCAAAGAAAAAAAGAGCGAACTTTTTCGTTTGGCTAGAGAGAGCGTTCCCGAATTGACCGGAATAAAAGCCGATATTAATTTGGCTAGCTTGAATTTGGAAAAAATTCATCAAATTGGTATCTTGTTGCCAGTATTTTCCCAGATTCAAGATATCGACAAAAAATTAATAGAAATTAATTATCTTCTTGATTCAATTGTTCCTTTGGCAGAACTGTCAACTTATTTTGTCGGCGACCCAGAAGAAATTAATTTTTTAATTCTTCTGCAAAACAATGACGAACTTCGTCCAACTGGCGGGTTTTTGGGCACTTATGGAATTCTGACTGTGGAAAATGGAGAAATAAAAAATTTTTTTGCTGAAGATATTTATCACTTAGACATGCCTGTAAAAGATACTTTAAACATCGTTCCTCCAGCACCAATTAAACAATATATCAAAACTGATCGCTGGTTTTTGCGTGACGCAAATTGGTCTCCGGATTGGCCAACCTCAGCTCGTCAAATTGAAAGCACTTATCGCCAAGAAGTAATTTTGGACAACAAAAAGCCAGTTAATTTTGATGGTGTAATTGCAATTAATCCGGCCTTAGCCGCTGATTTAATTGATTTGGTTGGCCCAATCAAAGTAAATAATGTTATTTATAAGGGGGATAATTTTCAAGAACTTTTGCAATACGAAGTAGAGGTTAGCTATGTAAAACAAAATATTTCCTCCTGGGACCGCAAAGAAGTTATTAATGATATTTTTGCAGAACTAAAAAAAAGGTTGACTAGTTTGTCATATGACAATTATCCAAAAATTTTAAATTTAGTTAACAATAATTTAGCTAAAAAAAATATTCAAGTTTATTTAAATCATCCAACCGGCCAGGAATTAATAAAAAATCTTGGTTGGGCGGGAGAAATAAAAAATCCAACAGGGGATTACTTGATGATTGTTGATGCCAATTTGGCCGCCTTCAAAAGCGATGCCGTAGTTAGTAAGAAATGGTCTTATACTTTAAGTCAAGGAGCGGATAGTCTAAAAGCTACTCTTAATTTAAAATATCAACACAATGGCCAATATGATTGGCGCACCACCAAATATCGCAGCTATACTCGCGTTCTAGCGCCTCTAGGAAGCACTTTTCTTTCTGCTAATGGTCCAGAAACAAAAGTTGATGTTTATGATGATGTGGATTTGAATAAAACAATTTTTGGTTATTTCTTTACAGTTGATCCGCAAAAAAGCAAAGAAATAACTTTGGAATATCGTTTACCGAATAAAATTTTTGAACAAGCAAAAAACTCAAGTTATAATCTTTATTGGCAGAAGCAAAGCGGTAGCAGAATCGAAAGCGCAGTGCTCAACTTGCCGGGAGAAGTTAGTAGAAAAATTGATCTGGAAACCGATCAATACATCAAATAAATAAAAAATAAAAAAACGAGCCATTTTCTTGGTTCGTTTTTTGTTTAGCTATTCAGCTTTTAAATCTTTTTTCCGGAAATAATTATTAGCCAAAATTGAACCGAAAAGAGCCCACAAAGACCATTGCAGTGCCGTGTCATTAAGAATGTTGTCACCAAAACTCATAATCGAAAGAGCAATCAAGCAGGCTGAAGAAAAAAGGCTTAACATTTTTAGTCTTGGTTTGTTTTGTTTTTTAAAACTGCGATAAAAATCAATCAGAACACTAAGAATAATGGATAAATAAACCAATAAGCCGATAGCGCCGTTTTCCAAACCAATTTTTAGATAATCATTGTGCGGTTCAGTTGCTCCTAATTTGAAATCGCGATTTTCAGCAATCACCAAGGGGCCGGTACCAAGACCATTTCCGGACCAAGGTTTTTCTCTAAAATAAGAAATACTATCAGTCCAAAGAGTAATACGCCAACCGATCGATCCGTAAGGATCAAAATTAATTAAACTATTGACCCGCGCGGTGATTGGCGGGATAACCAGATAAAAAACAAAAGCCAGGGAAGCGGCAGCTAACAAAAAGGCTCGGAATTTTACCAAGCCGACAATTAAAAAAATGAGAGCCAAAGCGACATAGGCGCCACGAGTATAAGTGAAAGCCAAGGCTAACACAAAAATCAAAGAAAGAATTGAATAGCCATAACTTTCAATTCTTTTCTTGCCCAAATTAAGGGCAGCAAAAGTGGCTAAGGTGATTGGTAGGATTAAGAAATAAGCCAACATGTTTGGGTGAGCAAAAGTCCCCAAAATTCTATTAGTTCCTTCCTCGATCATTCCAACTTCAAAGTATAGCTGCCAAAAGCCAACCAGAGCCGGAATAGCAGCAGAATAAATAATTATTCTGATTAAGTTTGTTAAATCTTTTGGAGTTTTTAACAACAAATAAGAGCCAACAAATAATAAAAAAATACTGATTAAGCGAGAAAATTCATCGATGGTTGCGCCGCGATTAATAGTATAAAAAATTGATAAACCGCCGATAAACAAAAATATTAACCAAGTCCAAATTGTATTGAATTTCGGCAGCTCGCGATAGTTGCGAATAATTATTAGTAAACAAAAAGCAATTGTCAAAACGGCAAAAAGGGAAGTGAAATTGAAAGAATATTCAGTTTTCAATCGGTATTGATACAAAAAATCAACCGCTGGACGGAAAAAAATAAAAAGAAATAATCCTAATTTTGGCCAATTAACACCGACAAAAAAGATAATTGCAAAAAAGATTGCTATCAAAGAAAGAAGGATTGGCAATTGAGCAATGATAATTAAGGCGATGCTTAAAAAAATGAAAATTAAGCTCCATTCATACTTAATTTTTAAATTTAATTTTTTCATAGCAGATGATTATGATATAATAATATTAGCCCGTTTTTGGGTTAAAAGTAAAGCTTATTTTGGTATGAAGATTTTACAGGTCAACAAATTCAATTATCGGCGGGGCGGGGCGGAAAAATATTTTCTGGATATTTTAGCCGCCTTGGAGAAAGCTGGTCATGAAGTCGCTGTTTTTTCCATGCATCATCCAAATAATCGCCCTTCGCCTTGGGAAAAATATTTTGTTTCCAATCTAGATTTTCGTCAAAATAATTTTTTTGATTTGCTGCGAACCCCGGGTCGAATCATCTATAGCTGGTCAGCTCGTCGAAAATTTGCACGCTTACTTGACGATTTTCAGCCAGACATTATTCATCTTCATAACATTTATCATCAAATTTCTCCATCCATTTTGGCGCCAGCCAAAAAAAGAGGCATCAAAATAATCATGCACCTTCATGATTACAAATTATTTTGTCCAAACTACAAGCTATATACGCAGAATTCTTTTTGTGAACGTTGTCGTGATGGTAATTATCGACATTGCTTGAAATATCGTTGCTTGGACAACTCCTATTCTCGCAGCTTGATTGCTTGTGTTGAAATGTGGTTTCATCACCGAGTGAAAAAGTATTATGAAAATGGTGTTGATCACTTTATTTCACCAAGTGAATTTTTAAAAAATGAAGCAATCAAATTTTCTTGGCCAGCTGAAAAGATTTCCGTTCTTTTGAATTTTGTTGATTGTCCTGAAGAGTCAAAAAAGAACAAAGAAGACTATCTTCTTTATTATGGCCGTCTCAGCAATGAAAAGGGCATAGATTTGATTCTAAAGGCTCTCAAGCAATTACCAGAAAGCCGCTTGAAGATTGCCGGAATCGGCTTGGAAGAAGAAAATCTAAAAAAATTATCAAAAAAATATAAACTGGAAAATCAAGTAGAATTCTTGGGTTTCAAATTCGGTGCCGAACTGGATTCTTTAATTTCATCTGCCAAGGCAGTAATTATTCCTTCTCGCTGGCCAGAAAATATGCCGTTTACGCTTTTGGAGTCTTTGAGTATGGGAACACCGGTGATTGCTGCCAGGGTTGGCGGTTTACCAGAAGTAATAAAAGACGGAGAAAATGGCTTTTTGTTTGAATCAGAAAATGTTGATGACTTGGTGGCCAAAATTAATTTATTAGATCAGTTGCCGCCAGGAATTTCTCAAAAAGCAATTGCTAGTGTGTCCGAACTATCCTTGGAAAATCATCTAAAAAAATTACTAAATATTTATCAAGAAGTACTAAACAAAAAAACACCCCGCTAAGCGGAGTGTTTTTTAATATTTTTATTTTTCGATGACGAAGCTGATACTGTAGGTCATTTTTGAATTCTGTCCATCAACTTTGATATCAACCGCTTTTTCTTGAATACCGCTTGAAATCGGCGGTACTTTTAATTCGCTAGTGAATCGTCCTTGGTTATTGGTTGTGACCTCCTGATTTCCTTGACCGTCAAAATAAATTACTAATTTTTCTCCTGGAGCAAATCCGCCGCCGCTTAGCTTGACTTTAGCATCTGCTTTAGCTTTGGAAATATCAGTTTTTAACCACAAGTTTTCCGTTGGGGAAATTACTTCACCCTCGCCAGTATCACTAACAAAGAAGGCAACTTTTTCTAAATTTTGATTTAATACCAAGATACCAGAATTATTAAAAACTACTACTCGGTCGCCATTAGGGGTTGAAACTGCTTTTAGTCCCATTGCCCAACCATTTCCACCATAAGAACTAGTATATTTGAAATCTTGAAGGCGTAAATCACTTTTTGCTAATTTAACCACCCCGAGACCATTACTAAAATATAAATTTGATCCAGACAAAACAGTATCGTATCCTGGTTGGTCTAGGTGTCGAAAACTTTCTTTCAAGGTGCCATCAAGAGAAAACTTTTTGGCATAAAAATCATCAGTCACAAAAATATTACCATTGACGTCCATGCTTGCTCGGCGATTGCCTTCGGCTTCTTTGTAATTCAAAGCGATTTCAGAAACAACCTTGCGGCTGTTGCGATCAAAAACACGAACTGAGTTACCGGCAACATCAATCAAATAGCGGCCATCTTCACTAATGCGGATATTGTATTGATTTTGTTGATTTTTAAAATCGTAGCTATCGATTACTTGCAAATCTTTATTTAATAATTTTACGCCTTTGCTGCCAATGGTAAAATAATTATTACCAAAAGCTTCCATTCCGCCATACCATTCCCAGTAAGTATTGGATAAATTATTTTCGAGAATTGGGGCAGCATTTAGGCTACTAATATTGTATTTATCAATTCTAAAATCGGTTGCCGCATAGGCATAAAGACCACCATTTTCTTTGGACAAAGTTACTTCATAATAACTGCCATAAGTATTGAAGCGGGAATTGAAAGGACGAGTACGGCTGATTCTTTCGAGATTGCTTCCACTTAAAATGAAGATTTCCATACCGCCAGTATTGGCTGAAGCAACTACCAATTGTCCATTGTAGCTGACCGCATCACCGGAGTAGTAGGATTTATTTTTAGTTTGACCAAGTGGCACAGCGGCAAAAAATAGCACGGCGGCCAGCAAGGTAAGAGAAATGAATTTTTTCATATATTTTCTAATTTGACTTTCTTTAATTTTTGTCTCCTCATTTTACATTGTTTATCTTTTTTTGTCAAGAGTTGATTGTTGATAATTTTCTCCAAGGTATTGACAAATAAAAAGTTATATATTATAATAAAGGGTTCAGATTATGTAGCTTCTACATATAAATCAATATATAAATCAACGATATTTATGGAATTAAAAGATTTTATTAAACTTTTATCAAAAAAACGACAGACCGTCTGGGCCTGGATTTTTGTGTTTATTGCTTTGGGTTTAATTATTACCTTTGTTCAACCGCTAAAATATAGTGCCAAATCAAAATTGTTAGTTATTCAGAACACCAGGGATGTTGATCCTTATACCGTCTCCAAGTCTAACGAATATTTGGGAAATTTGTTTTCTCAGGTTTTGTATTCCAGTTCTTTCTATGATTTGACTCTTGGCTCTCAATACAATATTAACCGTTCTTATTTTACTAATGACGCTACTCGTCAACAAAAAATTTGGAAGAAAACCGTTAAAGCAAGAAGTTTGAATAATACTGGAATTATTGAAATGGAAATTTATCATCCAGACCCTTATCAAGCAAAGCAGCTTTCCTTGGCTGTTAATGATGTTTTGATGAATAAAAATTTCAACTACCAAGGAATGGGCGATACGGTAAAAGTAAATGTAATTGATCAACCATTGGTTTCTAATTACCCAACCAATCCTAACCCGTTAATTAATTTTGCTTTGTCAATTGTTCTTGGGATTTCCTTTGGTTTTGTTTATATCTATTTTTTACCGGAAGAAAAATATAATTTTTATCTTTTCGGCAAACCAAAATCACGTCGCAAAAAAGCACAAAAAGAAATTTTGGTGCGCACCAAAACAGCAAAAGCAGAAAAAGTTCCGGTTCATTTGGATAATCAAAATATGGAAACAGATTTTTTGACTGGTAATTTTGTTGAACAGCCACAGGCGTCAGCGCCTGTTGAATTAAAAGGGAATATGGCAAATATTTTGCCACGAGAATAATTTCGTTTTCTCGCTAGCGCTTTTTTTGAGCGTTGACTAGAGAACGAAAAACGTTCTTTGTACTTTTAAAAATTAATATAAACAAAAAATAAAAAGAGATGAAAAAGTTTATTTTTTCTTTGGTAGCGGTAGTCATAGTGATTATCACAGCCAGTTTGAGCATTCAAGCTCAAAAAATTAATGTAACTGCCGAAAAATCTTTTGGAAATATTGGTAAGGAGCATCGAAATCAAACCGATGCTTACCAATTAGAAATTTGTCCTTTTGGACAAGAAGCCAATTTTGGATTTTATTTAGGTAGTCTTTATCGTCAATTTGACGACTGCGGCATCACCAATGGTCGAATGACCTCTTGGGCCGGAGGATTTTCATTTAATTATTTAAGTGAAAATAATCTATTTTTCAAAATGAATCTTGGTTTAAGACAGGCCATCGTTCGCTTTGAAAAACTTTCCTACGATTACAATGATTTTCAAGAAAATCTTGATTTTGACGGTTTATTGTCCATTGGCTATTACCGACCAGAATTTGATTTCTTTTCAAGAACTATTTTAACCGCCAAGGGTAATCAGCCGTTTGGGGTTAAAAAACGATTGTATTATGACAATCAAATCGTTGCGCTTGATGATTCACTAGCAGCAAATCTTCAAAATTTCACTTTGAATTTAGAGCAAAATTTAATAAAATTTTCTCTAAATCAGGATTGGAACGCTGCTCTAGATTTTAATATTGGATATTCCCTAGAACATTCAATGTTAATTAATGATCCGTTAGCAAAAACCTCTTCATTTGTTTTTGGAGGAAGTTTTTCCGTTTTTGGGGGAGATTATTTTTATCAAGACATGATAAAAATTTATGCTTTTAACAAAAGCGGCGGATTCCAGCCTGGAGCATTTGTTGGAGTAAAATTAAACATTGTTCCTTTGATATTTTTCTTGTGGAATAAAACTTGCTAAAAAGGGAGGTATAAAATGAAAAAATTAAATTTTTCTTTAAACAAAATTTTATTTTTTGTTATTTTTTTGCTCCTAGCTTTTTTGATTATCTTTAGTTTTAGGTCTTGTGGCAGAAGCAAACAAGAAATCAAGACAAAAACTGAGCCGATAATCGAAAATCCTTATTTGTCAAAAATTGATTCTTTGCAGAGATCACTGGTTGATTTGCAAAAACAACTAGATGAATGTAATGGTTCAAAAACAAAAAAGGTGCCAGTACCAGTTAAAAAAGTGATGAAAAAAAGAAAAAAATCTCCGCCGGTTGTGAAAGAGGAGCTAGTAGTTGCTCCGGCACCTGTACCTAATTTTGAAATAGAAATTCCTGAAAGAGGATCTTTAAAAAATGAAGTTAATTCACCAAAAAAAGAGAATGTTTTTAAGAAAAAAATTTCTGTGCCAAAAAAAATTGAAGCTCAAAAAGATGAGCCGGAAAATGATGACTGCCCAACTTGTCGAACCAAGTATGGAGTAATAGAAGTTGTCTATTAATTATTTTCTAACTTTAAAAACCACAAAGCCGTTTCTCAAGAGACGGCTTTTTTCTTTGGGAAAAATTTTTAAAAAGAAAAAGACCGTTCAAAATTAATTGAACGGTCTATTGTTTTTACTACTTATTTTTACCAAGGAGGATTTACACCGTTTGGTATGGTAAAGGTTTGGTTAGATGTGTTTGGTCCCCAGTATGAGCTTGGCCAAAAATGATAAACATTAATCTGGCTCACGCTTGGTAGGATGTTGAAAGTAATTCCATTATTGAAATCACTTTGATTAACATCAACATACCAATGATAACCATTTGGATCGCTAGGGTTCTTGATCATGGTCACAACTTGAGTTCCGCTAGGATATTGAATCTTTAATCCGGGACTCATTCCAGAAGTGACAGTGAATGTCCCTGGACAAGACTTCACATTTATTCTTAGTTTACCATTGTTTAATCGATTAAGGTTAATCAATTGGTCGCCAATAGAACCAGGATCCCAAATTGGGAAAGTTCCATTTGCTCTGCAGACTACGTCAACACAGCCAAATGAATTCCAACGGGTGAGAGAATGTTCGTTCTCGTTAACGTTGGTGCTTAGTCTGGCCCAAATTTCTTGACCATTTTGCATGTTAATAATAGTGAATCTCTGGGTTCCGTCGGTTGTGAAGTAAACCCAACCATCACTAGCTGGCGCGTTGATTTGTAACAAGTTCCAACCGTTAGCATCGCCACGATAGCGACAATCAGTTGAATAATTTGTACCAAATGCTTTAGCGCAATTTAGGCGCCAATAATTTCGCCAACTATTATTACCCAGGTAAAGTGAATCATATTTTACCAACAAGGAATCATAATCCGTAATTGGATTAATTGTCTTGTTGCAAACATGAATCCACTTAGTGGCGATTGCTGAATCGCCAGTGGCGTTTGGGCCGTTGAAAATAGATAATACAACCAGATAATCTCCTATATTAGAATAGGTATGATTACCAGCGATTTGGTTGGGACTACTTATATTTGTCGGCCCATCAAGATATCCGTCTCCCCAAGAAATTTTAAAGGATCGAATATTTCCAGTGCTCGAAGCACCAGATAACCCAAGACTAGTGTTTATTTGAACGCTGTCTTCAGCGTCAATATTTCCAGACAGGGAAATGTGGGCGGTCAAATTTTGCGGGCCAGGATAGCCATCGCAAATTTCATCATACTCATCTCGGCAGGAGATGAAAGCTGTTGCTGCAACTATTGCAACAAGCAACAAGAAAACAATCTTTTTCATGATTTTTTATTATTTGTTTGTTAATTTACATTCTAAGATAATTTTTATCTCATAATCAGAACTTCTTTTTTTAAGAATTTCTGATGGCGAGATAAAAATTCGCCTTTATTTTTTGGTGATTAAATTTTCATAAAGCTTTTTGGTATTTTTAGCAATAGTATCCCAGTTATATTCAGTATTAGCGCGTTCACGAAGTTTTTCGCCAATCTCTTTTCCCAAGTCCGGATTGCTTAACATTTTTAACATTTTATCTTCCAGGTCTTTTGTGTTTTTGTTTTCAAAAATTAAAGCTTGACCAGCCACTGCCTCAAGATTAGCCGGAATATCACTGACAATACAAGGTAAACCATAAGACATTGCTTCTAGAAGAGCGACCGACAAGCCTTCATATTCTGATGGTTGAACAAAAGCGTAGGCGTTAGCATAAAGCTGAGCTAAAACTTTTCCGCTTTGATTGCCAGTAAAAATTATGTTTGGCTTATCGCCAGCCAGTTTTTTTAATTCAAAAACATATTCGTCGGTAAAAGCACCGCCACCGACAATCACCAATTTTTTTTCGGTTGCTAATTTTTGATAAGCCTCAATTAGGTAGTGAATTCCTTTGTGTTTTACTAAGCGAGAAATAGAAACAAAATATTCTCCTTTTTTTAGATTCCAAGAACTCAACAAATCATCGTTAGTTTCCGTTACTTTTTCAGCACCGTTTGGAATGTAAATGGTTTCAACACCGTATTTTTCTTTACTATATTTTTTTAGTTCTTCAGAAATAGTAATTACCTGGTCAGCATAACGGCAGCCAATTGCTTCGCCTAGTTTGAGATACCAGCGAGCAAGACGTCCCCATTTTTGATGATGATAATCTTGACAGTGAAAAGTGAAAACTACTTTTAGTTTTGGTCTAAATATTTTTATTAACAAAATTAGGGAAGATGGACCGACTGAGTGAAAGTGCACAACATCTGGACGGCGACGGAAAATCAAATCCAAGCAAGCAAAAAAAGTATGAGAAATTGCATCCAGGTTTTTGGTGCCGACACTTGGCAAATTAATGATATTTACTCCTTGATAATGTTTTAATTTTTTATCTTGATAATTATTTCGGGCATAAACAAAAACTTCTTGACCACTTCTGGCTAGACGAACAGCTAAATTTTCGACGTGTTTTTCCACGCCGCCGTTTTTTGCTGGTATTCCTTTTTGTCCAATAAGATATGCTTTCATAGATATAATGTTACTTGACCTCTTATAATACATCATTTCTCTTTTTTTGTCAATACCTCGAATAAATTTTTTATAAAAAAATTTTACCTAAAATTAAATAAAAAATTAATAAAAAAAATCCTTGAAAAATTTCAAGGATTTTGTAAAATTTTCTAACAAATTATTTTAATTTTTGGATTTTAGAGCCATTTATTGCGTTTAAATACAGACATCAAGGCAATTAAGGAAACAGTCATAATGGAAATAATAATCCAAAATCCATAAGGATGGTTAACTATCGGCATGCCGGGAGTGTTCATGCCAAAAATTCCAGTAATTAAGGTTAGCGGGAGCAGTAAGACGGAAAAAATTGTTAGAATCATCATGATGTTATTCATTTTGTTGTTTAAAAGAGATTCGTTGGTATCATGAAGTGCTTCAATCGTGTCTTTCTGAATATCTAGCATTTCCCAAATTCTTTTTGAATGTTCAACTAAGATGTCGTAGTGTTTTTTGATCAACTCTCTTTCAACAATACTGCTGCGCATTTCGGTTAGGCGCTTCAAAATGTTTTTGTGATTCTGAAGAATTTTTCTCAAGCTGATGATGTTTCTTTTAACCGAGAGCATTTCTTCGGCGGCTTTTTTTTGAGTCTTGGAGAAGATATGATCTTCTATCTGGTCAATTTTGACACTGTTCTGATCGATTAGGGGATAGCAATCTTTCATTAAGCGATCCAAGATTTCATAAAGAAGCATTACTGAAGATTCATTTGAATAAGAAAGTAGAGAATTCTGAGATTCTTTGCAGTAATTAAAAAACTTTTCAATAGTTGGAATATTGTTGTTGTGAACAGTGATTAAAAATCCATGACCAACGAAAAATTCAATTTCCGCCGGAATAATTCGATTATTTTCGAAGATTGGAAAATGGAGAATCATAAAAAGATAGCCATTCTCTTCGAAAATTAATGGTCTCTGTGAAAAAGTGGTGGAAATTGAGGCTTCCAAATTTGCTGGACTAAAATTGAAACGTTCTTTTAGGTAGTCAATTTCTTTTTGATTGGCACTGACAATATTTATCCAACTGAGATCGAAAGGGGTATCGGGGTTGTCGATGAATAGCTCCTCGATTTTTCTCGAAATTTTTTTGTGATTGGACATGGGGTCTTTTTTATAATAAGATTGAATGTTATTATTATAGCATATGGTAAATATCTTGGGAATAAATATTTCAACCTTAAACAGGGAAGAAGTGTTCAAAAAAATTACGGAGTTGATGAACGGAGGTCAGCACTACTTGGTGACTCCCAACCCGGAAATAGTTCTCGCTTCTCATCAGGATGAGGAGTATTTTTATATTTTAAATCAGGCAGATTTGGCTCCCGCTGATGGTTTTGGTTTGGTAATCGCCGGTCGTTTGGCAGGCGAAAAAATTCCACGGATTGCCGGTTCAGATTTGACGCCGCAACTCTTGGCAGAAGCTGAAAAAAAAAATTGGCCAGTCAGTATTTTAAATTGGCACGGCGGACTTTCTAGTGCTGCCGATATTCAAAAAATTTTGGGTGAGAAATGGCCGAAATTAAAATTTCAAATTATTGATTTGGAAAAAACTATTATTTTGCCGGAAGAAATCGTCGATTCTCTTAATCGTTTTGCACCAAAAATTTTGTTTTGCGCTTTCGGTGCTCCTTTTCAGGAAAAAGTTATTTACCATAATCTATCAAAAATACCAAGCATCAATTTGGCAGCCGGAATTGGCGGCTCTTTTGATTTTCTAACCAAAAAAGCAATTCGCGCCCCTAGAATTTTTCGCAAAATCGGGTTAGAGTGGTTATGGCGAGTTATAAAGCAACCGAAAAGAATCAAAAGAATTTGGCGAGCAACAGCAGTTTTTTTGTGGAAAATATTTCTTTGGCGCTTCATTAATCCGCATTGTTATCGTTCCAATGTCTCCTGTCTAATGGTAAGAAAAAATAACAATATTTGGGAAACCTTACTAGTGGAAAGAACTGATCCGCGCGGGCATTGGCAAATTCCTCAGGGGGGAACTGATGGTGAGAGTGTTGAAAAAGCTGGCCTGAGAGAGTTGCGAGAAGAAACTGGTGTCAAAAATTTGGTAGTTCGCGGAACCTTGAAAAAAGCTTTCAAATATCGTTTTATTCAAAATGATTATCGCGGTATCACCAAGGGGACGCCAAAACATTTTGATTATTGTGGTCAAAAACAATCTTTTTTGATTGCCGAAATGCTTGACCCGGAAGAAGAAATTAAAATAAATTTTTGGGATCATGCCGCTTGGCGTTTTGTGCCACTGGAAAAATTAGTTGAAGAAGTTCATCCAATCAGGAGAGAAGCGATGGAGAAAATATTAAATTTTGCAAAAAAAGTTTTAAAGTAAAAATATGACTAAAAAAAATAGATTACGTTTTGCTCCTTCGCCGACTGGTTTTTTGCATGTTGGTAATTTGCGCACGGCTTTGTTCGGCTATTTGCTCGCAAAAAGTTTGGCTGGAGATTTTATTTTACGCATTGAAGATACTGATCAAAAAAGAGAAGTGGAAGGAGCTGTGGAAAGCCTGCTCAAAATAACCAAATGGATTGGTCTCAAATTCAATGAAGGCCCGATGATTGGTGGTGATTATGGTCCATATATCCAAACCGAACGTTTGGATATTTATCGAGAATATTCCGAAAAATTACTTAATGAAGGAAAGGCTTATCGTTGTTTTTGCAGCGCTGAAAGATTAGAGGCGATGAGGCTTAATCAACAAGCAGAAAAACAAGCGCCACGCTATGATCGTGCTTGCCGTGATCTTTCCTTGAAAGAATCAAATATCCGTGCCTTGGCTGGTGAAACTTTTGTCATTAGACAAAAGATGCCGCTGGAAGGAGAAGTAAAAGTTCACGATGAATTGCGCGGCGATATTATTTTTAAAGCTGAAGATTTGGATGATCAGGTTTTGATAAAGTCAGACGGTGTGCCAACCTATCAATTTGCCAGCGTTGTCGATGATCACTTAATGAAAATCACTCACGTTTCTCGAGGAGAAGAATGGATTCCATCTTTTCCCAAAAATATTTTGCTTTATGAGTCATTTGCTTGGCAAGCGCCAAAATTTTATCACTTGCCATTAATTCTCAACAAGGGAGGCGGAAAATTATCAAAAAGACAAGGCGATGTTTTTGTGGAAGATTACCGCGCCAAAGGATATTTGCCGGAAGCTATCACTAATTTTTGTGCTTTACTTGGTTGGCATCCAAAGTCTGACCAAGAATTTTTTACTTTGTCAGAGTTAGAAAAAGAATTTTCTGCCAATGGCATGGGAATTAGCCCGGCAGTTTTTGATTTGGAAAAATTAGATTTTTTTAATGGGTATTACATTCGCCAAAAAACAAATGAGGAATTATTAGAATTGTGCCGAGAATATTTGCCAGAAAACGAAGATGAAAATTTTCTGATTGGCGTCATTTCTTTAATTAAAGATCGGATGAAAAAACTTTCTGATGCTAGCGAGCTTTCCGCTTTCTTTTTTAAATTACCAAATTATGAAAAAGAGTTGTTAGCTTGGAAATCTCTGAGTGTTGAAGATAGTATCCACAATTTAAAAGAAATAAAAGATGTTCTAAAAAATAATTCTATTGTTTGGACCAAAGAAAACTTAGAAGAACTAATTTTTTCCTGGTTAAAAGAAAATAACAAAAAAAATGGTGACTATTTGTGGCCATTGCGCGTTTCTTTGTCAGGAGAAAAAAATAGTCCAAGTCCTTTTGAAATTGCCGCCGTTTTGGGAAGAGAAAAATCTTTAGAAAGAATTGAGGTGGCTTTTACAAAAATATAGAAAAATGTTATAATTTGGAATGTAAGTATTTTATTATTTTTTTATGTTTCATAAAAAACGTTTGAAAATTGCAGTTCTGATCACTTTTGGTGTTGCTTTTTTATTTTGTCCGCCCTTTGCAAGCGGCGTTAGCTATGATGAAGAAATAGAAGCCTTAAATGCCAAAATTAAAGCCCAACAAGATCAAATTTCAGCAATTCAAAAGCGCCAGCAAAATTACTCATCTTTAATTGCTCAAAAAAGAGAAGAGCAATCGAGCTTGAATAATCAATTATCAATTTTGGAAAATCGAGTTAGTAAAGCGCAACTTGATCTGGAAGAAACTAAGAGCCAAATTACTGAAACAGAATTAGAAATCAAAAAAGCCACTATTGATCTGGAAAATATCAATCGCTCCATTGAAAAACAAAAAGAAAATATCTCTTCGTTATTGAAATTGATGTATCGCCAAGATCAAATTTCAACAGTCGAAATTCTTTTGGCAAATGATTCTTTGTCTGATTTCCTGAATCAAGTAAAATATTTGGAAAATACCAGCCAGGAAGTTTCAAAAAGCTTGGAAGATTTAAAAACTAGTCGTGAAAATATGTTGTCTAGCCAGGAAGCGCTGAGAGTTAAGGGTGCGGACCTGATTAGCTTGAAACAAAAATTAGAAGAAAAAAAGAATGGTTTGCTCTATGAGCAAAACAACAAAGAGCAAATTTTACAAGAAACGAAATATTCAGAACAGACTTATCAAAAACTTTTAGCTCAAGCCAAGAGGGAACAGGCTGCCGCTGCTGCTGACATTGCCAACATGGAAAAAGTGGTTAGAGAAAAATTAGCCAAAGCAAATAAAACCTTGGATCCAAACGCAACCTTAAATTGGCCGGTTTCAAAGAACACCATCACTTCCACTTTTCATGATCCAGATTATCCTTTTCGAAAAAGCATTGGCGAGCACCCAGCAGTTGATATCCGAGCTGCTCAAGGAAGCAATCTGCGCGCTGCCGCCGATGGTTATGTTGCTAGGGTAAAATTCAATGGTGATTCTAGCTATGCTTACATCATGATTGTTCATGGAAATAATTTATCAACCGTTTATGGACACGTTTCTGCAGTTTATGTGAAAGCTGATCAATATGTCACTGCTGGCCAAATTATCGGCCGTTCTGGTGGAATGCCTGGTTCGGTGGGCTCTGGACCATTTTGTACCGGACCGCATCTTCATTTTGAGGTCAGAAAAAATGGCTTACCGGTTAATCCTTTGAACTATTTACCATAAAAAAATAAAACAAACAAAAACAATCCGAAAAATCGGGTTGTTTTTTTTGTTGAGGGAAAATTTATTTTTTGAGAGGGTGAAACTTCTGTTGTTCAGCGCGAGCATAGTTATCGGAAGCATGAACATAACGCGTAGTGGTGTTTAAGGAATCGTGGCCCAACAGAACTTGAATTGCCACCGGATTAGCTCCTGATTCAGCCAAATAGGTGGCAAAGCCGTGCCGAAGAGTGTGGGCGGAAATTGGCAAATTAATTCCCAATAATTCTCGGTATTGTTTTATTTTGTATTGTAAATAATTAGTCGAAATTTTCTTTTCCTGTGCTTCAGCGTTCTGTCCGCGATAGGGAATAAAAGCAAACGGGGAAGAGTCATTTCTAGTTTTTAGATAAGCTTCCAAATGTTCTTTGGCTCGAGGGGTGAGATAAACAAAGCGCTCTTTTTTCCCTTTCCCCAAAACAAAAACCCTCCCCTCATCATCAACTTGTGAAATTTTCAAATTAATCAGTTCGGAAATTCTCATTCCGGTAGAGAAGAGTACTTCCAGCATTGCCCGGTTACGCAAACCAATAAGGGGGTCTTTTTCCAAAACTACTGGCGATTCCAATAATTTTGACATTTCGTCAAGTTCAGCAATTTGGAGCTTCTTCTTGACAGTTTTGAGCATTTTAATCGCATCTGGAGAAACCGGGCAGGGATGGTCCATGTCGTTTAAATAGCGAAAATAACCCCTTAGAACCGAAAGAACACGATTAATCGAATAAGCACCCAAACGAACCTTGGCATCGTAATGCTGAGCAGTTTTGCGATCTCTGGAAGTCAGAAAAGCTTTGTACAGTAAAATATCTTTTTTGGTCAATTTGGAAAAAGATATCTGTGAATCAATTAAAAAATCTTCAAAGGTTTTGAGATCTCGTTCATAATTGTAGAGAGTCTCAGGGGAATAATTGTTTACCTTGAGATTTAGAAGGAATTCATCAAATAATGGCAAAATTTCTGTCATAAAGACGATGAGTTAAGTGTTAAATATAACTGAGTATAATATCTCTTACACTCAATTATACGACAAGAAGAGTCAATAGTCAAATAAATAAAAGGCAATACCTGATTGCCTTCTTTAATAATGTTTTTAAGATTACTTGTCCAAAATCCGTTCCCTAGTGATAAGATAAGATTAAGCCCATGACATTTACTTCCGGCATAAACAATAAAATAATTTTGACGATAATTAGAAAGACGCCGATAGTGATCAGGCAGAAAAGAAAAATAGCAAAGCCGAAAATAAATTTAAAAAAACCCTCTGAGTTAAGCATATGTTTTTATGATTTTGAGCAAGGGAAGTGCTTACTTCCCTGCCTCTTCATTGTTGGTGTAATAGACTTTGTCGCCAAATCGCAAATCAAAATATTTTGTGTTTTTAAAATCTTCTTTTACTTTTTCTTTGCGCAAAATAATTAATTTGTTCAGCTGTTTTTCCTGCGATTCTTTGATGCTAAATAATAGAAACGGTCCTTCTTTCAAATTGACTCTTAGGGTGTCCGGATTCTTGTCGATAACAAACTTATCAATTTTTAAATCGGTGGAATTATTAATCTTCTGATATAATTCTAGCATGAAATTCAAATATTGGCGATCCAAATCGATTTTGCTATTGTCATTTGTTAACCCTCGTTCATCACTAACTATCGGCAACTTGCTGCGATCAGCACTCTGTACGCCCAATTCTTTAATTAAATATCCTTCAGGATCAATAAAATAACAGGAACCATCTGGGTTTTCTAAAATCAAAGAGCAGGAACGTTCACTAATAGAAATAACGATTGTGCTTGGTATTTTTTTTGTTACTTTAACGTCTGAAAAATTATAATTAGTTTGAATTTTTTCTACTAAATTTTTAGAAGAGAAAATAAATAAATTGTTTTGTTTAAAAATAAACCATCGCCACTCCCCTTCTTGGTTAAAAGCCAAATTGTTGATGTCAGCACTATTTATTCTCGTTAAACCTTTAATTTCAATATTTTTAATATTGAACAAGGGGGAATAAAAAAATAAATAAAACAAAGCGAGCACTGAAAAGCCAAAAATAATCAGACTTATTTTTAATCTTTGAGAAATCTTCTGTTCCCTTTTAGCGCGGCGATTAAAAAATGGATTAGCGAATTTTCGATTTTGATAGTCTTTTTTGATGGCCTTTTTTCTTTTTTTGATGGTCGCCAAATAGTCGCTTTTTATTTGTTTTTTTCGGTCATGCATAAAGATTATTTTAACACTTCCCTGCGGATTCGGCTATCGAGGTTTGTTAGGATTTCATAAGGAATCAAATGGGCTGTTTTGGCTAAATTTTCCAAAGAATTTTGCTCGCCTTTGTTCCAGGAAATAATCTCCACCTGATTGCCTAATTGAATTTTTTCTTCGTTAATTTTTAAACAAGAAAGATTCATGCAAATTCGGCCAACTACTGGCGCCCAAAAATTTTTATTTCCACTAAAAATTCTAAAAGCGGCCTTGTTGGACAAATTTCTTGGCAAACCTTCATGATAACCAAAAGGAATAATTGCTAATTTTTCTTTTTTTTCGGCTTGGTAGGTTTCGTTATAAGAAACGCTTTCTCCTTTCTCTATTTCTTGCAAAGAAACAACTTGCGACCAAACTTTTAATGCTGGCAGCAAGGCTTTGGCGGTCTCAAAATGAGGATTGTCAGGAGAAAAGGGGTTGTAGCCATAAAAAGCCAAACCACAACGAAAAGCGTTCAATCTTGGGTTTTGCAGAGTAAAAGCGCCGGCAGAATTTCCCAGATGAATAAATTCAGGATAAATTTTATTGTCATTCAAAATATCTAGACAAGCCATGAAATTTTGTTCCTGTTTTTTATTTAGAAAAGAATCGCTATCAGCAGAAGCTAAATGCGAGCAAAGACCAGTTATTTTTACTTTTTTTAGGATTTCTTTATTTCTCAATAAAAAAGCCGGCAAATCTTTGATTCCTTCACGATTCATTCCAGTGTTTACGAAAAGATGAAGGCGCGGTTTGGAGAATTTGTCAGCTAAAAATTTGATGGTTTCGTCATTATAAACACAGAATTCTGTTTTTTTTGGTCTGCAGTAGAGATAAGCCTCCTGTGGCATTTCACCGATTAACAAAACTTTTCCCGAAAAATAACGATAAGTAATCTGTGCTTCCGGAAAAGAATCAACAGCAACCATTTTTATTTTTAATTGCTTGGCAATTTGACAAAGTTCTTTGAGTCCGTGGCCATAAGCATTGGATTTTAAAACTGGAATAATTTCTGCTTGTGGTTGAAGATTTTTTAGTAAGCGAAAATTAGCCGCTAAACGTTCAGCGGATATTTGAATTTTGTTGAGAGGTTGATAGTTTGGTTTACGAATTTTCTTCAAAAAAGAAATTAACATAAAAAGCGATTAATCCAGGGCTTCAACTTTTCCTTGGCCTTGATTTATTTTATCAAAATCCAAGGCGCTTGTCATACTTTTTAAATTGCCGCTTAACTCCGTGTCTGCTTCCAGGTCATTAGCACTATAACGAATACTGTTTACTAATTCGCAATTTTTACCAACCTGTTGGATGGTTGGTGTGAGAGAAATTTCCATTCCTGCGGAATAGGAAGATTTTTCTTTGGCCAAAGTATTAACGCGCCAGACTAGGAGGTGACGATCTTCTTGATAGGAAATTGTGCCAGCGCTAAGAGTTTTATTGCCAGTAAAAACGACATTACTTGGCAATTTGGCACTCATTAAAAAATTATCAACTTCATTGCCATTATTTTCAGCTTTGAAAAACAACCAATAAGTCGTTGGAATGGTGGCAATTGGCGGAATAGGCCCAGAACCCAATTGATCTCCTTGTAAACTGTTATACAAAACACTTGCTTGAACTTTTAGATTGCTGGGTGTTTTTTTTGGTTTCTCGATAGCTGGAGTTTTTGTTGCCTGCGTGGTGCTTGCCGGCTCTCTGTGGATTGGAGGATTTGCGGCAGTGCTTACTGGATAATAATGCCAAAGAAAGAAAAGAATGCCGGATAAACAAATAACGGTTGATAGTAGAAAAATGTCGATGCTTAAATGAAAATAACGATCGCGATAAAATTTTTCATAGCGATTATTGAAACGTTTAAAAAATTTCTTAAATGGATTCTTCATAGTTTTAATAATTTAAAATACCAGCGAGAATTTCCGCTTTTCCATCTCGATCAATATCGGAAACGGAAATTCTTACTCCTTTTTTGAAGTCATTATCATAAGCATAATATTGAGATTTCAGATTTCCATCACCGCTATAAATCGCTACTTGCGGTCCGCCTCCTGGTCCAGCACCAAGCACAACCTCTGCCAATCCGTCACCATCAACATCGCCAGCGGCGACACTTACTCCACCGTGGAATTTTGGTTCAAAAATATTAAATTTGTTTTTTAATTTTCCATCACTACTAAAGATTCTTACTTCTGGATTCAAGCCGACTCCCGGAGTTACTATTATTTCTATTTTACCATCTCCGTCCAAATCAGCAACTGCCACATTTACTCCGCCACGGAATACTCGATCAAAAGCATAAAATCTTTTTAATTCTTTTCCTTGGCGATCAAAAATCTTAACCCAAGGTTCATTCCCTTTTCCCGCACCAACAATTAATTCTTTTTCTGAATTGCCAAACAAATTAGCGGCTGCCAAAGAAACATTATTCGGATTATTATCAGAATAAGCTCGGAAATTTTTTAAGGTTTTTCCTTGGCGGCTAATCATTATTTTTCCGCCAACCGAATAAATCATGGCTTTACCATCATTAAAATCAGTGATTAGAACATTAGCCGAACCAGGAACACTGTCCAAATAAGCAAAATAACCATTTTGAACGTTTTGATTTCTTTCATTTAAAACTCTAACGAAATCTCCATTTACGAAAGAACTTCCCTTGATCTCCGTATTCTTTTTTAAAAGAATAATGCCATCACCAGGAACTAATTTTACCCAGTTAACTTTTTGTCCGCTATTTACGCCAACATCTTGAATCCCTTGGATTTTTTCAAAGTTTTCTTTATAGAAAGAATAGGTTTGTGTTTTGTTGGTCGAATTAACAACCACAATTCCATTTTCATAATCACGGCGCCACAAACCAGATTGCCAAGCAGTGGACCTTTTATTTAATAAGTTATAAGCCGCACCTTCTGGATTGCCTAAAACTGCGTCATATTCGTCATACCACCAAACTTGTCCATGATCGCTAACATCGTAATCAAAACTATAATAACCATCGGATAACAAAGAGCTTGCTAAGCCGAAACGAAATTTACGATAATCATTCTGATTTTTATTGTAAGAATTAAGAACTGTTAGTTTGGGGGATTTTTGTAAACTAATTGATGAGGCATAAGATTTCATGGCGTTGGTCCAACTGCTATTGTTGAACAATACTGGAAAATTTTCCATTAAACGGCCGTTTAAGTCTTTCTCAAAATTAGAGTTGGCTTGACCATTAGCAACAATTAAAAAATTATTACCGGTCTTTGCACGAATTTGGGACAACAAATTTTTCGAGCCCCTCAACCAATTAGCATTCAAATCGGCAGCAGAATCTTTTTTGCCATCACGATTGAGATCAATATTACCGTTGTTGAACCAGGAGATATCCGGCCAGAGATTATCCAAAAATACTCCATCCCAATATCCAGAAGTCTTGATTCTTTGATTAATAAAATTAGACAAGTAACTATTCCAAGAATCGGCGCCGCAATTGCTACCATCAAGCATTAGAGTGCCGGACCAAAAAGAAAGCTTGTGTCCGTTTTGATCTTTGAGCCAATAATTTTCTTTGATTCCCTGTCGCAATTCGGCTCGCATTGGCGCATAGCCACTATTAACATACTCTAAAATTTCTTCAGAAGTAATATAAGCAACAATTTTTATTTTTGGATTTAGTTCTCGGATTTTTAATAATTGTTCAGGATTATTGACCTGATTTTCCATATCCAAAATTAAAAAATCCCATTTAGCCAGCTCTTCTGCTTCCTGGTCGTTAATCTCATATTTCAAAAAATAATTAGCAATTTTTGGTGTTCCTTCACTATTGGCCAAGGCAAAAAGCGGCTGCCAGGCAAAAAGCAGGGATAAAAGGCTAATAATTGAGGATTTAATTATCTTTTTTGTCATAAGTTAGAATAATATTTCAACCATTAATAATAACACAAAGATTGCTCGATGTCAACAGATTAACAACCTTACAAAAAAAGCTGCTAGAAAGCAGCTATTTTTTTATTTTTTGTTTATTTTTTCTTTAATTCCCAGAGTTCTTGAGGTAAATATTTATGTAAAGCTTCAGGAATCCTTACTGTGCCCTCAGCGGTCTGAAATTGCTCCAAAATAGCCGGAAATAAACGACTAGTGGCCAAACCTGAGCCATTTAGGGTGTGGACAAAATCATTCTTCCCTGCGGCGTTTTTGAAGCGAATATTGGAACGACGAGCTTGGTAGTCTAGAGCATTAGAAACTGAACTAACTTCTTTGTAAATTTCCATGCTTGGGATCCAAACTTCCAAATCAACAGTTTTTGCCATCGCTGAAGAGCAGTCCCCAGCTGCTAATTTGCTAATCTGAAAGTGCAAACCCAGTCCTTCAAGTAATTCACGGGCAGAATCTAGCAATTCATCAAAAGCCGGCCAAGAATTTTCTGGCTTGGTGAATTGAAACATTTCCATCTTGTTGAATTGATGGCCGCGAATCATTCCCCTTTCTTCTTTACGATAAGAACCAGCTTCCCGGCGGAAACAAGCGGAATAGGCATAATATTTCAAAGGTAATTCTTCGGCTGGCAAAATTTCATCGCGATGATAGTTGTTTAACATCATTTCAGAAGTAGCATTCAAACATAGTTTGTCTTCCGTCCAAAACAAATCTTCCCGAAATTTTGGTAGGTGCCCAGAAGCATAAGCCGAAGCTTCGTTTAAAAGATATGGCGGCAAAATAAAGGTGTAGTTTCGTTTGTTGTGATGTTCGGTAAAATAATTCAGAATCGCCCATTCTAATTGAGCGCCAGCTCCTTTGTAAATCCAGAATCCAGAACCGGACATTTTGGCGGCTCGAGAATAATCAATCAAGCCGAGTTCGGTGGCTAATTCAACATGATCTTTCGGCTCAAAATTAAATTTCGGCTTTTCGCCAAAAGTATAAACAACTTCATTATTTTCTTTGTCGCCGGCCACCACATCATCTGCTGGAAGATTTGGTAAGGCAGAAATTTTTTCTTTTAGTTCTTCTTCGATCTTGTTTAATTTTTCTTCTTCTAATTTTATTTCTTCACCCAAGGCTTTCATGCGGGTAATTGTTTCAGTATTTGGTTTTTCTTTGGAGGATTTATTTCTTTCACCTTTTTTTTCTTCCATTGACTGGAGAATGGCGCGACGAGAGTCGTCCAATTTGATGATTGATTCCAAATCCAATTTTTCCGGAGACATCCTTTTGAGTAAGGCGATGCGGACTTTTTCGGTTTCTTCTTTGATTAATTTTAGGTCTAACATATTTTTAGCTAATTATTTCTCCTCCAAAATTCTGTAAAAAGTTATTAATAAAGGCGCTGCCTTTTGGTTTTTTTTCTTCTTCTCTTTTTTCTTCCTCTTTGATTTCTGGTTCAGAAGTATCGCGCGGGGTAACTACTAAATTTTCATCAAGATGGACTTTTATTTTTATTTCAGAACCATAAACTTCTTGCAGGGCTTGTTCGACTAAATTTTTTATTTCAACCTGATTGATGCGATCACTGTGAAGCTTGTATTTAAGGGCTAGAGTTAAAACACCATCTTTTACTCCTTCCGGTTTAGAATTCTGCATAATAAAGGAAAGTGAATGGTTAAGATGTTTTATTTTGATTAAAAATTCTACCCATTTTTTTCCCAATTCTTCATCGCTGATTTCTTTGTTAATTTTTGTTTCTGAAATTTCGGCAGATTCTGTTTTTTTGCTTGGCGCAGCTATTACTGTTTTTGGTGTCGGTGTAGCAACTGGCGTGATCACTGGTGCTTCTGAGCTTAGACACAATTCAATAATTGCCAATTCGAGAGGTAGTTGGATAATCAAAGCGTTTTTTTGTTCACTAGCCAAAGAATTAAAACGATAAGCAAAGCGAATAATTCTTTCCAGGCTTAGTTTGTTTTGTAGTTCATTAATTTTTAGTTCAATGTTTTCTCCAAAATCCAAACCAACATTTTCTGCCAAACCAGGACTAACTTTGTTTAGGAGAAGTTTGCGAATCAATTCTACCGCTTCAGCAATAAAATTTTTGATATTTACTCCGCTATCCAGCAAGCCGTTTACTAGTTGTAGGGCTTGAGCGCTATCTTTTCTCGCCAAGCATTCTAATAATTCCAAAATTTCTCGACCATTATTTTTTGGCAGGACCAGAGCGGCTTTTTCTTGATCAATTTTTTTTCCACTAATTGCAATTATTTGCCCTAAAAGACTTTCTGCATCACGCAAATGCCCCCCGGATTGCTGAGCAATTGCAGAAAGAATTTCTTCGTCGGCCTCGATCCCTTCTTTGGCAACGATTCTTTTTAGTTTTTCAACGGTGTCGGCCAAGCTAATTCTTTTGAAATCAAAACGTTCACAGCGAGAAATTATTGTGAGCGGAACTTTGTGAATTTCGGTAGTGCATAAAATAAATAGAACATGTGCCGGCGGTTCTTCCATGATTTTTAATAAAGCATTCCAAGCTGCCGTGGAGAGCATGTGAACTTCATCGATAATGAATACTTTATATTTGTGCCCATTGGGCGCCAAGCGAGCGGAAGCAATAATGTTTTCACGAACATGGTCCACACCAGTGTTTGAAGCCGCGTCAATCTCGATGACATCCAAATTTTTTCCTTCGTTAGAACTAATACAAGACGGACAATGATTGCAAGGTTCAGCTTCTTCTGATTTTCTCTCTTCGCAATTAACAGCTTTGGCAAAAATTCTTGCCAGGGTGGTTTTGCCAACTGCTCGCGGACCGCAAAAAAGATAGGCTCCGCTGATTCGATTAGCAATTAACTCATTTTTGATGGTTATTTTGATGTGGTTTTGCCCAAAAACTTGTGAAAAATCTTGTGGGCGATAGTCGCGATAAATAGTGGACATAGGGCTTTATTTTAAACTATTGAAGTGCGTCTGGCAATCTCTGCTTCCACAATACTGCGATCTTGACCATATTTCAAGCGGGAAAGCGCACGAATTTTTTCGCCCATTTCTGGTCTTTCATTGCCAAGAATCGGCCAAATGGTTTGGAGGGAAAAAGGGCGTAAAGCAGTGTTGTCGACTAATAATTTTAGATAAGCAGTTCCCTTTGGAACGTTTACTAAATCATATTCGTTAAATGTTGGAGAAAATTCTTTGACTAAAAATTCAGCATCTTCGACACCAACTTTGAAAGCAATCATTGTTCCAACATTGCCAAAAACAGCATCCTTGATTTCGGTGTTATTGTTTTTTGTTAACTGACCAATATATTGATGGCCAATAATTAAACCCAAACCATATTTTCTGGCCTCAGAAAGAATTTGGCAAATGGAATTGGTGGTAAAATTTTGGAATTCATCAATATATAAGAAGAAATCTTTGCGTGTCTCTGCTGGTAAATCGGTACGAGAAAGTGCGGCCATTAAAATCTTGCCAACCACAATCATCCCCAAAAGATAAGCATTACTTTCACCAATCAAGCCTTTTGGCATGTCAATTAAGATAATTTTTTGACTATCCATTGCATCTCGGAAATTGAAAGAGCTTTTTTGTTGGCCGATAATTGGCCGCATGATGTCATTAGAAACAAAAGGAGTTAGTTTGGAGGTAATATAAGGAACAATGTTAGCCAAAGCGGCATCGCCACCAGCTTTTTCAGCCTCCTTTTTCCAAAAATCAACCACGGTACTATTTTTGCATTTTGCTAATTTCATTTTGCGGAAATTTTCATCGGCCAAAACTTTTGGAATTTCCAAAAGAGTCGAACCGCTTTCCGGGTCATCCATGATTAACAAAAGCGCATTGCGCATGTATTGTTCAAACATCGGACCGCCAGTAGCTTTTAAGTCGTATAGCTTGTCAAAAATACCAATCAATTCATTGATGACAAAGGTTTTTTGTTCTGGGTAGCGCGGATCGTATTCCAAGAGATTCATCGCCATTGGTCGCTGAGTATCAGCTGGTGAAAAAATAATCACATCTTCTGCTCTTTGAGTTGGAATTCGAGAAAGAATATCAGAAATCAAATCTCCGTGCGGATCAAGAACGCAAACCCCGTGGCCATTTTCAATATCCTGGACAATCATATCGGCCTGCAAAACTGATTTTCCAACACCAGATTTACCAATAATATAAGTATGGCGGCGGCGATCAGCTTGCTTGAATCTAAT
>CAZBVX010000002.1:0-40495 GCA_964495615.1 uncultured Gammaproteobacteria bacterium | reverse complement strand
TCAGTCGACACCTTGGCCTTATTCTACAACAAAGATTTATTTAACAGCGCTGGTATTGCCAATCCACCAATGTACTGGGACCAAATTTTTCAACAAAATGTAAAAAAACTAACCAAACAAAACACCAAAAGAGAAATTATTCAATCAGGAGTGGCTCTGGGAAGCAGCAAAAATATTTCTCGCTTCAGCGATATTTTAATTGCTTTAATGATGCAAAATGGCAGCACTATTATTGAAAATAATCGAGTTGTTTTCAATAAAATACCTGAAAGATTAGCCAACTCCGGCTACAATCCTGGTCTTGGTGCCTTGATTTTTTTCACTGATTTTAGCAATCCAATCAAAGAAGTTTATTCCTGGAATGAAACCTTGCCCAACTCTCTTGATATGTTTATTAGTGGAAACTTGGCCATGACTTTCGGTTATTCCTATGATTTGCCAACCATCAAAGCTCGTGCACCAAAAATGAATTTTTCAGTAGTAAAGCTTCCGCAAATTTCTGGCAATCCAGAAGTTAACATTGCAAATTACTGGCTAGAAACTGTTTCCAAAAAAAGTAAATATCAAAATGAAGCTTGGGATTTTATTCAATTTGCCGTCAAAGAAGAACAGGTCAAATCTTATTTAGCAAAAACCAAAAAACCAACCGCTTTGAGATCATTGATTGAATTCCAAAAAAGTGATGCCGCACTAGAACCTTTTGTTTCACAAGTTTTAACTGCTAAAAGTTGGTATCACGGAACAAATCCAGCAGGAGCGGAAATAGCAATTGGTGAAATGATTACTAATACTGCTCAAAATTATGAACAATTACAAGAAGTCTTAGAATTCGGGGCAAATCAGGTTCAACAAACCTTACAATAATTATATGAAAATAAAAAAAATTCTTAGCGCTTTCTTTCTTTTTAGTTTTTTATTGATTTCTCCACTTACCGTGAAAGCCGAAACAAAACTTCAAATAATAAAAAATGAAGGCGCTTATGAAAATGGCAACTATCAATTAACTGACGTTCAAGCAATGGTAGTTGAATTTTCTAATATTATTCTGCAAATAGTTGGCGTTCTGACTTTTGCAATGTTTATTTACGGTGGCGTCCTTTTTTTAACCTCCGCCGGAAATCCAAACACCGTAAAAAATGCCAAAAAAATAATTGTTGCGGCGATCGTTGGTTTGATCATTGTTTTTGTCAGTTATACAGTAGTACAATTCTTTATTTCCACTATTGCCCCGAGTGATTCTCCTTATTTAATGAAGGGATAAATTTAGTACCTTATTTCCATGAACCATTCTTTATTGAGAGACATTAATGCTTCTTGCGGTATTGGCAAGCAACTAAAAAACGCCCGCGAAAAATTTGGTTGGCGCTTGGAGGATGCTGAAAAAAAAACCAGAATCAGAATAATTTATCTTAAAGCTCTAGAAGAAGAACGTTTTAATAATATTCCGAGCGGGCTTTATGCTGAAAAATATCTCAAAAGATACGCCAAATTATTAAAGCTACCGGTTGAAAAAATTTATCAAGAATTCAAAAAAAACGGACCATCATTTGAGCACAGTGATCCTTTTGAAAAAAAAGTTCTTAGCAAAAAACAACTAATTTCTTTTCCCAAATTGTTGCGCCGCCTTGCTTTCGTTTTGGTTATTCTTTTTTGTGTTTTTTATCTCTTGATTTATTTCAAGAAAATGTTTTTCCCGCCGCGTCTAACCATTTATTCTCCGACAACAAATTTTATTTCTCAAGAACAAAGCATTATTGTCTCTGGAAATGTTGAAGCGGAATCCGATTTAACTATTAATGATGAAATAATCCCCAAGGATAAACAAAATAACTTTTCTCAAAAAATAAGCCTAAAAAAAGGAATTAATGTTATTATCATTAAGGCCAAGAAAAAATATAGCCGTGAAAAAATAATCACCCGCCAAATACTGGTGGAATAAAAATATGAATAATTTGTTTGACATAAATCTTATTTTGCATAAAATAGGAATCACCGAGGGCTGGCAAGTTTTGGAAGCTGGTTGCGGACAATTCGGCCATTTTGTTTTTCCTAGCGCAAGCCTAGTTGGCAAACAAGGAAAAATATTTGCCGTCGATATCATAAAAAGCCACCTAGAAGAGATTGATCGAAAAAAAAGAACCGATAATTTACCGCAAATCACCACTATTTGGACCAATTTGGAGCTTTGGCAAGGAACAAAAATCCAGGCAGGCACCCTGAATGCTGCCCTTCTAATCAACACTCTGAATCAGGCCACCAAAAGAAGCGATATTGTCAAAGAATTAGTCAGAACCTTGAAACGAGACGGAAAATTATTAATTATTGAATGGAAAGAACACGATCTTCTTTTCGGTCCAAAACCGGAAAAAAGAATCAGTCGAGAAAATTTAAAAAATTTAGCACCAAAACTAGGACTAAAATTAACTGAAGAATTTGAAGCCGGCCCAATGCATTATGGTCTAATCTTCAAAAAAATCTAAAAAATATGGAAAGATTTATTTCATGGCGTTATTGGTTAAACTTAAGACCAGAACCATTAAGCACCTCAACCTTCAAAATATTTGGCGCCTTTGTCGCTATTTTATTAATCATCAGTATTGTTTCTTATTTTCTTAAAACTCGTCAAGGAACAAAAAATGGTTTGTGGTTGAAAATTTTTAACTTTTCTTTCACCAATGCTTTATTGGGAATTTCTTTGATTTTCTGCAACTACGAAATCATCCCTTTCTTCACCGCCCGTTTTTTCTTGGGTTTTTGGATAGTCGGGATGATTATTTGGCTTGTTTTCTTGATTAAGGAATTCAAAAAAATACCAACAAAAATTCAAGAATCAAAAAAAGAAGAAGAATTCAAAAAATACTTGCCTTAATCAAAAAACATTTTTTATTAAGTATCATCCAAAAACAGGCAATCGTCCTGTTTTTTTGTTTTTTATGAATCACCAAAAAATATTGGGCAAAAGAGGTGAATTGGCAGCAAAAAATTGGCTAATCAAAAACAATCATCAAATAATTGCCACCAATTTACGAATTAAAAATTACGAAATTGATATTATCGCCAGAAAAAATGGTTATATTGTATTTTTTGAAATAAAAACTGGTTATTATTTGAAAAATGACCAACCCTTAAAAAATACTCAGCTACAATCCCTGAAAAAGGCTAGGTTAATTTATTGCCAAAACAATCATTTATCGCCAGAAAAAACTCGTTTGGATTTGATTATTCTTACTCCAAAAGGAAAAACGGCTAGGCTGGAATGGCTAGCGAATATTAGCCCTTAATTTGTTTGTTTTGTTTTTTCCGATATGCTACAATGAAAGTGTCTAAAAAAAATAAATCTAGAGAGGTGGTGAAATTATGAAAAAATTCTCAAAATTCTTGTTTTCGTTAATTGCTTTGTCTTTGTTGGTTTTACCAATGACAACATTGGCTACTGCTCCTACAGCAGATGATTTGGGCCTTAACAAAGTTGGTTCAAACATCAAACTTGCAAACACAGACCCAATCAACACCGCAACAAACCTTATCAACACCGCAATGATGTTTTTGGGCTTAATCGCGGTAGTAATCATCTTGGTAGGTGGCTTCAAGTGGATGACTGCAATGGGAAGTGATGATAGTATCAAAAAAGCAAAAAGCTTAATGACCGCCGGCGTGATCGGCTTGGTTATCATCTTGGCCGCTTGGGGTATCGCTCGTTACGTTGTTTCCACTCTTGCCAATTCAATTGGTGGAACTACAATTAGTTAAACTTCTCGATCCTCATCTCAGATGGGGGTCGTTGTTTTGAAAGTAAATCTTGCTTTCAGAACAACGATATAATTGAAATTATGAAAAAGATTTTCTTTTCTTTGTTTGCTTTTTGCTTATTAGCTTTACCTTCAATAGCAATGGCATCTGATTTGATTGATGAAGGTTTTGGCATTGGTGGCACTTATGGCCTAAAAACCAACAACAATGCTCAAGTTAATTTGTCTAGCGAAAACCCAATAAACATGAGTGTAAGAATTATCAATTTTGTAATTGGTTTTTTGGGTTTGGCGGCGGTGGTGATTATTTTAGTTGGTGGCTTCAAGTGGATGACCTCCATGGGGAATCAAGACACCGTTAAAAAAGCAAAAAATTTAATAATTGCTGGCGTAATCGGCTTAATCATCATCTTGGCCGCCTGGGGCCTTACTCGTTTTGTTGTTATGAGACTTTCCAATTCAATTGCTGGTATTTAATCAAAAATTTATGAAATTAAAATCATTAATTTTATTTAGCTTTTTCGGTCTTTCTTTTCTTTTGGCGCCCACCTTCTTACCTGTTCAGGCAACCGCAATCACTAGCGATGACGCCTATGGCGGTTTAGACAAAGTCCTTAATGAAGCCGACAAAAAAGGATCAGCTGGAACTGTTTTGAGAAGCATTAGCAATCCAGAAGACAAAATAACTTCAATTATCGGCACCGTTCTGTCTTTTGTTGGTGTTGCTTTTTTGATTTTAATGATTTATGGCGGCATTCTCTGGATGACTTCCCAAGGAAATAATGATCAAATAAAAAAAGCCAAAGGAATCTTAATCAATGGCATTATTGGTTTGGTAATTGTTATTTTTGCCTACGCCATCACCGCCTATATTGGTAATACCCTAACCAACTCCAGCACCTCTTCTGGACAAACCTCAATTACTCCCTAAATGCTTAATTTTTTCACCAAAACTGCTCAGGCAGCCTATAATTTTGAAGAAAATAGCGGTCTAAAAAAAGCTGCTGACAAGCTTGGTTATTCAACCAATAATATTTTTAATCCGGAAAACGCAATCGCCAAAGGAATAACTTATGTTTTGTCTTTTTTGGGGGTAATATTTTTGATTTTAGCAATTTATGCCGGGATTCTCTGGATGACTTCCCAAGGAAACGAAAAAACCGTAGAAAAAGCCAAAGACATTCTAATCAACTCAGTTATCGGTTTGGCTATTGTAGCTCTTGCTTACGTTATTAGTTACTTTGTGGTCAGCACTTTTGCGACTGGTTATTTGAATTAAATTTATGGCCAACCTCAGCAATGCTTTTAATAAAGCAGGAAATTTTGCCCTCAAAAGCGGCTACAACACTAGCGGAGAAATTCAGCCGGAGATTTTTATTGGTAATACTATTCAAACTATTTTGCAATTTCTTGGTGTTTTGTTTCTTTGCTTTGTTATCTATGGCGGTTTCATTTGGATGACTGCCACCGATGAAGCAGATAAAGTAAAAAAAGCAAAAAAAATTATCAAAAATTCAGTTATTGGTTTAATTATTGTAGTTTTGGCTTATGCAATTAGCGCTTTCGTGGTCCAAAGTATTTTACAAGACAAACTAAGAAATATTTAATATGAACAAAAAGGTTAAACAATTATTACTTTTACTTTTTCTCTCTCTTTTATTAAGCCTTCCTTATTTTGTTTTTGCTGCTACCACTACTTCCGAAAATAGCCCCCTGCAAAAAATGCAAAAAGTAGCTGAATCTTCCTATGAAACTGCTGATCCTAGCTCTTTGATGACTTATGCCGGCCAATTCATCTCTATTATTCTCGGCCTGTTGGGAATAATTTTTATTTGTTTATTGGTTTATGCCGGCTTCAACTGGATGACCGCTGCTGGTGATTCTGATGATGTTAAAAAAGCAAAACTTACGATCAGAACCTCTGTAATTGGTTTGGTAATAACCATCTCCGCCTACGCTATCTGGAGATTTATCGCTGCTTATATTATCTAAATATATGAAAAAGATTTTATTTTCCTTGTTTTTTGTTTCCATTTTTCTTTTTGCGCCACTAGCAAATGCCGGAATTCTTAGTCCAGAAGTTAGAAACAAAATCAACGATAATGCCGAACAATTCAACAATTCTGCTGGCTATGACACCAACACCGATCTTTTGGGTGTCGTTCGCACTGTGATTGTGGCTATTCTGAGTTTATTGGCAGTTATTTTCCTAGCCCTTCTAATCTACGCAGGCTTCAAATGGATGACCGCTAGTGGTGATTCTGATGATATAAAAAAAGCCAAAGCAACTATCAAGACCGCAATTATTGGTCTAGTTATTATTTTGGCTTCTTATGGCATAACCTATTTTGTCTTCAGTCAGATGACCTTCTTTAGTGGGGCCACCCCAACACCAAATGAAGAAATCAATGCTAATCTTGGTAGCGGCTAATCAAAACAAAAAAATATCAAAGAAAAAAGGACATTGTGTTTACAATGTCCTTTTGATTTTGTTGACTTGATTTTATTAGAAATATTTTGGAGCATAGAAGTAAGCATTTACTTCTTTGTTTTCAATAAAATGAGTTCTTATTCCCACTTTAGCAAAATTTCCTCTAATAACTTTCCCGCTCGTCATGTCAGTGATATCACAGAAATATTTACCTGGAAGAACTCTGAGTTCCAAAGTTTCTCCTGGCTTCAAACAGTAGGAGGTGGTTTCGTCAGTGATTTCACTCTTCAAAACGAATTGTCGATCGTTTGTTTTTGAATAATTAACCAAAAGCATCACAAAAGGAGGGTCATCGACACTTCCTTCCAATTTTTTTAGAGCCAATTCTCTAACTCGATTGTTAAAGTTAACTTTTGATTCTTTCTCTTTGATATTAAGAGATAGATTTTTTAGTTCCATACCCCTTTTGAGCCTTCTTCCTTGATAATAACCTGGTTCTTCTGGGATATCGTTGTTTGTTGCGGCATACATTTTAATTTTTTCCTTCTTTTCTTCTAAAACTTCCAATTTGAGAGTTTCTTCTGCTAATTTTTCTTTAAGATAAGGATTTTCAATTAAAAATTTTTCTCTTGCAAAAAGACAATCTTCCAGTCTCTTCTCTTGTTTTTTGGTCAAGGTGCCAACACTATCAACCAATTGCAAATTATTTATTTCATCTTCTAGTAATGAAAGGTAGGAAACTTTTTCTTGCAACTGTTTAACGTTCAGTTTTTTGGTAGTAATACCTCCTTCAATAATTCTTAATTGTTCATAGTCTTGTTTGGTTAATTGTCCAAAACTAATAGCAGGAACGATTATCATCGCTACAACCGCTAAAAAAATCAATAATCTTTTCATTTCTGGGTTTATTTTTTTGTTAATTTACATTATTTTCTTTATTTTTGGCTAAATTTTTGAAATTTGCTACGATCTCTCAATTTAGGTATTAAAATGATATCATATAAATATTGTTTTGTCAATAGTTATCCCCAGGACACTATTGACCTAAATTTACAATAGTGCTACTATATAGGGTCGATAAAAATTCCTGCACTTTTAATGATTAATGTAGGAATTTTTTATTTGAACAAAAATAACTTTATGAAAATAACTATCAATCCAATCGGAGGAATCATTCCTCTCCCCAGAGTAAAAAATTTAGGAACAAAAATTTTGACCTTTTTATTGGTCGCTCTTATTTTTCAATTTATCTTGTTTCCAATGCCAGTTTTGGCTGACGAAGCCGTGAAGGAGGCAGAAGCTTCCCACAATAACCAAAGCGACATTATTTCTCTTACCGAAATAAAAAAAGAAGAAATTGCGCCAATTATTGTCGGCCCAGAGAAGTTATTAGCCAAACCGGAATTAAAAGTAGTTAGAACTAGTGTTCACACCATGACTGCCTACAATTCAGAGGTTGGACAAACCGACGACTCCCCTTGTATTACCGCGAATGGTTTTAACGTTTGTAAACACGGAGTAGAAGACACAATTGCTGCTAATTTCTTGAAAATGGGAACAAAAGTTCGTATTCCAGAATTGTTTGGTGATCGAATTTTTGTGGTTCGAGATCGAATGAATGCCCGCCACGCCAATCGTGTTGATGTTTGGTTTAAAGATCGCTCAGCGGCAATTAAATTTGGAATTAAGGTCGCAAAAATTGAAGTTTTAGAATAAAATAGTTTTCAAATTGAAATAAAAAAATATCTGTCAAATCTTGATGGATATTTTTTTTGATTTTAAAAAATAAAGATGTTATTATAATAACGAAAGTAAAAAGCGGACGTGGCGAAACTGGTAGACGCACTAGCCTTAGGAGCTAGCGAGGCAACTCATGAGGGTTCGAGTCCCTCCGTCCGCACCATTTGATTATGATCACTTTCTTTCACCAATTTGCACCTCAGGCTGTATTTTTTTCTTTTTCCTGGATAAAAATTTATTGGTATGGCCTTTTAGTGGTAACGGGTATTATTTTAGCAATGGCGGTTTCCCGCTATTTTTGGAAAAGAAGGCTTTTAAATTCTGTCCTATTTGATGATTTGTCTTTTTGGTTGATAGCTAGTGGCTTGCTTGGGGCTAGAATCTACGAATGGTTTTTGAATTTTGATTACTATTTTAGTAATCCTGGCGAATTGTTAAAATTTTGGCATGGTGGATTAGCAATTCACGGTGCCATTATTGGCGCCCTGATTGCCTTGATAATATTTTCAAAAAGACATCAAATCAAGAAAAGCGAAATAATTGCTATTGTTGTTCCTGGACTTGCTCTTGGTCAGGCAATTGGACGCTGGGGAAATTATTTCAATCAAGAGCTTTTTGGTCTGCCAACCAATTTTCCTTGGGGAATATTTATTTCTCCAGAAAATAGACCGCTTGATTATTTGCAATTTTCTTATTTTCAGCCAACTTTTTTTTATGAGAGTTTTTTTTGCTTGATTTTATTTATTATTCTTATTATTTCTCATTACAAAAAAGCAAAAAACTTAACCATTATCGCCATCTATTTTCTAGGTTACGGGTTAATTCGTTTTTTTCTAGAATTTATCAAAATAGATGCCACCCCTGAGTTATTAGGACTTCGCTGGCCGCAAATTATCAGTCTACTATTTATTACCGGCGGCGGAATAATGCTCTATAAATCACTAAACCAAAAATCACATGACTAAAAAACTTCCGAAACAGAAAAATCACCAAAAAAAACTATTTATTCTATATTTTTTCGGTTTTATTATTTCCATGGCAGCGGCTATTCCAGCTTATAGCCAATCTAGTTTTTTATCTTCAACAGTCGGCTTGCCTCTTGTTTCCACTTTTTTCTTACTGGCGAATGTTCTAACTTTTTTTTCTATTCTTTTTTTTCCAGGACTAATTAAAAAAATAAAAAATTTCCGCAGCACTAGAAGGGTTATTTTTCTTTATGCTCTTTCTTTGATTGGTTTAACTTTTGCGCCAAGTAATCCCTGGATAATGTTTTTCTTTTTTGGCTTAATGAGTATTTGCGTTGCCTTGATTGCTATTAATATGGATGTTTTTGTAGAAAGTTTTTGTTGCAATGGATCATCAGGAAAAATTCACACCACTTACTTTACTGCCGTTAATCTTGGCTGGATTGTTTCTCCTTTTATCGCTGGACTCTTGATTGCTGCTGGAGGATTTGAAATAACTTATGCCGCCTCTCTTTTTTGTTTGATGACATTTGCCTTCTTCTTCATGTTTCAAAAAGACAATTTGGCAGACAAAACAAAGTATAGCGATTTAGGGACAATCAAAACCATAAAAAACATCTTTAAAATTAGCAAATTGCGTTCTATTTTTTTCTTGGCTTTTCTGCTGAGTGTTTTTTATAGTTTGGCTGTTGTTTTTTTGCCAGTTTATTTGAATCAAAACATTGGCTTTGATTGGGATTCTCTAGGAACAATGTTTTCTTTAATGCTAATTCCTTTTATTATTTTTCAAATTCCCGCTGGAATTATTGCCGATCGTTATATTGGAGAAAAAGAGATTATGATTCTCGGCTTTATTATTATTTCTCTTTCTTTGATCTTTTTTTACTCAGTAACTTCAACAAGTTTTTGGCTTTGGGCGGGAATTCTCTTTTTTAGCAGGGTCGGGGCGGCTTTAGTGGAAGCAATGAGGGAATCTTATTTTTTCAAAACTGTTGACGCCAAAGATGTTGACTATATCAATCTTTTTCGTGCTACTGGACCGCTTGGTTATATTTTTGGTTCTTCTCTAGGAGCACTAACTCTGTTATTTTCTTCCTTGAATGTTTTATTTTTGATTGGCGCTTTTTTGATGTGTTTAGCTTTCCCAGTATTATTTTGGCTAAAAGACACAAAATAGCAAATAATTGACTAAAAGCTTTCTGTTAGCTAAAATGCTTAAAGACACTTATTAGGCGGGTATTGTATAGTGGCTATTACATCAGCCTTCCAAGCTGAGGAGAGGGGTTCGATTCCCCTTACCCGCTCCAATACAAAAAAACACCCATAACGGGTGTTTTTTTGTATTGGATTTATTTTTTCTTAATTATTAAAACAAGGGCTAACAATAAAAATACAAAGTGCAAAAATAGGTCTGTTGGGTTAAGGTTAAAAATAAATAATTCATCAGAAGAAGCGAGAAGATTCTTTCCGTCTATTGCCAGCGCCCAGCTCAAAACAAACATCAGAAAAGCAATAAGTGCTCCATAAACAAGCTTGGTCCCCTTATTAAAGAGTAATCCCAAACCAGTAATGATTTCAAAGATGGTTGTTAAAATAGAAAGATTTTCTGGAAGTTTAAGATAAAAAAATTCTAATTTTGCAATTTCGGGATTAATAACTCTAAAAATTCCAGCAGATAAAAAAACCAGAGCTAAAAATACTCGTAAAATATTTTCTGGTTTTTTAAATAAATTGCTCAATTTAAAATTTTCCAAAATCATATTTTATTTTTAAATTTTTTATTTTTCTATTAAAAAAAGTATAGAAAGCCATCCTAGTCCAAGCTAACCCAACCTTAAAAAAACCATCTTTTTCAATTCTTCGAGAAGAATATAGAAGTCGGCAAGAAGTAATAATTCTAAATTTTCCTTTTTTTCCAATTCTTTGGCAATAATCATAATCTTCCGCCAAACAAAGAGTGTGGTCAAAACCACCAATCAAGTCATGAAACTCTTTTTTGGCAACTATTCCTGCACCAATAGAAATTGGTGAAAAATACTGCCTAAAAAAACAGAAAAAATTATATAAAAAAGCAAAAATACGATAGCTAAATTTGTTAGGATTAAATTTAAAATAAAAACCAGCACCAGATAATTTTTTTGAATTAAATTCTTTCATGACTTTTTCCAAAAAATCTTCTTGTAGAACAGTATCGGCGTCCAAAAACAAAAGAACATCTCCGCAGGCTGCTTTTGCTCCATTGTTTCTTTGCCAAGCTGGGTGATGATGGTTGTCATCAACATCAACAATAAAATTACAGTTGTTTTGCAAGGCAATTTCTTTGGTTTGGTCGCTAGAATTAGCATCAGAAACAATTATTTCATAGTCTGAAAAATTTTGTTTTCTAATTGATTGTATCAAGCGAGGAAGAAATTTTTCTTCGTTTAGGGTTGGAATAATAATTGACAACATAATAATTTGAAAAAACTAAAATATAGTTTTAGCTAAATCCCAATATCTACTATCACCGTTTAAGTGCTTATGGTACCACCACTCAACACCCCAAAGATAGCTTTTGCTAAATTTGGTATCAATAGAATACTGCAGATTTGCCCGGAATTGTTCAATGCTGAATGATTTCTTTTCTTCTTCTGGGGAAAGATAAATAATTTTTCCACTTGGCACCCAAGGCTCAGCTTGAAGTTCTACAATATATGCATTTTCTTGTTTTATGCCAGCCAATTTGGCTTTTGCTCCATAAAACCAAGAAGGAAAAGGGTAGCGGATATAACCAGTAAATTTACCCCACACAACCCGATAAAGAGTGGTACCAAAAAGATCGCCATATTTTGCTTCTTTTTTCCAAAAACTTAATTCACCACTAGCAGAAACCAAGACTGGACGATCATCTATGGCTTTTATGGCCGCCAGTTCTTTCTTGAAAAATTCCTCATCACTATCTGGACAAACACCAAAAGCATCAAAGAATGGTTCATTTTCTAATTGCCAAATTATTATTGATTGATTATCTTTATAGTGAGCTACTGCCTCTTGAATCATTTTGACAGCTTCAATTTTTGAAAATTCCAAAGTTTTATTTGTCGCCCATGCTGGAGCGTGACATTCTGGCCAGCGAGGCAAGCGCCAACCTAAATTAACAATAAACTTTACATCTCTTTTTTCGCCTTCTTGAATAATGTAGTCATAATCAGAAAAGTCATAAACATTTTTTGTTTTTTCAATTTCATCCCAATATATCGGTAAACGTATTTCTTTGACTTTTAATTCATCGATGGTCGCCAAATAAACCTCTTTCCAATCCAAACCAAGATCTTCACAATACTTTTTTGAAAAAGTGACACCAAAAAAATCTTGCTCGTGTTTTAGATCTTGTTTACTTGGATAATTGTCAGCAATTTTAAAAAAATAAAACAAAATCAAAAATAATAAAATTAAAAAAATATGCCAACCAATAACAATTGGGCTTTTTTCAAAATCTTTTATCTTTTTCCAATTATCTTTTAGCATATTAAATCATAATAAAATATAAACCGACACCAATAACTAAAACTGCAAATAATTTCTGCAAGAAAATTCTCCAAGAGAATGTTTCTTTTAATAGTTTTGGCGATATCAAAGCTAAGACGGTGCTGATAATTAAAAGCAAAGCATACTGCACCCCTTGAGCAGCATTAACCAGAGCTACTGACCCTAAAAATATTGCATAATTCTGAAGAACAAAACCAGAAGCACCAAAAAACTGACCAACAACAACTAAAAATTTGTTGTTTTTGTTTGGCTTCTTAAAAATTTTTAATATTTCTTTTCTGTTTTTTATATTAATTAAAAAAAACAGAACAAAAATTACTGCACCTAATCGGCTCCACAAAAAAGCGCTTGTGAATGACTGGACAGAATAAGCATATTTTGTCATTAAAAAATAAACTGAATAAAAAAAGGCGGAAGTAATTGCAAAAATTAAAGAGTTGGTTTTTACACCTTGTCTTATTTTTAGTTTATTCATCACTCGCGACAACCAATTTCTTTTTCGGGGAAGAAAAGCGATAATAATTGCCCCCAAAATTAAGCAAACAATTCCTACCCATTGCGAAAAAGTATAATGTTCCTTAAAAAACAGAATAGAAAATACAACCGAAAAAACTGGTGTTAATCCACCAACCAAAACTAAAACCCTAGAAGCTTCGCCGCGACGAAGAGATTCATAGAGAGTTAGGAGTGCTGCCACAAAAATTCCTCCAGAAAAAATATTAATAAAAAACCAAAAAAATCCCGGCCACTGCAAAAACCATGGTGCGGCTAGAAAAACCAAACCACCGAGCAAGCAAGCAATAAAAGTATAGGCTTTACTGCTTGGTAAAACATTATCGATTAAAAATTTATCGAAAAGATTGGCAATCACTAAAAATAAATAGGCCAAGAGAGCAACAAAAATCCAAGACATAAGTAAATTATAATTTAGTTTTTATGAAAATATTTTTCTATATTATAAGTTCCCATTTGTTCGGCATTCAAATAACCGTCCATTGCTGCTCGTGCCAATCTACCAGATGCTAACATTGGCGGCAACCACTGATCAACAAACTCTGGTGAAGGACTATCAATTCCACCGCCCACCGAAATTAACCAATCACGATTAAAATCTTCCTGCGAACCAACCGGGGAAGAAATCATTATCGGCAAACCAAGACCAGAATAAAAAGAAAGTTCCGATGGCTTGGTCCATAAAATATCGGTTATTCTTAGGACTTGATTGAATTCTTTGAAATATTCAGTTTTATTAGTATTAAAAACAACGTTTACTCCTTCAACTATTTCTAAATTTTTAATTTCTTCAAAAAAATAATCTTTAACTTCTGAACGACTGCCAGCAACCAGATTAACAATTAATTTTTTACTTTTAATTTGTTCGGATAATTTTTTAATAATGGTTACACCAATTTCTTTTTGAGCGCCCGCACCGCCAACAGCAAAGGTGATGGTTAGTGGTCTATCTGGCTTTTTTTCAATATTTAAAAATTCATCATCTAATATACCTCTGTATTCTGATTGATATTCTTTTTGCGGATCAAGGTTATTTATTCGGCTTAACAAATCGGATTTTAAAATTTCTTTTTGGGTGCCAATATTTTCTTTTGGCAAAGGAAAACCGGTAACTATGAGGTTATTTTCCGGCAAACCATACATCAAAAATCTTTTTTTTACTTTTTCGCTAGGAACAAAATATTTTATTTTGCTGTTTTTCGGATTCAAGGGCGCCCAGGCTCGAGAAGCATCGGTGTCACAAATAATACAATAAATTTCTCCTTGATAGTTATGATACTCCGCTGCTTGTGCTGCAACAAAAAAGGTTGTGACAAAAGGAAGTTTTTCCGGATTTAATTTGTCCACCAAATCTTTTCCTAAACCTTTTTTAATAAAAGAATAGAAATATTTTTGCTGAAAAGTTGGGCGAGATAAGTCTCGAAAAGGATATAGTGGTAAAATTTTCTGAAAATAATCCATAACTGAAAAAACCACCCCTCCTAAAAAAGGAACCTTTTTAAAACGAGAAATTTTTTCATAAGACTTTAAGTTATTGATCCAATAATCTTTTTCCCAGCCAGGAATGCCTTCATAGTTATTCAAAGTCAAACTTTCCCCACCAGCCAAGTCCAGAAGAGGGTATGCCGCTCGCTGATGTCCGTAACCCATATCTACAGCTATCAAGTTAATTTTTTTATTATTCATAATTTATTTAATATTTAACTTAATTATACCTTTTTTTTGCTTAATAAAAAAGGCGCCAAAGAAGGCGTCTTTTGGAAAACTTTTATTTGTTTTCTTTTTGTAAATACTGGTAGGCAGAGAGGGCGGCAATTGTTGCTTGACCAACCGCAACTGAAATTTGTTTAAATTCGCTTAGACTACTAACATCTCCGGCGGCAAAAACTCCTGGTGTTTTTGTTTCACAACGATTATTGGTAATAATTTGACCACGACTAGTTCGATCAACAAAATTTTCCACCAAATCAGTACTAGCAATTCGACCAATTTCCACAAAAACACCGTCAACCTCAATATTAAACTCTGTTTTTTCTTTAATATTAGCGCAATTAATTGTGTTAACACTCTTTTCGCCAACAATTTCTTTGATTTCTGAATTTAAATAAATTTTTACATTAGTCTTGTTTTTTACTGTTTCAACCAAAGAATCAAAAGCACCAGTTTCTTCCGTTCTCATAATCAAACTGACTTCGCTTGCAATTTTGGAAAGCACTTCGGCAGCATCGAAGGCGGAATTACCACTACCAACAACCGCCACTTTTTTATTTCTAAAAAATGGTGCATCACAATTAGCACAATAAGAAACCCCTTTACCAACAAATTCTTCCTCTCCCTTAATCGCTAAACGACGAGGAGAAAGACCCATGGCAATGATTACTGTCTTTCCTTCAAAAATTTCTGTACCGGAATAAACCAAAAAGGTGTTATTGTCGGTTTTTTCAATTTTTTGCACTTCAGCACTTTTTATTTCTACCCCAAAAGAAGCTACTTGTTCTTGAAAGTTTTGAATTAATTCAAATCCGCTAATTTTTTTGATTCCTGGATAATTTTCTATTTCACCAGCCCAAACCATTTGCCCACCAAGATCTTTACCGATGATTATTGCCTTCATTTCTCTCCTGGCAGCAAAAATACCGGCAGTCATTCCGGCTGGGCCAGAACCGATAATTATTGTGTCATACATATTTTTGAGATAAGTCCAAGAATTTGTGGACTTTAGTTAGTGTTGCTTTTAAATTATGGAAAAAGGCATCAAACTCAGATGCCTTTTCGATTGTGGACCATAAGGGATTCGAACCCTTTACCTCTTCCATGCCATGGAAGCGCTCTACCAAGTGAGCTAATGGCCCAATAGTTCCATAAAGAACAATTACTATATAAACTTGACAAAAATACTTTTTTATTGTGTCCCCACCAGGAATCGAACCTGGATCTAGAACTTAGGAGGCTCTTGTTTTATCCATTAAACTACAGGGACTTCCTAAGTTTTTGACCCTAAAAATCCCAACAAAAAAGCACTTATATAATTTTACAGGATAATATCCTCTTTGACAAGATTTTTTGTCCTGATTTTAAAATAACCCCTTTACCAATACCGAAAATAAGCTTAAAATAAAAGAAACATAGAAAAATAATAAAATAATTAAAATTATATGTTCAACAAAGACAATCGTTCTGAAAAATTCAAAGACGCCGAAACTATTATCGGTGGATCAATTAAAGTAAAAGGAAATTTCCATGGCCAAGGAAATATTGTGATCGAGGGTCATCTTGAAGGATCCCTAAAAACAAATGCCAGCCTTTTTATCGGTGAAAAAGCAAAAATAGTAGCTGACATTGAAGCTCAAGACGCAATCATTAATGGTGAGGTTTATGGACAAATAAAAGTGAAAAAATATTTATCTCTTGGTGCTACTGCAAAAATTTTTGGTGATGTTGAATATTCACAAATCTCCGTTGAGCATGGGGCAATTATTAACGGACAGCTAACTGTGAAATCAGACACTGAAGTGGTGCGCAAAAAAATCAGTAAAGAAGAAATTATAGAAGCGGTAGCTGCAAAAGAATAATAAAAAAATAAAAATTCTTTATTAAAGAATTCTATGAATGTCTATATTTACGATGATTTTTTAAATAAATCAAAATATAATCGAGCAATTAATCGCCTAGAAATAAAATTAACCGACCTTGGCTTGAATGGCAAGATCGTTCGTTTGGGCGCCATAAAAAATATTCATGACGCCGTTGAAAATGAAATAAAAAATGGTGCCAAAACTATTATTGCTGTTGGAAATAACGAAACCGTTTTCAAGACTACGGCGGCCGTAATTGAACACCAAGCTTTAAGTTTTATTCCTCAAAAAACTTTATTTTTTGTAATTCCAATTAGTAAAGAAGATAATTCTATCGCTAATGCTTTGGGAATAAAAAAAGAAGAAGAGGCTTGCAATATTTTATTAGCGAGAAGAATAAAAAAAATTGATATTGGTGTTGCTGGTAGAAATTATTTTATTGAAAAAGCAGAAATGGAGGCAGAAAATACTATTCTAGAAATCGATAACTATACAATAGAGGTTAAAGAAAAAGGAATTATTTCTATTATTAACCTGAGTAAAAACTCTAATATTATTGGAAATAAGATTCCAAAACCAAATGATGGAAAGCTGGATGTCCACATTAAAACAAAAAGTCGGGATGAATCTTTTTTGTCGGTCAAAAATTTAAAAATAATTAGCAAGGGACAAACTTTGTATTTGGATAATTCTGTAGAAATAAAAACCCCAGTTGAATTAGGTGTAATCCCCGGCGGCCTGGAAGTTATTGTTGGCAAAGACCGTTCCTTTGAATAAATAAAAAACAAAAAACCTCCATTTAGGAGGTTTTTTTATTATCCAAAACAATAAATTAACTTTTATTTTTAAACATATACCATTGTTGTAAAGCAGTTAATAAGGTAAGAACAAACCAATAAAGAGTAAGACCGCCTGGAAGGCTAATACCAATAAAAATAGTGATTGCTGGCATCAAATAAAGCATTTGTTTGCTCATCATAGTTGAGATGTCTGGTTGTTTGGAATTTGTTTCAACTGCTTTTGGTTGTTTTGCCATCATTGTTTTTGCTTGCCAAAACTGAGCAAGACCAGCCAAAACAGCCAAAACAATATTTGGCTTTGATAAGTCCAAAAAACCAAAAGAAAAAGCATTGATAGTTTCTGGTTGATAAATAAAAGGATAAACCAAACTTAAACGACTAGCCAAGCCGTCTCTAAAAACCTGATAAACAGCCAATAAAAACGGCAATTGAATTAATAGAGGCAAACAAGAAGAAAATGGATTAATTTTATGTTCTTTATACAAATCCATTGTTGCCTTTGCCAAGGCCTCCTTGTTATCTTTATGTTCTTCCTTGAGAGCATTAATTTTTGGCTGAATTTCTTGCAGCTCTTTTTGAGATTTTAGAGATTTTAGAGATAAAGGATGAAGAATTAATTTAATAACGATTGTCAGCAAAATAATTGCCACACCAAGATCGTGCCCAGGAATAATGTTATAAAGAAACACCAAAAAACTGAGGATTGGACGATAAAAAATTTCTTGAAATAAATACATCATAAAAATTAAATTAGGGGGTCATTACCCCCTTTGTTAAAAGGATTACAGCGCAAGATGCGCCAACAGGCTTTGAGACCTCCTTTGAATATACCATATTTTTCTATTGCTTGAATACTATACTCTGAACAAGAAGGATTAAACCGACAAAAACCCAAAGGATATAGATGTTTCATTGGACCATGATCAAAAGAAAGAGTTTTTTGATAAAACTTAATTACCGTTACCGCGACATGACGCGGCAGATAACGCCAAGATTTAAACATATAATTTTAATTTATTCAAACCTCGTGAAATTTCTTCTTTAATTTCTTGATAATTTTGATTAATAATTTCTGGCTTGGTAATTACTACTATATTATAGCCTTGTTTTAGATTTTTGTTTTCTTTTTCTAAGACTGATTTTATTCTTTTTTTAACTAAATTTCTTTTAACTGCCGATTTACTAATTTTTAAACCAACCAAAACTCCAAATTTATTGGTATTTTTTTCATTTTTAATTATCTTAATTCCCAAAAAAATACCAAAAAAAGAATGGCCAGCTTGGAAGACTTGGTCAAACTCTTTATTTTTGTTTAATCGAAGGCTTTGGTTGAGCATTCGTTAATTTATCTTATTATTTAGATAGTACTTTTCGTCCTTTATCACGGCGAGCTTTTAAGACATTGCGGCCATCTTCAGTAGACATTCTTTTCATGAAGCCATGTTTTTTCTGGGCACGACGTTTATTCGGCTGATAGGTTCTCTTGGTGGACATAATCTATATATAATGAATAAAAATTCAGCAAAATTTTTGCCTGGTTTAACATTAGCATCTTTATTTAAAGAGGTCAATGTTATCCACAGAAAAAGTTATTAACTATTTATCAACAGGTTTTTAACAGTTTTTTAAAAAATTAGCTTGTGGAAAAGTAGCTAATTGAATATAATAACTTTATATTAATAAAGAAAGAATTATGACCAACGAACAAATCTGGCAAGCAGTTTTAGGCGAAATGGAGATTAGCCTCTCTAAAGCAAATTTCGTCACCTGGTTTAAAGACACTTTTATTTCTTCATTCTCTGGAGAACTGGTTGTGGTTGGTGTTCCAAATGCTTTTGTAAAAAAATGGTTGGAAGAAAAGTATCACCGAAATATTCTTGGTGCTCTGGAAAAAGTTACTCAACAAAAAATAGACAAAATAGATTACCGATTAGAAAACAAAAAACAAGCCCTTAACCAAAATACTCCTCAAGTATCAATATCTACCCCTGCTAACAATCCAGCAAATATAGAAGAAAGCTCAAAAGAAAATTATTCCATAAAAAATGTTTATAATCGTTTTGGTTTAAATCCAAAATATGTTTTTGAAAATTTTGTTGTTGGAAAAAATAACGAACTAGCCTATGCTGCTTGTCAGGCAGTGGTTAGAAATTTGGGCAAAGCTTATAACCCATTATTTATTTATGGTGGTGTTGGTCTAGGAAAAACTCATCTCTTACAAGCAATTGGCAATGAAGCTTCAAAATTCACTGGTAAAATTTTATATACTACCAGTGAAAAATTCACTAACAACTATATTCAAGCTGTACAGACTGGAAAGGGTAAAGATTTCAAAAATCTTTATCGAAATGTGGATTTACTTTTAGTTGATGATGTTCAATTTATGGGCGGAAAAGATGGAACTCAAGAGGAATTTTTTCATACCTTTAACGAATTACAGCAAGCAAATAAACAAATTATTCTCACTTCTGATCGTCCACCAAAATCAATCCCCGCAATTGAAAAGCGCCTAATCTCACGTTTTGAATCTGGAATGGTGGCTGATGTGGGAAAACCAGATATTGAAACCAAATTAGCAATTCTCGAAAGAAAAGCTGAAGAAAAAGGATTTCCTCTAGAAAAAGAAGTCTTATCTTTTATTGCTAATCATATTCAAAATAATATTCGCGAACTTGAAGGGGCACTTAATCGGGTGATTGTTCATCATCAATTAAAAAATATTACCCCAACTATTAGAAGTGTTAAAGAAGTATTAAGTGATTTAATAACCAACATCCAATTAAAATCTTTAACTCCAAAAGAAATAATTGAAAGCGTTGCAAAATTCTACGACATTTCCTACAAAGACATTATTGGTTCTAGTCGAAAAAAAGAATTGGTGTGGCCAAGACAAATTGCTATTTATCTAATCAGAGAAGAATTAAACACTTCTTATCCAACTATTGGTCAAGAACTTGGTGGAAGAGACCACACTACCGCTATGCATGCTTATAGTAAAATAGAGAAAGAAATAAAAGAAAGAGAAAACGAAAGAGTTAAACAAGAAATTGAGTCCATAAAACAATTATTTGCCGGATCTGTCTATTAATTTCTGTTGAAAAGTTGTTAGTTCTTTGTTCTTATCTTGTGAATTAAAAATAACAACTTGTGAATAAGTAAGTCTTTAGGAAAGTTTTACACTTGTTATTATTTTTTTCACACCAAAAAGCCACAAAGATATCAACATATATTTTTCACTAACATAAGAAAAGAAAAAGACAAAAATTTTTTTATCCACTCCCTTATTATTGTTATTAGTTTAAATTATATAAATTATTAATATATATGAAATTCATTATCCGAAGAGAAAATTTAAAAAAGGGATTATCAATCGTTGGACACATCACCACTAAAAATATCAATCTTCCAATTCTTAATAATGTCCTTATTAGAGCAAATAGTGGTGGAGTTGAATTAGTTAGTACTAATTTAGAAATTGGTATTATTCATAGATTAAGGGGAAAAGTAGAAAATGATGGAGAATTCACAGTTGATTCAAAAACTATTTCCGAATATGTTAATTTTTTAGCCGGTGATAATGTTGAGATTAATGAAGTTAATGAGGAATTAAAAATAGAATGTGATAATTATAAAACAAAAATAAAAGGAGAAAACGCAAAAGAATTTCCTTTAATTCCAACTTTATCCGGGGAAAATTATTGTATTTGTGAAATAGATGATTTGAAGCGCGCTCTTTCTCAGGTTATTTTTTCTGTTTCAAATAATGAAAACAGAATTGAATTATCCGGAGTACTTTTTAGTTTTTTTGGTTCACGCTTAGTTTTAGCTTCCACTGATAGTTATCGTTTAGCGGAAAAAGAAATTAATATTAATTGGCAAGGTGAAGCAATTGAAAATCAAAAATTTATTGTGCCAGCAAAAACTATTCAAGAATTTTTAAGAATTATCTCTAATTTTTCCGACAATGATTCTTCGGAAGAAAATATTAATCAAGTTAAAATTTTTATTTCCGATAACCAAATTATGTTCTCAGTTGATTCAACGGATTTGGTTTCACGTTTAATTAATGGTAATTTTCCTGATTATCGCCAAATTGTCCCAGAAAAATTCAACACTAGTGTAATTTTGAATCGTAATGAATTCTCTCGCGCCATCAAAGCAGCAGCAATTTTTTCTAAAAGCGGAATTAATGATGTTGGTCTAGATTTTAAAAGTGGAAAACTTGTGGTTTATTCTTCTTCTGGTCAAAGTGGGGAAAGTAGAATTGAACTTTCTTGTGAGCAAACCGGTAGTGATAATGAAATTATTGTTAATTTTAGATATTTATTAGATGGTTTAAACAATATTAACGACGATCAAATAAATCTAAAAGTTATTAGTGATAATTCTCCTTGTATGCTTTCACCAACCAAAGAAGAAAATTATTTTTATATAGTTATGCCGATTAGACAATAAAAATAAAAATAAAAAAGCGCTGTTAGTTAGGCAGCGCTTTTTTAAATTCTTTTTTATTTTACTAAATTAAAATCAGTTGAAGTGGAAACGCAATTTAATACATCATCACAAACTTTAAAATTTATTTTATGATAACCATCACTTAAATTAAAAAGACTGATTGGAAAGTTAAAATTTTGATCAACAGAAATATAATTTTGATTGTTTAGTGAATATTCAACAACAGAAATTCCTCTTGGGGCACTAGCGTTAATTTGAGCGTTGATTTCACCGCCGTTGATAGTTTGACCATTAGTTGGTGAAATAATGCTCAAAACAGGTTTGTTGGCTTCTGTGTGAATGTTATCGTACTCGGTTGGAGCAACTTCGGTTGTGGTTGTTGCTTTGTTATTTTTTTTAAACCAATTTTGAACACCATCTTCCCAATTTTTATATAAAGGGTCGTTGTTTGGATTTTCGGGATTTGGTCCAAGTGGGTCTTCTTTATTTACATAATGAAGAATGCAGTGTGGATTTCCAAAAACTTTTTCTTCAATTAGTTCTGGTGGTGTAGAACTACTAGCTAATAAGCCAGAAAATTTATCAATCTTTAAGACATTTGCAGAAAAAACATCGCCGTCAATAATTGCTTTGCCGGTTTTTTTGTTTTCATAAGAAGTAAAGTTTTCCACAGAATAATCCTTTAAGGCTATTTTCATAAAATCTTGCCAAATTGGTCCAGCCAAAACGCTACCATCAGAACCGGTTTTCATTTTTGTGTTGTCATTGTTACCAACCCAAACTCCGGCAACCAGAGAAGGAGTATAGCCGATTATCCAAGCATCATGAAAATTATTTGTGGTTCCAGTTTTTGCGGCAGCTGGTCGTTCGCCAAGATTGAGATGGTTGGAGGCAGAAAAAACGAAGGAGCGAGCATCGTTGTCAGACAAGATACTATTAATCATTCTGGCAGTTTGTGGAGAGATAACTGTGTCTCTGGTTTTTGTTTTGTTTTCCTCTAAAACTTTTCCATCTTTATCTTCAATTTTTAGGATAGTAATAATTTCAGAAACTTTTCCTTCTGTGGCAAAAGCACTATAAGCATTGGTGTGTTCTAATAATTTTACTTCTCCACCACCCAAAACCAATGATAAACCATAGCGATCAGGATTGTTTAGGGTGGTATAGCCAAGGTCAGCGGCATTTTTGGTGACAGTTTTTACATCAGCCAAATAAAGAGCTTTAACGGCTGCAATATTTAGGGAGCCAGCTAATGCTTTTCGAATACTAACTGGACCATTCTCTTGAAGATTATAATTTTTTGGCTCATATGGTTTGGCTGGGTCGTTAGAGAAATTTGTATTAACATCATAAAGAACAGTTTCTGGAGTGTAACCTTTTTCAAATAATGTTGCATAAACTAAAGGTTTTAAGGATGAACCAGGTTGGCGCAAGCTAGTACTGACATTAACTTGTCCGTCAATTGAATTATCAAAATAATCTCGCGAGCCAACCATTACTAAAACCTCACCAGTTTTTGGATTAATAGCCACCAAGGAAGCATTGTTGGCATTGTATTTTTCTGGATAATTTTTTGTTTTTTCAGTAATTATTTCTTCAGCTGCTTTTTGTTTGTCGTAATCAAGGGAAGTATAAACTTTTAAACCGCCTTGTTCCATTACTTTTTCTCCATATTTTTCAGCAAGAAGATCTTTGATATACATCACAAAATGAGGAGCAGTAATATTGGCTTCTGGTTTTTGAAATTTTATTTCTTCTTTTTTTGCTTGATCTTTTTCACTTTCGCTAATATATCCTTGTTCAGCCATCACTTGTAAAACATAGTCCTTTCTTCCTAAGAGAAGATCTTTATGTGAACCATAAGGTGAATAACGGCTTGGAGCTTGCGGTAGTGCGGCTAGGGTCGCTGCTTCCGCTAAAGAAACGTCGCTAATTTTTTTACCAAAATATTTTTGACTAGCCGCTTCTACACCATAAGCATTTGAACCATAAGGAATTTCATTAAGATACATCTGGAGAATTTCATCCTTAGAAAATTTCTTTTCAATCCTTTGAGCTAAAATTATTTCCTTGATTTTTCTCGGAATACTTTTTTCATTGGTTAAAATAGCATTTTTTATTAATTGCTGAGTAAGTGTTGAGCCACCGGCACTGCGGCGATAAATTACATTAGTTACTAAAGTTCTAAACATTGCCCAAACACTAATGCCGCCATGGTTATAAAAATTTTTGTCTTCAATGGCAATTGTGGCATGTTTTACATTGTCTGGAATTTGATTCAAGGAAACCAAGGTCCTTTTCTCTGAACCGTGAATTTCATATAAAATATGTTCGCCGCTGCGATCATAAATTTTTGTACTTTGTGCCACTTCGCGATCAATAAGTTGGTTCGGGTTTGGTAAGCCTCGTGAATACCAAATAATTAAAGACGCAAGAGTTAAGCATCCTGCTAAAAACAAAATTAGTAAATATTTAAAAGTTTTTTTGCTAAAAATTATTGATTTCCAATTTTTTGGTTTTTTCTTACCCCTTTGGGATTTGGTGATTTCGTATTTTTTTGGTCCTCGCCACTCAGGGCGAATACCGCGAAGTTGTTTTATTGGCATATATTTTTCTTTTAATTCAACTTTATTATATATCAGAATGGTTTTTATGTGAATTTACAAATAATTTTTTGTAAATTCTCAAATTAATCGTTATAATAAAGCTTATGGAAAACATTATCAGCACCACAAATCCAAAAATAAAATTACTCACTGCTCTAAGAAATAAGAGTTCTAAACGCAAAGAGGAAGGTTTGTTTTTGATTGATGGGGCACGAGAAATCAAGGAGGCTTTGAAAAATAAGGTAAAAATTGAACAAATATTCTATTGTGAACAACTTGTTAATAACTTTCAAGAGTTGGAAGATTTTTGCCAACAATTAACAAAAGTTAGCTATGATGCTTTTTTGAAGGCTTGTTATAAAGATTCGCCAGATGGGGTGATTGCACTAGCAAAAACCGAGAAAAAAACCCTAAAAGATCTAAAAACATCAAAAAATTCCCTATTTTTAATATTAGAAGCGGTGGAAAAACCGGGAAATCTCGGCGCAATTTTAAGAACAGCACAAGCTAGTGGTGTGGATGGCCTTATTTTGAACAATCAGCAAACAGATATTTATAATCCAAACGTGATTCGGGCTAGTCAAGGTTTTGTTTTTTCGATTCCGGTTGTGGAAGCTTCTTTTGAAGAAACCTTAGTATTTTTGAAAAAAAACCAAATCAAAACTTTTGCGACTAGTTTGCTGGCCAAAAAATCATACATCAAAAGTGATTATTCCGGACCAAGTGCTTTTGTTTTTGGTGCCGAAGCGGATGGTTTGAGTAATGACTGGCAAAAAGTAGCCGATGAGTTAATAAAAATTCCAATGATGAAGCCAATGGACTCTTTGAATGTTTCGGTTAGCGCTGCCTTAATACTTTTTGAAGCCCTAAGACAAAGGGGTAAGCTATAATTGACTAAATAAAGCAGATTGTGTAATATCAAAATTGCCCGTGAGGTGAAAAAATGCGCCCATAGTTCAATGGATAGAACACCAGCCTTCTAAGCTGGTTATGAGGGTTCGATTCCCCCTGGGCGTACTTTATTATAAATTAATTTTAAATTTATGAATGAAAATACTAATGAATTAGAGGTTGAAGAATTAGAAGATTCTTGCGATTGTGCACACTGTCATCATCATTGTGGCGGCGAAGATGAAGAATTTAATGAAGAGGGCGATCGTGAATAACTAATATTTCGGTTGATTAAAATAATGGTGCCCATGGTGTAGTGGTAACACAGCAGGTTGTGGTCCTGTTATCGAGAGTTCAATTCTCTCTGGGCACCCCATTCAAAAGTAATTTCCAAAATTGGAAGTTACTTTTATTTTTGATTTGTAATAGTTATTGGTTGACAAAATGTAATAAATATAGCATAATAAAAAAATAGTTCATTAAAATATTAATTTAAAAACAGGAGATTATGCAATGAAGTCAATAGACCTTTCAATAATAATTGTCAATTATCAAACAAAAGACAAAGTAAAAGATTGTCTAGCCTCAATTTTAAAAATTAAGGATTATAAATTTAGTTACGAAATTATTATTGTTGAAAACAGTTTTGGTCAAGATAGTTTTAATAAAAATGAGTTAAATTTATTTGGTAATAATATTAAATTTATTTTTAATCAAAAAAATCTTGGCATGGGGAAAGGAAACAATATCGGGATTAAACATTCTTTAGGCGAATATATTTTAGTGCTTAACCCGGATATTGTAGTATTAAACAGAGCAATTGAAGATTTATTTTTTTATCTAAAGAGCAGTCCCGAGATTGGTATTATTGGTCCAAAGCTAATTAGTAAAACCGATTCCCTAATGTATTCTTGTTATTTTTTTCCAAAAGTATATACGCCAATTTTGCGCCGTACTTTTTTGAAAAAAATATTTGTTTCTACTCTTGAAAAATATCAAATGAAGAATTTTGATCACAGCACCATTAAAGAAGTTGATTGGTTGTGCGGTGCCTCTTTGATGTTTAAAAGAAAAATAGTTTTTGGTCAGAAGTTTTTTGAGCCAAAATTTGATAAGCGTTACTTTTTATACTTCGAGGACACCGATATCTGTCGAGAGTCTTGGAGTCATGGCTTTAGGGTTGTTTATTATCCTCAAGCTGAAATGAAGCACTTAATAACTCGCAAAAGTGTTCAGAGGAGCCATATTTGTTCTTGGATGAAATACTTCTTTAAGTGGGGTTTAAAAACAAAAAAATGAGGTCTAATTAATAGACCTCTTTATTTTGACAAAATAATAAATTTATATTAATATAATTATAGAAAATTTCTTTAAAAACCAAATAAAACCGTTGTTCCGTGGCGTTACGGAGCTCGAAAAAAATGAAAATATTTGAAAAAAATTATTGGAAAATAGCAACAATTATTACAATTATTGCTACCGTTTGTTCTATTTCGTGCTTCTTGCTAAAAGAAGACTCCTTTCTTCTGCCAGCAACAATTTGTCTCGGAATAGCAGTTTTTGCCCTTATTTATGCTGCCCTACTCTATGTTATTGAAGAAGATGAAAAAGATAAGGAAAAAAAAGATCCGGATTCCAGCCAAAAACAAGAAGATAATTATTTTTTTAATTCAAATAACTATCCTTGGTTTTAATTAAGAACCCGTGTTAAAAAATTATTAAAAAGCTAGAGTCGTTTAATTACGGCTCTTTTTTTGTTTGTATTCCCCCTTTTAAAAATAAATGAGATAATAAAAATATGTTTTACGATTTAATTGTTATCGGTGGCGGCCCAGCAGGAATGATGGCTGCAGGAAGAGCGGCAGAACTTGGCGCTCAGGTTTTGCTGTTGGAAAAAAACAAAAATTTGGGAATAAAATTATTAATTACTGGAAATGGCCGCTGTAATTTCACTAACAATATCCCAACTAGAGAATTAATCAATTCTTTTGGTGAAAACGGAAAATTTTTATTTTCTGCTTTTTCGAAATTTGGCCCAGAGGAGGTGATTAATTTTTTTAATGAGCGAGGACTAGAAACAAAGATTGAAAAAAATAATCGTGTTTTTCCAAGAAGCGACAAATCAGCTGATGTTTTAAAGGTGCTAACCGGATACTTAAAAGAAAACAAGGTAAAAATTATTTTTGAAGCTAGTGTTAAAAAAATAACGGAAAAAAATCAAATAATTTCAAAAATTTCCCTTGTTGACGGTCGAGAATTTTCGGCAAAAAATTATTTAATTGCCACTGGCGGCTTATCTTACCCGGCAACTGGTTCAACCGGTGATGCTTGTGGTTGGTTAAAAACTTTGGGACACAAAATTATCAAAACCCATCCGGCCTTAACGCCGATTATAGTTCAGGAAAAATTTGTCAAAGAATTGGAGGGTCTTAGTTTGGTGGATGCAGAGTTTATTTTAAAAAAAGATGGTAATATATTAAATAAAAAGAAAGGTGAGGCAATTTTTACCGCTAACGGTTTGAGCGGTCCAGCTATTTTTGCTCTCAGTGCAGCAGCAGCAAAAAATTTACCAGAAGTAGAATTAATAATCGATCTAATGCCGGAAAAAAAATTATCCGAACTTGATCAGTACTGGCAAAAAAAATTTAATCTTCAACAGAATAAACAAATAAAAAATGTTTTAGGAGAAATTTTTTCAGCCAGGCTTGCAGAAAAAATTTTAGAAATTGCAGAAATAGATTTAACTGTTAAAATTAATCAGATTAATAAATTTGAAAGAAAAAAAATTTGTGCCGTAATTAAAAATTTAAGTTTTAAAATAATTAAAATTGCTGGTTACGACAAGGCAATGCTAACTACCGGCGGTTTGGATTTGAAGGAGGTCAATCCAAAAACTATGAACTCCAAATTAATAAAAAATTTATTAGTAGCTGGGGAAGTACTAGATTTGGATGGTCCAACAGGCGGTTTTAATTTGCAATCTTGCTGGAGTACCGGCAGATTAGCCGGAGAAAGTGCACTAATAATTAATGGATAAAATAATGATTAAGAAAAAAGAAAAATTAATAGCTTATTTCAGCATGGAAATAGCTGTTGATGAAAAATTAAACAATTATGCGGGCGGATTGGGAATTTTGGCTGGAGATTTAATCCGTTCGGCAGCTGATCAAAAAATTCCAATGGTTGGGGTCAGTCTTTTAAATCGTTTTGGTTATTTTAAGCAGATAATTAGACAAGGAAAACAAAATGAACAGTATAAGGAAAACGATTTAAGTATTTTAAAAAAAATAAATAAAAAAATAAAAATAAAAATCGGCTCAGATGAGGTTTTAGTTGGTGCTTGGAGGTATTTTGTGAAAGGATTTTCTGGTTTCAAAATCCCGGTTTATTTTTTGGACACTAATTTTCCAGAAAACAAGAAAAAATATCGCCAGCTTTGTCATTATCTTTATGAAGCAAATCATAACACACGTTTGCAGCAAGAAATTATTTTGGGACGTGGCGGAGTAAGATTTTTGGAGGCTCTGAAAATTAATCCGGACAAGTATCACATTAATGAAGGTCATGGTGCTTTTGCTTTTGTGGAATTATTTTTAAAAAATCCAGAAATAAAATTAAAAGAATTAAAAAAACAATGTATTTTTACTACTCACAGCCCAATCAAAGCCGCTAATGATATTTTTTCAGTTTCAGAAGTGAAAAAAAATTTTTTGGACTTCCCCTTCTTTTTGCAAGAAATTTTAGATCACGGTAGTTTAAATATGGGGAAAATGGCTATGCATTTTAGTGGTTTTATTAATGGTGTTTCCAAAAAACATGCTGTGGTTTCTCGAAAAATTTTCTTTGAGCCGAGAATAAAAGCCATCTCTAATGGGATAAATCTTAATTTTTGGGTTTTTTCTTCTTTTAAGAAAATTTACAATCAGGAATTTTCTGGCTGGGAAACTAATAATAAATTATTAACAAAAAAAACTCTAAACGAAGATGAAGTTTGGCGTGCTCACCAGAAAGCCAAGAAAAAAATGCTGGAAATGATTCTCAGGGAAAGTGGAGAATTTTTGCCGCAAGATTTTTTCACAATCGTAATTGCGAGAAGATTTGTTGCCTATAAAAGACTAGATTTGATTTTTAAAGATTTGCGCCGCTTGTTAAAAATTCATAAAAAAAATGGACCAATACAAATAGTTTTTGCCGGCAAGGCTCATCCAAAAGATTCTATTGGCAAAGAAACAATTGCAAGAGTTTTGGCAATTAGCAAAAAATATCGAAATGAAATAAAAATTGTTTTTTTGGAAAATTACAATATTCCAATCGCCAAACTTTTGGTTTCCGGTGCAGATTTATGGCTGAATAATCCTTTGCCGCCGAACGAAGCTTCAGCGACAAGCGGAATGAAAGCCGCTGCTAACGGAGTTCCGCAATTAAGTACCCTCGACGGCTGGTGGCCGGAAGGGTATTTAATGGGGAAAACCGGCTGGACAATTAAATCTCCAAAAAATCTCTCAGATCATAAAAGTTTGTTGGATAATTTAGAAAGAGAAATTTTACCTATTTTTTATCATGATCAAAAAAGGTGGCGAAAAATTATGGCCAACACCATCAAAAACAACGCTTACAAATTTAGCAGTGAACGAATGATTACTGAATATAAAAAATTAGCTTATGAAAAGTAAAATTTTTCTCATTTTTATTCTTTCTTTGTTATTTTTCTTTCCTGGGGCTGGGATAGTAGGAGCAGAAACAGAAAAAAAATCTGGCAGCGCTGTAATGTTTCAGGCGGAAGTCTTGCAAATTCTAAAAGAACAAGAATCAGTTAGGGAAAATGGCTCAATAATCAAACAACAAGACTTGGAAGTAGGAGTTTTGGAGGGAGAATTAAAGGGTCAAAGAATTATTTACAATGGAATTTCTAATTTGGATGTAATTGCTAGTAATGTTTATCAGGTTGGCGACAGGGTTCTTTTGGCTCGCAGTCAGGATGCTGAGGGAAATAATATTTTTTATGTTACAGACTTTGTTCGTAACAATAGTTTATTTTGGTTGTTGGTGGTCTTTGTAATTTCGGTTTTGATTGTTGGTGGAAAAATGGGAATCAGAGCGCTTATTTCTTTGACGGTTAGTTTTTTCTTGATTATGAAGGTTTTGGTCCCCTTGGTTTTTGCCGGATATGATCCGTTAACAGTTGGCTTTTTTATTTCTTTCTTGGTTTTGATAGTTTTGGTTTATTTAACAGAAGGGTGGAATAGAAAATCTCATATTTCTATTTTGGCAATCGGAGCTTCTTTGTTATTTACAGCGATTTTGGCTTATATTTTTTGTGACTGGTCTCATCTTTCCGGAGCCTCACAAGAAGAAGTTACTTTTTTGATTAATGCTTCCAAACAGGCTATTAATTTTCATAACTTATTGTTAGCAGCAATTATTATTGGTACCTTGGGTGTATTAGATGATATTGTGATTGCTCAAGTTGAGGCAGTAAAACAAATCAGAGAAGCAAACGCCAATCTTTCCAAGGCAAAAATTTTTGCCATGGCAACACAAATTGGCCGATCACACCTGGGGGCGGTAATTAATACTTTGTTTCTAGCTTATGTTGGCGCCTCCCTACCTCTTATTCTGTTGTTTAATCTTAATCAAGAGCCTTTTGTTACCTTTGCTCAAGTAATAAATAACGAAGAAATAGCCACTGAAATTGTTAGAACTCTGGTAGGAGTAATTGGTTTGTGTTTTTCTATGCCAATTTCTACGTTAATCGCCGTCCAATATGGACAGGCCAAGAAAAATAAAGGATAATTAAAATAAGAAATATGAAAAGAAAGAAAATACTAAAAACAATTTTTGTTTCCCTGATTCTGGTCTGCACTATTTTGATTATTGCCACCCCTTTTTTGATGATTTTGGACCTCAACGATCAACGGGGAAAATTTTTACAAGCAGGAACTATTTTTGGCTTGATGGTTTTTATTTATTTGACCCATTTTTTCTATTTCCAGCAAACCAAAAAAAGAAAGAAATATCAAGGAGACCTGGAGGAGCGTTTATTGGATTCCTTCAAATATATTGGCACCGTAAATTTGCAGTTAGAAGAATTGAGAAAAAATTTGTTTAGTTTTAAAAAATATCCATCAAACAGAAAGGAATTTTCCAGATTAATGTCCGGCCTGGCTGAAAAAATTCTTTCGATTATCAATACCGACTGGGTGATTGTTAAAATTGTGGATGTTAAAACCAAAAAAACTATTCATTATTCTTCTTTGGTGAGAGGGGGAAAGGAAATCAAATTGGCAAAGTTTGATAATGATCTATTATTTGAAGGAAAAAATAATCAAAATTTTTCAGTAGTAAAGTCTAATCAGGAAAATTTAAAAATCAAAGCCATTTGTGTCCTGCCAGAAAAAATCAAAAATCAAGATGAAGCTTTTTTCTTGTCTCATATTATTAATCAATTAGAGTTGTTATTTTTGGCTTTCTGTTTTTTGAAAAAAAAATAATGATAACAAAAAAATAAAAACTCGCTTTAAGAAGCGAGTTTTTTTATTAGATAACTGGCAGATTTTCCCTTTCCAAGTCGATATCCTAAGCGGCGGTAATAATTTCTAACACCAATTCCGGAAATTACCCCAATAGTTTTGGCGTTATTTTTTTGTGAAAGTTTTTCCGCTTCTTTTAGTAACAACTTTCCTAGGCCGGCGTGTTGAATTTTTTTAGCGTTGCCAACCGGCACTAATTCTCCATAAACATGAAGTTCTCTAATTAGGGCGGGGGAAATTTTACTGTTGGCATTGATGCTCAGACGACAAAAACCAAATAAAATTTTGCCATCCAAGCTGTCGGCACTGATAAAATAATCAAAACCAGTTCCGGCGGCATATTTTTCAATATTTATTTTTATTTTTTTTATATCTGTGATTTTTTCACGAGCTTCTCGGCAGCGAATACAGTTGCAAATTGCTCCTTCTTGCTGGACTATTTGTCTTAGGTTGGTGATTTTGTTGCCAGCAATAATTGATTCTCCTGGAATGTCGCGAATGAGGCGAATAATTCGAACATAACGCGGTACAATTTTTTTGCATTCAATAATTAAATTTTTTAATTCTTCGTCGGTGTATGGTTGATACAAACCCTTCTTCCACCAGCGATATAACAAACTACCAGCAGTAACGACGGTTGGATAAAATTTTATTTGGTCTGGTTGAAAATGAGAACTCAAAAAAAGTTCTTTAAACATTGCCAAGTCTTTTTTTGGATTTGAACCTGGCAAAGCGGGCATGATGTGATAAGTAATTTTAAAACCAAAATTTCTCAATAATTCGGTGCCTTCAATAATTGCCTGAACTAAATGTCCTCGTTTATTTTTTTTTAAAATGTCGTCATCGATTGCCTGAACGCCAATTTCTACCCTTGTGCAACCCAAGTCTCTCATTCTTAACAATTCTTTTTCATTCAAATAATCAGGCCTGGTTTCTAGGGTGACCCCGATTAAGCGATATTTGGCGGTTTCGTTCTTTTTTTGTTCAAAAATCAAAGCTTTTTTTAATTCAGACAAAGAAAGAGATTTTTTGTATGGTGCTGTTAATTTTTTGATGACAATAATATTTTTTTTGGCTTTTTGAAAATCATTAGCCGCCTTGAAACAATTTAAGATATACCAATACTGATATTTTTCCGGCAAATAACTCCAGGTTCCACCAATCACAATTAATTCTATTTTGTTTGGTTCATGTCCATTATTTTCCAAGGATCCTAATCTGGTAATTACTTGACGATAAGGATCGTAGTTACAAATAATTGCTCGCATTACTGCTGGTTCATTGGAGAGATAACTGGTGGGCACGTTTTTCTCGTTAGGACAATAAGCACAGTTTCCTGGACAAGGATAGGGTTTTGTTAGAACAGCTACGGGAGCGATACCAGACATGGTGCGGATTGCTCTTTTCTTTAAAACATAAGTAAATTTGGCCAAATTTTGTTGTTCGTTTTTAGTCATTTGGCGCACGATTGTGAGTAATTCAGAATTTAAAACAAAATCTAGGGCAAATTCTTTACAGATTGCTCTTTTGGCATCCGACAAATCGTCGCTATTTTTGATCTTTGAGCCATATTTTATAATTAATTGGCGCAAAGCGTTAATTTTTTGTTTTGATTCTTCCATATTTTAGGTTATAATCTATAATAACCTTATAATAATTTATTAAAATAGACAAATATGAAAAAAGTTCTGTTCTTATTGTTTGCTGCGGTTTTTTTGTTGGCTATCCCAGCAACTGCTCAAGCTTATTCGCTGGAATCTGGTGATAACGTTTATGTCGGCAAAAACGAAACTATCAAAGGAAATCTTTATGCAATTGGCCAAAGTATCACGGTGGACGGAATAGTTAATGGTGACATTATTGGTGCTGCTCAAACCATTACTGTTAATGGAATAGTTAATGGTGACATTATTGGTGCTGCTCAAACCATTAATTTGAATGGAGAAGTAAAGGGAAATATGAGAACAGCAGCCAACTCCCTAAACATTAATGGTTATATTGGTAAAAACTTAAACGCTTTTGGAGCAGTTCTTACTTTATCTCAAGATTCAAAAGTTTCTTGGGACGCCCTTGTTTTTGCTAATGCCGCAGAAATTAGAGGAACTATTGAAGGTAGTTTGCACGGAGAGGTTTCTGTTGCCACAATTGCTGGAAAAATTGGCCATGATGTTGATTTGAGAGTCAAAGGACAAAAAGGCAGACAGTCTTTAATAATTGATAAAGAAGCGGTAATTGCTGGCGATTTAAGTTATACCTCTTTAAGCGATGCAAATATTCAAAGTGCATCATCAATTTCTGGGCAGACCAACAAAAATTTACCGAAAAAAAATTCTTTTGATTGGGGTGCTTTTTTGTGGTTAAAAATTCTTAGCATTTTTGCTGCTTTATTAGTTTCTTTTGTTTTGTGGTTTTTGTGGAAAAGCGGTATTGAAAAAAGTATGTCAAAAATAAAAAACAAGTGGGGCTTGAGCCTACTCAACGGTCTGGTAATTCTTGGTGTTATTATTACTTCTTGCATTGTTTTAACGATTACTTTGATCGGCTTGCCACTAGCAATGATTTTGGCAGTTTTGGGCGCAGTCCTGTTTTATGTTGGAAAAATTATTGCTGCTATTTTTGTTGGAAACTTTATTATTTCATTTTTTACTAGGAAAAAATTTCCAGTTGTCGGAATAGTTATTGGCGTTGTTCTAGTTTGGTTCTTGTGTTCAATTCCTTTTGTGGGTTGGTTGATTTGTTTTGCGGTGGCTATTCTTGGTGGCGGAGCTTTGGCAGAAACCTTGAAAGAAAAATTAGTTTAAAAATATGTTTAAAGAAAATATTTTCAAAGCTTATGATATTCGTGGAATTTTTAATTCCGATTTTGATCAGCAATTTGCTTATGATTTAGGCTTTGCTTTCGTGAATCTGCGTCGCCAGGAGTTGTCAGGTAAAAAAATAACCTTAGTGGTTGCTGCCGACATGAGAATTTCTTCTCCGGAAATCAAAAAAGCTTTAATTGAAGGAATAGTTTTTGCCGGAGGATCAGTTATTGATGCTGGCACAATTTCCACGCCAACATTTTATTTTGCAGTTTCTAATTCCCAGGCCGATGGCGGGATTATAGTTTCTGCTTCTCATAACCCAAAAGAATGGAACGGTTTCAAAATTACTCGCGAAAAAGCTTTACCGGTTTCAGGAGAGAGCGGTCTGCAAGATCTGAAAAATTTAATTAATAACAATCAATTTGAAGAATCAAAAACCAAAGGAGAGGTGGTTTGTCGTAACGATTTTTTGGAGCTGCAAATTGCTCATGATTTTTCTTTAGTAAAAAAAGAAGGAATTAATTCGTTTTCGATTGCTTTGGATCCAGCGAATGGAATGGGCGCTCAATATCTGCAAGAAATGTTTTTTAAATTAAATTGCGAACTCCACAAAATTAATTTTGAATTAGATGGCAATTTTCCTAATCACGAAGCTGATCCTTTGAAGCCAGAAAATATGGAGCCGCTTCGTGAATTTGTTTTGGATTGCGGTGCAGACTTGGGGATTTCTACCGATGGCGACGGTGATCGTATTTTCTTTGTTGATAATGAAGGTCAAGTCATAAACCCGGCGATTGTTCGGGGCGTTTTGGCAAAATTATTTTTAGCTGACAAACCAGGTTCAAAAATTGCCTATGATGTTCGTCCAGGAAAAATAACCAAAGACTTAATTGAAGAAAGTGGCGGGGTGCCAGTAATTACCAGAGTTGGGCATTCTCTAATCAAGGAGCAGATGCTCAAAGAAGATGCTTATTTTGCCGGCGAGTCTTCTGGACACTTTTTCTTGAATGACCAAATTGGTTGTTTCGAAATGCCAGTGGTGATGATCTTGAAAATTCTAAAAGATTTAAGTAAAAGTGGTTTGAGTTCCGCAGAATATTTTGGCCGTTATAATAAATATTTTCAATCAGGAGAAATAAACTTGGCCGTTGAAGATAAAGAAAAAGTTTTTGATAATTTGAAAAAGAAATATTCAGATGGAAAAATAAGTTATTTGGACGGTGTTAGTATTGAATACCCTGAATATTGGTTTAACGTGCGTGCTTCAAACACCGAAAATGTTGTTCGGCTTAATTTGGAGGCCTTAGATTTTGATTTAATGAAAGAGAAAAGAGATGAAGTGCTGGAAGTAATTAAAAAATAAAAAATAAGCAAAAATCCTAGTAAAAACTAGGATTTTTTGACAAAAGAAGGCTGCTAAATTAAGATAAAGGATATGGAATTATCAAATTTAAAACAACGAGATCCTGACGTTTTTGCTTTAATTAGCAAGGAGACTGAAAGACAAAATTCAGAAATTGAACTTATTGCTTCTGAAAACTATGTCTCGGTGGCCGTATTAGAAGCTTTAGCTACGCCCCTAACCAACAAATATAGCGAAGGCTATCCAGGAAAGCGATATTACGGCGGTAATAATGTTATTGACGAACTGGAAAGTCTGGCAATTTCCAGAGCAAAGAAAATTTTTTCCGCTGAACATGTTAATGTCCAGCCGCTTTCTGGTTCTCCGGCTAATGCAGCGGTGTATATGGCTTTTTTGAATCCTGGCGATACGGTTTTGGGTTTAAAACTTGATCATGGTGGACATTTATCACACGGACACGCTGTTAATTTTTCTGGCCGTTTATATAATTTTATCCAATATGGAGTTGACTCAAAAACCGGTTTGATTGATTTGGCGGAAGTCCGCCGTTTGGCCCTGGAACATCAACCAAAAATGATTGTGGTGGGGTTTAGTGCTTATTCTCGAGAAGTGGACTGGCAAGCTTTTCAGGATATTGCCGATGAAGTTGGCGCTTTTTCTTTTGCGGATATTTCTCATATTGCCGGCCTGATTGCTGCCGGAGAAGCCAAAAATCCAGTACCTATTTTTGATGTTGTTTCTACCACCACCCACAAAACTTTACGTGGACCACGCGGAGCAGTTATTATGTGTAAAGAAAAATATGCTGCACAGGTTGATCGGGCAGTTTTTCCAGGAATGCAAGGCGGTCCTCATGACAATTTAACCGCCGCCAAAGCAGTAGCTTTTGGTGAAGTTCTCAAACCAGAATTTAAACAATATTCAAAGCAAGTTATTTTGAACGCCAAAGCAATGGCAAATAAATTTATTTCCGAAGGCTACAAAATAATTTCTGGCGGCACCGATAATCATTTATTTATTGTCGATTTTTCTGAGAAAAATTTTTCCGGCAAAGATGCTGAAAAAAAATTAGAATTTGCCGGCATTTCTGTTTCTCGCTCTACTATTCCAAATGATCCAAATCCACCAGCTAATCCTTCGGGAATTAGAATCGGCACTCCAGCCATCACTACTCGCGGTTTCAAAGAAAACGAAGCAGTGCAATTAGCAGAATTAGTAATCAAAGCGATTGAGGGCGATGAACATGAAGGCCCAAAAGTGAAGGAAGAAATAAGAAAACTTTGCGAAAAGTTTCCAGTTAATTATTAATTATTAAAGAAAGATGTTTATTATCGATGGAAAAAGTATTGCTGACAAAGTGAAAGATGAAGTTGTTGTTGAAACCATAAAATTAGCTCAAGCTGGTTCAGTTCGCCCGAATTTGGCAATTATTTTGGTTGGCGAAAGAGAAGATTCGAAGCTTTATGTCGACTTAAAACAAAAAGAAGCTTTTAAGGTGGGGATAGATACTCATCTCTACAAGTTTTCCGAAAATGCTCTCGAAGAAGAGATTTTAGAGACAATAAAATTTTTAAATACAGATCAGGAAATAGATGCTATTTTAATTCAACTTCCTTTACCGGAGCATCTAGATACCGAGAAAATTTTAGCAACTCTTGATCCCGAAAAAGACGCTGATGGTTTTTTGGTTGATAAGCCAGACTATGTTTTATCTCCAGTAATTGGGGCAATTTTTCGAATTTTATCAGAAATTGCTTTTATTCCAACCGGAAAAAAGGCTTGCATTCTTTATAATTCAGAGGTTTTTGGCCAAACCGTCAAAGAGTCTTTGAAAAAAATTGGTTTGGAAATTAAATTAGTTTCCTTGAAAGATTTTGAAACAAAAATTGAAGCCGAAAAGAAAAAATTATTTGAAAAAGCTCAAGCCGCTTGCCTATCTGCTGATTTAATTATTAGTGCTTTGGGTTTGCCGGAATTTATTGATGAAAGTTTTGTCTCTAATAATGCGGTGGTTATTGATGTGGGAATTTCCAAGGTTAATGGCAAAACAAAAGGCGACGCCGATGCTGATTCTTTGGCGGTTAAAGACGTTTGGCTCACTCCAGTGCCAGGAGGGGTGGGTCCAATAACAATTGCAATGTTGTTCAAAAATGTTCTGGCGATTTATAATCATCGAAAATAAAAATCTTCATGACAAATATTGATAAACAAAAAGAGCAGCTGAAAGAGCTGCTCAAAATTCATTATGGCTATAGTAGCTTTCGCCGTGGACAGAAAGAAGCAATTGAATCTATTCTGCTCGGCAAAGACACTTTGGTTGTTTTGCCGACTGGTGGGGGAAAATCTTTGATTTATCAATTGCCGGCTTTAATTTTTGAAGGTGTAACCTTAGTGATTTCCCCTTTAATTGCTTTAATGAAAGACCAGGTAGATTCTTTGGAAAAAAATGGTATTCCGGCAACTTTTATCAATTCTTCAACTAGTATTCAAGAAGCATCTAGGCGCTTGGAAGAAATAAAAAAAGGACACTATAAAATTATCTATATTGCTCCAGAGCGTTTTTATAATAAAGTTTTTTTGGAAAGTTTGCGTGGTTTAAAAGTTTCACTCTTCGCTGTTGATGAGGCGCATTGCGTTAGCCAATGGGGACATGATTTTCGTCCGAGCTATTTGAGATTAAAAGAGGCCATAAAATTTTGCGGTAATCCTCCCTGCGTTGCTTTGACAGCCACTGCCACTCCAGAAGTTCGTGATGATATTATTAAGCAATTAAATTTGGAAAATCCAGAGAAAATAGTGACTGGGTTTGCCCGTCCAAATTTGCAATTTGGTGTGATTAGGAGTAGTGATTCCAACAAGATGGAAATTATTAGCGAATTAATCAGGGGTTTTGATGGTGCTTGCGGTATTATTTATGTGGGAACCAGATCAAAAGCAGATGATTTGGTTAATTTGTTGCTAGAAAACGGAGTTGAAGCTGTGGTTTATCACGCCGGAATGGATACGGAAAGCCGCCATTGGGTTCAAGAAAAATTTATGTCCGGCGGGGCGCAGGTGGTGGTTGCCACCAATGCTTTTGGTTTGGGAATTGATAAAAAAGATATCCGCTTCGTCATTCATCATGACATTCCAGGAACAATTGAAGCTTATTATCAAGAAGCTGGTCGAGCTGGACGTGATGGTCAGCAAAGTTTTTGTCTTTTGTTGTATTCACCGAAAGATCGTTTTTTGAGAGAATTTTTTATTAAAGGAGATAATCCGCCAGCAAATGCCATTCAAGAACTTTATCAAATTTTATTAATGGAGGATGATGAACAAAAAAGTCTTGGTCGAGAATCTATTCTGGTTACTTATGCCGATTTGGGAAAAAGACTTTCGGAAAGCTTGCCAGAAATGGCAATCGGCACGGCTTTGAAAATTTTGGAAAGAGAAGGTTATCTTTCTCGACCGAATGAAAAAACAGCTAATGCTTATTTGAAATTTAATGCCGACCAAGAAATTTTGTTTGCTTCAATCGGTAAACGCGCCAAAAAACAATTGCTAGTTCTGGAAAAATTAGAAGAACGTTTTGCTAATAATTTGCGCCAGGGCTGGAATTTTAATTTGGAAGAAATCGCCAATATTATTGGTGAAAAAAAAGAAGGAATTCAGCGTTTAATAAAAACCCTAAAAGAAGCTGGGCTGGCTGAATATCAGCCGCCATTTCGCGGTACAGAAATTAGGGTCTTGAAACATGTTGATCCGGAAGATTTGGAAATTAATTTTCGCGCTTTGAGAGAAAAATTAGAAAGAGCCTATGACAAGCTAGATGAAATGGAAAATTATGTTTTTGAGGAGGCTTGCCGCAGTGAATTTATTTTGAAATATTTTGGTGATCGCGAAGCAGTTCCTTGTGGTATCTGTGATAATTGTTTAAATCCGAAAAGAGCAAAAGAAAATAAAAAAGAAGATTATCGGCAAAAAGAATATCTTTCATCAATATGAAGAAAAAAACTCAAGAAAAAATTTTGGCATTAGTTAAAAAAAACTATGATTCAATTGCTAGCGATTTTGATCAGACGCGCAAGGGTTTGCAATGGACAGAGTTAACTGAAGTTGCCAAGCAAGTAGCCGAGAATGACCACGTTTTGGATGCGGCTTGCGGCAATGGCCGTCTACTTGAAGAATTTAGGGACAAAAAAATAAACTATCTCGGTGTTGATAATAGTATTGAACTAATTAATTGCGCTCAAAAAAATTATCCGGAAAAAAAGTTTCAGATTGATGACCTTTTGTTGATGGATAGTGTAAAAAATAATTCTTTTGACTGGGTTTTTTGTATTGCGGCTTTGCATCATTTGCCGGGAGGTGATTTGCGTTTGAAAGTTTTACAAAGCTTGAAAGGAAAAATGAAAGATCGGGGCAAGTTGGTTATCAGTGTTTGGCGTCCAGAAAAAAACAAGAAATTTTTAAAAGCTCAACGCCGTAATTTCTGGCAAAAAATATTTTTTCTTTCCCCTTTGGATTTTGGAGACGCTATTTTTGAATGGGGAGGAAAGCTTGAAA
>CAZBVX010000001.1:0-49355 GCA_964495615.1 uncultured Gammaproteobacteria bacterium | reverse complement strand
GCCAATCATGCTCAGGAAAATTTTATTCAAAAATTTCAGAAAAAAGAAACGCCAACCGATTTACTGGAAATTTCCGTTGACAGCGAAGAAACCTTAATCAATATCTTAAAAAAATGCCTGCCAAAAAAGAGCGGCTCTGATTTGCGCCGCTTGCTTGATCAAGGAGGCATCAAAATCGGTGATGAAACAAAAAAAGACGGCCAGGAAAAAATTAGTGTTTCGGTTGAAGGCTTGATTCTCAAAGCTGGTAAAAAAGATTGGTTTAAAATCACAAAATAGCAAAAATGCAAAAAAGAGCTTTAATGGCTCTTTTTTTTGCTAACTATTGACAAGGCGGGACAAAATATTAATACTAAGAGCAAAAGCCTAGTTGTTATTTAAAAATTTAAAAATTTTTTGACATGAAAAAAATTATTAGAAAACTAAATTTTTCTTTTGAAGAAATTTTGGCCATAACCAATATTTTGGTTGTTTTTGCGGTCCTGATTATTTTATATTCTTTTTATAGTGGAAAAGAAATTCATAAAATAATTGGTTTTTCATTTTTTATTATTTCAGCAATTCCAAATTTTTTCCGCTACACTTCAATTATTTCCGGAATGAATTTCAGAGTTGATAATAAAGAAAATGTTTTATCTGCGGTCATTTGGATGCTGCTATTTTCCTTTGTTTCCTCAATTGGAATTGATGAATTAATCGGCATCACTTCAATTTTTTCCAGCAAATTTTTTGTCCTAGACTTGTTTTTTGGGATTCATACTTATTTGCTGTTAACTTTGGTTATTTGGTTGTTTTTTACAATCTTTGGTTTAATCCTGAGATTGGAAAAAATAGTCAGTGTTTTTTATCAAAAAAGCAGAAGAGTAGAGGGTTTTAAATAACCCTCTTTTTTTATCTCCTTCCATTTTTTCTTATTTTTCCCTATAATACTGATTATTAGCCAAAAATATTATATGAAAAAACCAGAACTTCTTGCTCCGGCAGGAAACTTAGAAAAATTAAAAACCGCTTTTTTATACGGCGCTGATGCGGTCTATCTTGGCATTCCAGATTTCTCTTTGCGAGTGAGAATTAATGATTTTGATTTTCCAAAAATAATTGAAGGTATCAAGTATGCCCATGATTTGGGAAAAAAGGTTTATGTTACCATCAATATATTTGCTCATCAAGAACATTTGAAAAAATTGCCGGCTTATCTCAAGCAGCTCAAAAAAGCTCAACCAGATGCTTTGATTGTTTCTGATCCGGGAATTATTCAGCTTGTCAAAAAAAATTGGCCGGAAGCGGAAATTCATTTATCCACTCAAGCCAATTGCACCAACGCCGCTGCCGCAAAATTTTGGTTTGATAACGGTGTTTCTCGAATAGTTTTGGGTAGGGAAGTAACACTTAGTGAAATCAAAGAAATCCATCGAGCTGTGCCAAAACTGGAATTGGAATATTTTATTCATGGCGCAATGTGTATGGCCTATTCTGGCCGTTGTTTTTTGTCCAAAGAAATGCTTAATCGCAGCGGTAATCTTGGGGATTGCGCTCAACCTTGCCGTTTTGAATATTCAATCAAGGCCAGAAATCACGAACAAGAATTTGATTTGGTTAGCGAAGAACACGGCACTTATTTATTGAATTCCAAAGATCTTTGTTTAATTAGGCACCTCCAAGAGCTCAAAGATGCCGGCATTGTTTCTTTCAAAATTGAAGGCCGAGCCAAAAGCGTTTATTATCAAGCTTTGGTTTGCGGAATCTATCGCCGCGCTTTGCAAGTCAAAGATCAAAAAGAACTAAATTTTCTAGAAAAAGAATTAAAAGCCAAATTGGTTAATCGCGGTTACACCACCGGATTCTTACTGAACAAAAAAGCTGAACAGAATAATGATTGTTCACATTATTTGAGTAATTGGGAATTCTGCGGGCAAGTGATTGAGAGTGGAAAAGGGGAAATTGCTATTAAAGTCCACAACACCGTCAAAGTTGGTGATGATTTGGAGCTTATTCTGCCTGCTTATGATATAATAAAAACAAAGCCAAAACATCTTTTTTTGGCTAAAGACGGAACAGAGGTTGCCGAGGCTCATGGCGGCGGCGGTAGCCAGGTTGTTTTATTAAATTTACCAAAAAATTGCCCAACCGTTCCGGTGGGCGCGGTTTTGTGCCGTAAGAAAAAATAATTATGCTGGCTTACCTCAAAGGAAAATTAATTCACAAAAATAATTTATTCGCGATTGTGGTGGTCCATGATTCTCTTGGTTATCAGATTTTTTCGCCGGAAAATTTGCTCGCTACTTTGAAAGTTAATGAAGAAGTCGAGTTTTATTTACATCACCAAACCAGAGAAGACCAAAGTGATTTATATGGCTTCAAAAATTTTGCCGATTTGGAATTGTTTCAAATGTTAATTTCGGTTTCCGGTGTCGGTCCAAAATCTGCTTTGGCAGTTTTGGCTTTGGCGGATAGCGAAGATATCAAAGAGGCAATTGTCCGCGGCGATGCCGCTTTGTTGACCAAGGTTTCTGGAATTGGCAAAAAAACCGCCGAACGTTTAGTTCTGGAACTAAAAAACAAAGTACTCAAATTGGCCAATGGCGTTTCTTTTACTGAATCACCGCTCAACACTTCGGCCGGTGATGAAATTGATGCTTTGATGACCCTCGGTTATTCTTTGCCGGAAGCCCGTGAAGCGCTCAATTTGGTGCCCACAGAAATCACCAAAAGTTCAGAAAGAGTAAAATTTGCTCTCAAAAAAATGAGAAATTAATTTTTTGACTTTTCTGCCCATTTTTATTAGGATATAACTGTTATGAAACTATAAAAACAAAAGATTATGTTCAAAGATTTTTTTAGTCGCTTTAGTCACGACCTGGGAATTGATTTGGGAACAAAAAATACCCTTGTTTTTGTTGCCGACAAAGGAATAGTAATCAATGAGCCGTCAGTAGTGGCAATCAACAAGCGCACTAATGAAATTTTGGAAGTTGGTGAAAATGCCAAGAAAATGATTGGCAAAACACCAGGGCACATTGAAGCAATTCGACCCTTGATTGATGGGGTTATTGCCGATTTTGAAGTGACTGAGAAGATGTTAAAATATTTTATTGGTAAAGTTCATCAAGAAAATTTTGCCATTATCCAGCGTCCACGAGTGGTGATTAGTATTCCTTCCGACCTCACTGAAGTAGAAAAAAAAGCGGTTGAAGATGCTGTCAAATCAGCTGGTGCGCGTAAAGTTTATTTGATTGAAGAAGCAATGGCGGCCGCGATTGGCGCTCGTCTGCCAGTGATTGACGCCACTGCCACAATGGTTGTGGATATTGGCGGTGGTTCTTCAGAAATTGCAGTCATCTCTCTGGGTGGCGTGGTCACTTGGAAATCTCTCCGCCTGGCCGGTAATGAATTCGACAACAACATTATTGAATATATTCGAGAAGAATTTAATATCCTAATTGGTGAACAGGTCGCAGAAAAAATAAAACTGGCAATTGGCTCCGCAATGGCAGTTGATGAACCGAAAGAAATGGAAGTTCGTGGACGCGATTTGGTTAACGGTTTACCAAAAGCAGTTTTGGTCACTGACAAACAAATCAGGGAAGCGATGTCTCGCACAGTGGCCAAAATTATTGAACACATAAAAATTATTCTCGAAACTACTCCTCCAGAATTAGTTTCCGATATTTACGAAAGAGGAATTTTTCTTTCTGGTGGTGGTGCCTTGCTGCGCGGCTTGGATAAAGCGATTTCAATCGCGGCTAAAATTCCCGTCAAAATCGTTGACGATCCGCTGACTTGTGTTGCTCGCGGCACTGGCTATCTTTTGGAAAACAAAGAGCTTCTAGAAAAAGTGGTTTTACCTTCAGTAAGTGAATAATCTGAAATTAATCTATGAAAAAAAACGCCCTAAATTTTTTTATTAATCAGCGGGTGATTATTTCGCTGGTTGTTTTAGCGGTGATTTTGATCGGCCACTATTCTGGCCTCTTAAAGCCAGTAGAAAATTTTATTTTTTCGACTGCCAGTCCTTTGAATAAGGTATTCTATTCTAAATCTTCAAAAATAAATCAAAATCCAAATTCAGATGAACGAAATTTTCCAGAAGAGTTGGCTGCTTGTCAGCAAAAAATGGTTTCCTTGGCAGTTGATTCGGCAAAAACCAAGGAATTGCAAGATGAAAATAACAAATTGCGAGCTTTCATAAATTTTTTTAGCAATCACGAATATCGAAAAATATATGCTGATGTTTTGGCTCAAGAGTTTTTGACCGAAAAAAGTGAAGCCAGACAGAATATTATTATTGATAAAGGTTTCAAGGATGGAGTTTCTATCGGCTTGGGAGTAATTAATGAGGAGGGAGTGATTATTGGCAAAGTGATTGAAGCCAAGGATCGCAGTGCCAAGATTTGTCTCATCACTTCAAACTCTTGCAAACTAGCGGCCACTTTGCAAAACAAAGACAAAACAGTCGGCGTTAGTGAAGGAAATCTTGGTTTAACAGTCAGAATGAATTTTATTCCGCAGACCGAAAAAATAAACATTAACGACTTGGCAATTACTTCCGGTTTGGGAGAAGTAATTCCGCGCGGCCTGCTGATCGGCAGAGTTTCTGAGGTAATGGATAAGAGTAATGAAATTTGGCAGAGTGCAGTGATTGAACCTTTAGTTGATTTGAATAATCTGACAATCGTGGCTGTTGTCTTGCCTTAATTATGCCATCACGAATTTTTAAAATTTTTTTAATTTTATCAATAGCGCTTTTGGCGGTATTTTTGCAATTTTCTTTTATTTCTCCGTTACCGGTTTTTTTTCGCGCCATCAACCTTCCTCTCGCTTTTTTGTTGATTCTGTTGATTTTTTTTAGTTCTTCAGAAGCGCTGATTGCTGCATTTTTTTTCGGTTTTATTTTTGATTCTTGGTATTTTTCTCCTTTTGGTACTTATCTATTATCGTTTTTAGGAATTGTTTTATTTGCACAAATAGTTCTTAATAATTGGCTAACCAATCGTTCTCTTTATTCTTTTCTGGTACTGACCATTATCTCTTCCTTTTTTTACAACATCGTTTGGAGTTCGTTTAATTTTATTTTTTCTCTGGGCGGCGAAGGAGGAAGATTTTTTCTTTTCTCTTGGGACTTTATAAAAAATTTATTTTTTTCTGCGCTTTGGCTGGTTTTGATCTGCGGCCTTTCCTTTGTTGTTTTATCTCAAATTAGCCATCGTCTAAAGCCGGTTTTTTTGAAAAGATAACAATTTTTATGTTATATTAAATTTATGATAAAAATTATCACAATTGGTGGAGTAACCAAGGATATTAGCTTTCATGTTTCAGAGGGATTGATTATTAACAATCAGCGCGACCTTCTGCGCCAAGAATTGCTGGCTTTTGAGCGCGGTGCAAAAATTAAAGTAGAAAAATTCCATCATTTATTTGGCGGCGGTGCGGCAAACGCGGCGGTTAATTTTGCCAAATCCGGTTTTGAAGTTTCTTGTGCGGCGGCGATTGGCGATGATCATGAAGGACAGGAAATACTTGCTAACTTCAAAAAAAATAAAGTAAAAACTGATTTAATTTCTCTTGAAAAAAAAGCGGAAACTGGTTTTTCTTTTGTTTTGGTGGAAAAAGAAGGGGCGAGAATTATTTTTGCTAATCGCTGTGTTAATGATGATTTTTTTCTCAAAGAAAGCGCGGCAGCGAAAACAAAATCCGCTGATTGGATTTATCTCACTTCTCTCGGCAAGTATTGGGAGAAAACCTTAAAGCAATTATTAAAAAATAAAGACCTGCGCTTAGCTTGGAATCCGGGAGTTCTGCAATACCGTTTGGGCGGAGCAGCTTTGGCGCCCTATCTGAAAAGAACAGAAGTATTATTTTTGAATTTTGACGAAGCCTTGGAATTGGTCGCTTCTTTTCCGGCTTATCGCCATCAGAATCGCAACTTTTTCTTGCGGGTAGAAAATTTATTAGCAGCCCTAAAAAGTTTTGGTCCAAAAATTGTGGTGATTACTTCTGGCGAAAAAGGAGCTGATGCTTTTGATGGCCAAGATTTTTATCATCAAGATATTGAAAAAGAACAAAAAAAAGTAGACACCACCGGAATTGGCGATGTTTTTAATTCTTCTGTATTAATCGGTTTGATTTTGTCCAAGGGTAGCCTGCATGAAGCTTTGAAGGTGGCGGCAAAAAATTCGTCTGCCAAAATTAGTCATTTGGGTGCCCAAAATGGCATTATTGATTTGCGTCCATATTTCAAAAAGAAAAAATAAAATAAAAATAAAAATATGATCAACGGAGTAATTATCAAACCAATCGAAAAATTTACTGATCATCGCGGTTCTTTGGCGGAAGTTTTTCGTCAAGATGTTCTTGATTATCATCCAGCAATGGCTTATTTGAGCTGGACCAATTCAGGAATTGCTCGCGGCCCTCACGAACATGTTTATCAAAGCGATTGTTTTGCTTTTCCAGGTCCAGGCAATTTCCGTCTTCATCTTTGGGATCGCCGCGAAGGTTCAAGCACCAAAGGAGAAAAATACGAAGCTGTAGTTGGTGTTGATAATCCTTGTGTAGTTATCGTACCGCCAGGCGTGGTTCATGGTTATCAGTGCATTTCCGAAGAAGCAGCAATGAGTATTAATTTTCCGGATAAGCTATATAAAGGTTTAAACAAAACTGAAGAAGTAGACGAAATTCGTTGGGAAAACGACCCAGAATCTCCTTACCAAATAAAATAAAAATTATGTGTATTTTTTGCCAAATCGCCAGCGGTGAAATCCCAGTAGAAGCAATTTTTGAAGATGAAGATTTGTTCGTGTTTTTAGATAATAGCCCGGTTAATCCTGGGCATTGTTTGATTATCCCAAAACAGCACTACGAAAACATTGAAGAAACGCCAGTTGATATTTTGCAAAAAATTGTTGCAGTCGCCAAAGAAATTGGTGGCAAAATAAAAAACAATCTCGGTTACTCAGCCTATAATCTTATTGTTAATAATGGAGTTGCTGCTGATCAGGAGATGATGCACACTCATTGGCACCTGGTTCCTCGTCTAGAAAAAGGTGAGCTGGGAGTGGCAAAAAAATCTGTTTATCAAGAAGGAGAAAAAGAGGAAATTCTGAAAAAACTAAAAAATTAATTTATGAAAATTCTTGTTACCGGCGGCGCTGGCTTTATCGGTTCAAATTTTATTCTTTATTGGCTGGCTAATCATCCGGATGATTTTGTAATTAATTTTGATGCGCTGACTTATGCTGGCAATTTGGAAAATTTAGCTTCTCTTCAAAATAATTCCCATTATGAATTTATCAAAGGCGACATCACTGATGTTGAAGCAGTTGAAAAAGCAGTGCAGGGTATTGATTTGATTGTTCATTTTGCTGCTGAAAGTCATGTTGATCGCTCGATCAAAAACAGTGGTGCTTTTGTTCACACCAACGTGGAGGGAACTCGCGTTCTTTTGGAGGCGGCAAAAAATAATGGCCTAATTCGTTTTCATCATGTTTCCACTGATGAAGTTTTTGGCGCCCTCTCTTTTGCTGATCCAAAATTCAATGAAAAAACTCCTTATGATCCACGCTCGCCATATAGCGCCAGCAAAGCTTCTTCTGATCATTTGGTGAGAGCTTATTACCACACTCACGGCTTGCCGATTACTATTTCTAATTGTTCCAACAATTATGGTCCCTATCAATTTCCGGAAAAATTAATTCCGCTGTTTGTCACCAATTTAATTGAAGGAAAAAAAGTTCCAGTTTATGGTGAAGGAAAAAATATTCGCGATTGGATTCATGTTGAAGATCATAATCGCGGCGTGGAAAAAATTATTGAAGCCGGAAAAATTGGTGAAACTTATTGTCTCGGCGGCGGCAACGAAAAAACTAATTTAGAAATTACGCAAAAGATTTTGTCCTTAATGGGTAAAGGCGAAGAAATGATTGAAAGAGTTACTGATCGTCTTGGTCACGATTTGCGTTATGCAATCGATTATTCCAAAGCTGAAAGCGAATTGAACTGGCGCCCCTTGATTAGTTTTGAAGAGGGTCTGGAAAAAACCGTGCAGTGGTATCAAGAAAATCCTGGATGGTGGCAAAAACTAAAAAAATAATAAAAATTTTTAAAATATAAATTTATGGAAAAAAGAATTTTTGTCGTTGAAGACGACGCGTCCTTACTTTATGGACTAGAGAGTCATTTTTCATCCGAAGGTTTTGAGACTGAAACTTCGATGGGTGATGAAGACATTGATGAGATCATTAGCAAGATAAAAGATTTTCGCACAGAATATTTGATTATTGATTTAATTTTGCCAAAAAATGACGGCTTTGAAATTGTCAAAAAAATCAAAGAAGATGAAGAATTAGCTGACTTGCCAATTTTTATTTTCACCGATCTTTCCGATGAAGATAGCAAAAATCGCAGCTTGAAAATGGGAATTGATTATTATTTCATCAAAGATGAGTTTGAAACTTATGAATTTGCTGAAAAGGTAGTAAAGATAATTAACAACAAAGATCATGGACGAAATGGTGAAGATGATGGAGATGACGACGCCGCGCTTGATTTTATGGATTAAAATGCTAAGATGAAGGGTATGTTTATCAAGAGAATCGGGATTGATCTCGGAACAACTTATACGCTTGTTTATCTGCCAAAAAGGGGGATTGTGATTAACGAACCTTCGGTGGTGGCGGTTTCCATTGAGGACCAAAAAATCTTGGCAGTTGGCAATGAAGCCAAGGACATGATTGGTCGCACTCCAGACACCATCAAAGCTATTTGTCCTCTCAAGGATGGGGTAATTGCTGATTATCGCACCACTGAAGCGATGATTCGTTATTTTATTAACAAAACCTTGGGTGGTGTTCGCTTTTTTCGCCCAGAAGTGATGGTTGCTGTTCCGGATGGTATTTCTTCCACGGAACGTCGCGCAGTTATTGAAGCCACAATTGCGGCTGGCGCCAAGGCAGCGTATATCATCAAAGAACCAGTAGCCGCAGCGATTGGCGCCGATATTCCAATTGGTTCTTCCACTGGTCACATGATTATCGATATTGGTGGTGGAACTGCCGAAATGGCGGTTATTTCTTTGGGTGGAATTGTTGCTTCCACTTCCGTGAGAGTTGGCGGCAACAAATTCGATGCCGCGATTTTGGAATATATTAGAAAGAAATACAATTTAGCGATTGGCGAACGAACAGCTGAAGAAATAAAAATCGGTATTGGTTCTGCCTTATTCATGGAAGACAAGCTGAGTATGGAAATTCGCGGTCGTGATATTGTTTCCGGTTTACCGCGTTCAATAAACGTTTCCAGTGATGATGTCACTGAAGCAATTCAGAATGAATTAGAAATGATTGTCGCTGCTGCCAAAAAAGTTTTGCAAAAAACCCCAGCCGAATTATCAGCCGATATTATTGACAAAGGAATCATAATTTCTGGCGGCTCAGCCTTGTTGAGAAATATTGATCAATTAATTTCTCGAGCCACCGGTGTGCCAGCCTACATTGCCGATGATGCCTTGCTCTGTGTGGCCAAGGGAACCGGAATTGCTTTGGATAACCTTAATTCCTACAAACGAAGTATTTTGGCTACTAAATAACCGCTTTTTTAGCGGTTTTTTTGTTAGCTACTTTAATTTTGAGCGAACTACTTCGTCAGTTAACCAAAGCTGTTCGTACGATTATTAAAAATATGATTATTGGAATAGACGCTTCGCGCGCTAATAGAATTAGAAAAACTGGTACCGAATGGTACTCTTTTTATCTAATCAAAAACTTAGCGAAGTTGGATCAAAAAAATAAATATCTTTTATATTTGGATCAAGAGCCAAATGATGACTTGAAAGAGGTAATCAAGAACAATAATAACTTTTCTTTCAAAGTTTTAAATTGGCCATTGAACTTTTTTTGGACTTTAGGAAGATTGTCTTTGGAAATGCTGATTTGTCCGCCGAAGATTTTATTTATTCCAGCCCACACCATGCCTTTTTTCGCACCCAAAAAGACCATCGTCACCATTCACGATGTTGCTTTTGCGCGCGAAGATCGTTTATATCGTAGTGAAGAAGCGCAAACCGAAAAAAAATGGTCAAAAAAAATTATCAAATTTTTGGTTAAAATTTTCACTAGGGGTAAATATCAAGCTAATACGGTGGATTATTTGGAATGGTCAACTCGTTTTGCTCTCAAAAAAGCAGGCAAAATCATCACCGTTTCTGAATTTACCAAAAAAGAAATTCTGGAAATTTATCCTTTTGCTAAAGCAGAAAAAATCGCCGCAATTCACAACGGTTTTTCGGAAAGTTATTTGCCGATTAATAATCTTGAAAAAATTAATCAAACTTTGACAAAATACGGTCTGGAAAAACCTTTCTTGCTCTATGTCGGCCGTTTGGAGAAAAAGAAAAACACTCCTTTATTGATTGAGTCTTTTTCAATTCTGAAAGAACGTTATCCAGAAATCAAGGAAAAACTGGTTTTGATCGGCAATGCTGGATTTGGTTTTGATGAAGCAAAGTATTTAGTGGAACAATTCAATTTAACCAGAAATATTGTCTCTACTGGTTGGATTGAAGAGGGCGATTTGCCGTTTATTTTTAACGGTGCCACTTCTTTTATTTTTCCTACTCGGCACGAAGGTTTTGGTATTCCGGTAATTCAGGCAATGTCTTGTGGTGTGCCGACAGTTGCTTCCGATATTCCGGTTTTACGCGAGGTGGCCGGAGAGGCAGTTTTATTTTTCGATGCCAACGACAAGGAGGCTTTGGCAGAAGCGATGGCAAAATCAATTTTGGATGAACGTTTGCGGCAAGAACTAAAAGAACAGGGAATCAAGCGTGCCGCCAATTTTGGTTGGGAAAAATGCACCCGCGAAACCCTTTCGGTAATTGAAAATTGGTAGCTCTCCGTGTTATAATAACAGATATGAAGAAGCGTTGGACGATTCTATTTTTTGTTTTCTTGCTGGCTAACACGCCGGTCGCTTTTGCTGATTTTGTTCCTAACGATTCTTTCTATCATAATCAATGGTATTTTTCTCGAATCGAGGCTGAAAAAGCTTGGGAAAAAACCAACTCTTCTCCCAATGTTGTGATTGCGGTCATCGATTCTGGAATCGACATCAAACACGAAGACCTAAAAGAAAATATTTGGATTAACGATCAAGAAATTCCGGGAAACAATTATGATGATGATCGTAATGGTTTTGTTGATGACGCTAATGGTTGGGATTTTATCAACAATGAACCGAATCCCAATCCGCAATTTTCCAATAATTGGACTGAGTCCGGCATTTCTCATGGAACCATTATTGCGGGTATTATTTCTGCCAAAGGAAACAACAATCAAGGGATTGCCGGTGTGACTTGGCAATCAAAAATTATGCCGCTCAAAGTTTTGAATGAACGCGGCGAAGGAAGATTGTCGAGCGTGGTGCGAGCTGTTGATTATGCCGTCAACAACGGAGCAGACATCATTAATCTTAGTTTTACTGGTTTTACTTATAGCGAATCTTTGCGAGAAGCCCTAGAAAGAGCCCACAAAAAAGGGGTTATTGTTGTGGCAGCGGCTGGAAATGAACAGAATGGCGGCGGTGATGTTAACACAGACAAAAAACCAATTTATCCAGCTTGCTACAAAGGACGCAATGGTGAAGACTTGGTGGTTGGTGTTGCGGCAACTGATGCTCTTGACCAAAAAACAAGTTTTTCTGGTTATGGCGCCAAATGCGTTGACTTGACTGCTCCGGGAATTAGTTTTTTTAGCACCATCACTAAAGGAGGAAATGAAAAAGAAAAAAACAAAGAATATGATGGTTATTGGTCCGGCACTTCCATGGCGGCGGCAGTTGTCAGTGGTGTCCTTGCTCTAACCATTCAAACCAATCCAGAATTATCTGGACGCCAGGCTCTCGATATTGTTTTGGGAACTTCTGATAATATTTCCCAACTCAATCCAGTCTACAAAAACCAGCTGGGCTATGGTCGAGTCAATGCCAATCGAGCGGTTTCTTTTGCTCAAGAATTGTTGTTTGAATACTCAAGCTTGATAGTGGCTGCACCAGCTTCAGCAATTGCCGGGCAAGAACAGCCGAAAGTAAAAATTTTTTCTGTTTCCGGAGAATTGGTCAAAGAATTCGATCCTTTTCCAGATTATCGCGGTGGCATCAAAGTCGCTAGTGGAGAATTTGACGGCAAAGACGGACAAGATCTGGTCTTCGGTGCTAATGGCAATCAAATAAAAATTTTTTCTTTTGATGGTACGCTGAGAAAGCAATTCTATCCTTTTGCCAAAAACTACAAAGGCGCTATTTCTTTGGCGGCTGCCGATTTTGATCGTGATGGTCTTGATGAAATCGTGGTGGCTCCTTCTGAGCAAGCTTTGCCGGTCAAAATTTTTAGTGCTGACGGAAAACTAAAAAAAGAAATCTATCCCTACGGAAAAAATTACAAAGACGGTTTCAATATTTCAGCTTCTGACTTTAATGGTGATGGAAAAATAGAAATCGTGGTGGCTTCAATCAGCACCCAGGAGGAAGTGAAAATTTTTAATGAAGCAGGAGCTTTATTAAAATCGTTCAACCCTTTCAATATCAGTTACAAAGGCGGCATCAATATCGCACCGATTCTTATTTTTGAAAAAGGCAATCAAAAAAGCAGCAATTTGGCCTTTGTTCCAACAAGTGGCATTGAATCAATAATCAGGATTTATAACGAAAAATTTTCTTTACAGCGGCAATTTCTTGCTTTTGATCGCAATCAAAAAAAAGGAGCCAACTTGGCTGCCGCTGATTTTGACAATGATGGCTTGTCGGATTTGGTCACTGCTTCTACTAGCGGCACAATTTCCCAAATAAAATTATTTGACAGTACTGGAAGAGAGTTGAATTCTTTTAATCCTTATGAAGAAAATTTCAAAGGCGGTGTTAATTTGGGAGTAATAAAAATAAAAAATTAATTATATTGTTATGGCTAAGAAAGTTATTTTTGAAAAGAAAAATGTTCTTGTGGCTGGTGGCGCCGGTTTTCTCGGCTCACATTTGTGTGATGAATTAGTCGGCACGGCAAAAGTAATCTGCATTGATAATTTTTCTTCCGGCTCGGAAAGAAATATTGACCATCTGCTGTCCAATCCGGATTTTGTTTTTATTAACCATGACATTAATTTGCCAATTGATTTGGCTTCTTTGCCGGAATTAAAAAAATTCAAAGTTCAATTTCAGGGTATTCAAGAAATATATAATCTTTCCTGTCCAACTTCACCAAAATATTTTCAAGAAAATCGCTTGAACACTTTGGCGGTTAATTCGCTCGGCTTGAAAAATCTTCTTGATCTGGCAGTTTTTTATGAAGCAAAATTACTTCATTTTTCTTCTTCGGTAATTTATGGTTTGCGAAAAAATGGCAATGAAAATTTTTTAGTGAATGAAGACTATGTCGGTGCGGTAAATCCAATTTCTCCCCGCAGCTCTTATGACGAAGGAAAACGCTTTGCGGAAAGTTTGGTTCAGAACTATCATGATATTTATAATTTGGATGCCAAGATTATTCGAGTGTTCAGAACCTATGGGCCAAGAATGCCTTTGAACGATAATCAGATGATTCCAGATTTTGTTAATGCGGCTCTTGATAATGAAGATTTAATAATTTATGGAAATGAATCTTTTGCTTCATCTTTTTGTTATGTGAGCGACGTGATTGATGCGGCAGTGAAAGTGATGGATCATGGTGCTTTCGGTCCATATAATGTCGGATCAGATGTCGATTCCAGTTTTCAAAAAATTGCCGAAATAATTATTTCGGAAACCAATTCTCATTCTCAATTGCGCTTTGAAGAAGAAAAGTTATTTATGACAGAGTTATTGCTACCGGATATCAAAAAAATCAGAAATGAGTTGGGTTGGATGCCGGTGGTGACTTTGGAAAATGGTTTAAAGAAAACTATTTTTGACTTGCAAGCTCAAAAACGTTTACGTGTTTTTCAGTAAAGATTGGATAAAAAATAAATAAAAACGTCTCCGAGAGGAGGCGTTTTTTTGTGATTTTGCTATCAAAGCATTGACAGTAATTAACTAAAATTATATAATATTTTCACTGTTTTTTAAAATATTAATAACCAAAAAAATAATCATGAAAATTAACAGCTCAGATTTAAAAAATCTTTTAGATTTAATGGAAAGAAAAAACATATCTATTCCTAAATTAGTTGAACTTATTGAAAATAACAATTTTCAAAATGAAGAATTTAATATAGTTAGTTCTGCGTGTTTGAATAATAACAATTTTCTAAAAAATAATCATTCAAAACATGCTTTTGTTTCAGATTATCACATTTTTCAATAATTCAGTTAAATCAAAAACCCGTTTTAATATAAAACGGGTTTTTCTTTTGTCTTTTTTATTTTTCAAGCTCTTTAATGATTTGCAAAACTTTTTCTTCCCGTCGTTTTTTATCATAACGATTTTCGGTCAATTTTCTGGCCGCTCGCGCCATTTTTTCTCTTTTTTCTTCGTCATGGCAGAGAATAGCAATTCGTTCAATCAAATCATTATTATCACCGGGCTTAAAAAATAAACCTTCTTGGTCATGATTAAAAACGTTGTTCAATCTCGCGCCACGAGGAGCGATAATCGCCAACCCGCAAGCCAGCGCTTCAATAATTTGCCTGGTTGTTTCCGGTCCTTCATTTTGCGGCACGACAAAAATATCAGCTTCTTGATAAGTTTTTCCTCTTTTTGTTTGGTCATTTTCTGAACTGTTAAAAAAAATAATTCGTCCTTTGACTTGACCATCAAAAACTTCTTGCCAATCTTTCGGGTTTTGACAGGAGATTAAAATATTAGGAATTCCTTTTTTGATTACTTTTTTGGTTACCAGATTAATCATTGCTTTGAATTTGGCGACTACTGGATTTTGTGAAGGAAAAAATGATTCACGCGGTGAATATTTTTTTAGATCAACCCCGAAAGGTATTTCTCTGAATTTTTCTGGTGTTTTCCAGTAAATTGGCGAAAGGGAACCGTGACGGATGCTTTCCAGATCAGGGCAGATAATTCTGTTGGCTCGGAATAATAATTTTTTATCGCTCCAGGAAAGTTGATAGCTTGCTTCTTGAAGATTGATAAAAACCACTAATTTTTTGGCGCGATAGAGAGCAAGGATGGTTCTTAGCCAAAAGGTTTTTTGAGCGGTTGGCCAGGTAGTGAAAACCAAATCAAAATTGTTTATTTGGCGAAAAAACCGAAAAGAATTCAAGGTTTGAATTTCGGTTTCAAAAAGATGTCGGACCGGGGTGAGTTCTTCAAGGGTTTCTGAGCTGCAAGCGATTCTCATAAATTATTTTTTTTGCTCTTCTTTCAAAATTGCCATTTCTCGAGTGAGCGTTGTTAATTCGCGATCCATTTTGGCAAAACTGAGGCGAAGTTTGAACAATAAATAAAAGAGAATAAAGACCGCAAAATAAAAAAGTAAAGTGATACCGCTAGCACTGAACCCAAGATGGGCCACTAATCTATCCAGAGGTTTCAAAAAGGCGACACTCAAAGCTGCAGCTAACCAGAAGAATAGCCACAAAGCAAATTCATTATTGCCGATTGCTTGTTTTTTCTTTTGAATGATTAGCCTGGAAACAAAGAAAGCAATCAAGGTAAGGGCGATAATTTCTTGTAGATACATAGTTATTTGATAATTTTAGAAATTAATAAATCTTTTAAAATTCTAATGCCGCCGCTAAATTTCTGACCGAAGCGATGATAGGTGACAGTGATTGGCACTTCTTTGATGCGCAAATGAAGAGCAAAAGCTTTCATTTGAATTTCGTTATTGTGCGCAAAACCACGATTTTTGATAGTTATTTTTTCCGCACTTGCTCTGGTCATTGCTCGAAAACCATTCTGTGGGTCGCTGAGCCTGATTTTAAAAATAAAACGATTAACCAATTTGGCTAGCGGCATGATGACATTTTTTTTGAAGAAGGGCAGGTTGGCTTTTTTGCCCAAGAAACGGGAACCAAAAACAATATCTGCTTCGCCGGAAAGTAGTGGCGCAATCACCGAAGGAATTTCGGTGGCAGAAAATTGATTATCGGCATCAAAATGAACGATAATGTCGGCGCCGTTTTTTAGGGCATAGGAATTGCCGGTTTGCAAAGCTGCTCCTTGACCGCGATTAATTGGGTGGCGCAAAACAATAGCGCCGTGTTTTTTGGCAACCAAGCTAGTATTGTCGCTGGAACAATCATCAACCACCACCACTTCATCCACGAAGCCGTTTAGTTTTTCCAGTACTTCACCGATATTCTGTTCTTCATTCCAAGCGGGAATAACGCAGAAAATTTTCATTCGTTTAAAATTTGAGACTCAAGATTTCTCTGAGAGAAATAATGCCGTTTTGAGCGGCGTTCAAAGCCACTGCCAATAAAGGATAATGTCCTTTTTCAAGAGCCAAGCGGCGCAAAGTGAGAATATCTTCGCAATTTTTTAATTCTTGGTCAAGCGACAAGATTTCATAGATGCCGGTTTTGTCGAGATGGCCGTGATATTGACATTTTGGGCAACCGATTGAGCGAAGCAATTTTTTCGGCATCATTTTTTCGGCAAATTTTTTGCTCCAAGAAAATCTTTTGGCAAAAATATTTATTTCTTCTTGGCTGCTTTGATATTTTTCAACACAGTATGGACAGAGACGATTCACTTGGCGACCAGAAATAATGAGAGAAAAATTTGCGAGAATTTCTTTGGCGGGACCGGATTTCAAAAAAGAATTGAGAATGCTAAAAGCATCGCGGCTGCGGCAACCAGCAATCACCAAGTGTCCGGCATTCGCCATTCTTACTAATTCCAAAGCAGTTTGTCGTTCATAGATTTCTGGAACAATAATCACTTCCGCATCTTTTTTTTCTAACCAAGCTAGTTTTTTTCGAAGATCTTCTTCAAAAGGATAATCCAAAGGAATAAAATTCAAACCCTGAATGTGGTGTTCTTGGCTAGCGGAGAGAAGATAGGCATCTTTTTCTTCCAGGTTAATTTCAGCAGATAAAGAATAAATGAGATTACTCAAACCATTCCCGGCAGGAAGGCCGGCAACAATCAAGCCCTTTTTTTGTCGAAGGGCTTGGCGCACTTTTTTTTGTTGTTCAAGACTAAAGCCTAGATGTTTGAAAGCGATTAATTTTTCTGGCTTGTTGATTTCAGCACTAATTTTTCGCTGGCCGTTTTCGTGATAGTATTTCAAGGAAATGCCTATTTTTCCTTTGGAATCAAAAAGTCGAAAATGCTTTTCGCCAGCCTGATTAGTGGACAAAGCTTTTTCAACAGAAACAAAAAAATCTTCGCAGAGAGCGCTTGGAATTTTGATGGTTTTTTTCTGGGTTTTTCCCAAATAACAAAGTTCGCCAGATTGCTTGTCCAGAGAAAAGCTTTCCAGGTCATCGGCATCAAGATGGCGAATTATTTTGTTGAGAAGTTTTTTTGGCATAAAGTCATTATTATCTTTGATTATAGCATTGTTTTGCGTTATGATGAAATATGTTAAAATAGAATTATTGAAAGATTTATGAAATATTCAAAATTATCTGAAAAATGGTATTTGTTCCGTGATCGAACTGCTTTGGCTTTTCGTTCAGTTTTTGCTTGGCGGCATTCCTGGGTCTTTTTTTTGCTTAATCTTTTTTTGGTGATTTCTTTGTTTCTTGGCGCTCTGGAAATTTTTAACAACTTTCAAGAAGAAATCTTAGTTTTGCACTACAATATTGATTTCGGTGTCGACTGGATTGGAGCCAAAAGTTTGATTTTTAATTTTGCATTGGTGGGCGCAGCTATTTTTATTCTTGATTTTTTGATTTTATTATTAATCTCCAAAAATAAAGACTACAAATTCTTTTCATTTTTTATTTGGGGTGGCCTAACAGTCTGTGAGGGTTTTTTGGGAGCTGCACTTTTTGCTATTTATTTGGTGAATTTTCGTTAATATGACTACTTTCAACATTACTCGTTTAATTTTTTTATTAACCCTGGCTTTTGCTTTCTCCTTTTTTCTCACTCCGGTTCTCACACATTTTCTCTACAAATACAAACTAAGAAAAAAAATCAGGAATAGTGGTGCGACACCAATTTTTAGCTCATTGCATGCCCACAAAGAGGGAACTCCAACAATGGGTGGTATTTTGATTTGGTTCACAGTTCTTTTTTTCTGTGTTTTTTTCTATTTTGCTTCTTTGTGCTTTCCTGATTCTTGGTTGGCTCATCTCAATTTTTTGTCTCGCCCGGAAACCTTTTTGCCTTTGGGGGTTTTGCTTGCCTCGGCCCTGATTGGCTTGCTTGATGATTGGTTGGATATTCGCGGCTTGGGAGTAAAAGGCGGCGGCGGCTTGAAATTGCGCCATCGTTTGTTGGTTTATTTAATTATTGCTGTTTTGGCGGCCCTGTGGTTTTATTTCAAGCTAGATTGGACAGTTTTGCATCTGACATTTTTGGGAAGTTTTGAAATTGGTTGGTGGTATATTCCAGTTTTTGTTTTTATTATCGTCGCCACTGCTTTCTCGGTGAATGAAACTGATGGCTTGGATGGTTTGGCGGGCGGCACCTTGATGATTGCTTATGGCGCTTTCGCAATGATTTGTTTTAGTTTGGGGCGTTATGATCTGGCGGCTTTTTGTGCAGTCATTCTTGGTGCTCTGCTTTCCTTTCTTTGGTTCAATATTCCGCCAGCCCGATTCTATATGGGCGATACCGGATCAATGAGTTTGGGCATCACCCTGGGCGTGATTGCAATGTTAACCAACAATGCTTTGTTGTTAATTCCGATTGGTTTTGTTTTTTTGGTTGAATCTCTTTCGGTAATTATTCAAATTTTATCCAAAAAAATATTCAAGAAAAAAGTTTTTCGCTCAGCTCCGATCCATCATCATTTTCAAGCGGTCGGCTGGTCGGAGGCAAAAATCGTCATGCGTTTTTGGGTCGTTGCCGGGGTTTTTGCTGCCCTTGGTTTGATGATTTTTCTTTTAGATAAAAATTGGTAACAACATGCTGAACGCCATCAAAAAATTATTTGCCCCCTTGAAGGGCGAACATGAGCCGGATAAAAAACTGATTGTCGCCTTGGTGGCAATTTTACTTTTTGGTTTGGTGATGCTTTCCAGTGCTTCTTCGGTGGTTAGTTATCTATCCAGACAGAATAGTTATTATTATTTTTTTCATCAATTAGTGGCAATTATTTTGGGTGCTGGCGCTTGTTATCTAATTTCTCGAGTAGATTACCATCGTTGGCAAAGATTTGCTTTGTTTTTTTTGTTCGGTTCAATTTTTCTTTTGATTCTGGTTTTTGTACCTGGTTTGCGTTCTGAATATGGCACTGCTCGTAGTTGGATTAATATTTTTGGTCAATCCATTCAGCCTTCTGAGTTTGTAAAATTAGCCTTTTTGCTTTATCTTTCTGCCTGGTTAGAAGTGAAGAAAAATCAATTGAATGATTATTCTCAAGGAATTGTTCCTTTTTTGATTATTTTATTTATTATCGGATTTTTGATGTATTTGCAGCCAGATTTAGGGACTTTGTTGATTATTATTTCAACTTCGATTGCTGTCTTTTTTGTTGGCGGCGGTAATTTTAAACATATTCTTTTGGTTGGCTTAATGGCTTTGGTGGCCGGCTTTCTTGTTTATCAGGTATCAACCAGACCAGTAGAGGGGGAAAATGGAAAAACCGACTACAAAGCTAGCCGTTTTCAATGTTTGAAAGACCCAAACAACGAAAAAACCAAACTTAATGAATGTTATCAAATTAATCAGGCTTTGATTGCGGTTGGTTCCGGTGGTTTGTTCGGCCGTGGTCTTGGACAAAGTCGTCAGAAATTCAATTATTTGCCAGAAGTATATGGCGATTCCATTTTTCCCATTATTTCTGAAGAAATTGGCTTTGTTTTTAATGTTGTTCTGATTTTGTTGTTTGCTTTTATTTTTTATCGCGGTTATCGAATTGCCAAAAATGCACCAGATGGATTCGGGCGCAACTTGGCGATTGGGGTGGTTTTTTGGATTATGATTCAAGCGTTTTTTAATATTGGCGGGATGATTAATCTTATTCCAATGACTGGCGTTCCTTTGCCTTTTATTAGTTATGGTGGAACGGCAATGATTTCGGTGATGATGGCCATGGGCTTATTAATCAATATTAGCAAACAGACTCGAGAGGGTCTCTCAATTCGCAATCGTCAAAAATATGGCAAATAAAACAAATAAAATCTTAATCGCTTTAAGCGGCGGCGGAACTGGCGGCCCAGTAGTGCCTCTTCTTAATGTGGCGCGAGTCTTGAAACGTCGCCACTCAGAAGTTGAGTTTTTGTTTTTTGGTACTATTTCCGGTCCAGAACTTTCCTTGGTGAAAAACGAAGAATCCGCTTTGAATATTAAATACTTAACAATTCAATCTGGAAAATTCCGTCGTTATTTTTCTTGGCGAAATTTTAGTGATTTATTTTTAATTATTTTTGCTTTTTTTCAAGCTTTGTTTCTGTTAGCAAAATATCGGCCGCAAGCTTTTTTTTCTGCTGGCGGCTTTGTGGCAGTGCCACCGGCTTGGGCCGCAAAAATTTTGGGTATTCCAGTTTTAATTCATCAGCAAGATTTTCGTCCCGGTTTGGCCAACAAAATTATTGCTCCCATTGCTTCTTCCAAAACCGTAACTTTTGAAAAATCTCTCCAAGACTACAAAAACGCCATCTGGCTTGGCAATCCGCTAGACGAAGAAGAGTTAAAAAATGCTCAAAACAATTTGACGCCAACCAAAGAGCAATATCATCTTCAAGATTCTTTGCCGATTATTTTGGTTACCGGTGGCGGAACAGGTGCTGATTATCTGTGCGGCAACGGAAAGAAAAAGGCCGAAAATAGTAATAATTATCAGGCTTATGATTTTTTGCCCCACGCGGAAATTATTAAGCTGATGGCCGTTAGCGATTTGATTGTTTCCCGTTGCGGCCTGGGCACTTTGTCCGAAATAGCTTTGTTGGCCAAACCGGCAATCTTGATTCCGATTCCAGATTCTCATCAGGAAGATAATGCTAATTTTTTTAAAAATTCTTCTATAATTTTGGAACAAAAAGAATTAAATGCTAAGTTATTTGTTGAAAAAATAAATCAACTTTTTGGAGATAAAGAAGAGTTAAACAGAATATCAACGGAAGTTAAAAAAATGATAAAACCCGGCGCTGCCGAATTTCTCGCAGAAAAAATTTATGAATATTCAAGGCAAAAAAATTAAATCCGCCTATTTTATTGGCATCAAGGGTGTGGGAATGACGATGCTTGCTCAATTCTTGCGTCAGCAAGGAGTGATTGTTTCTGGTTCAGACGTGTCGGAAACTTTTATGACCGACAAAGTTTTGCGTGATGCTGGCGTGGAAGTTTTTGCCGGTTTCAAGGCGACACAAGTCAAGCCAGTCGATTTGATTGTCTATTCTATTGCCTACGACAAAAAAAATAATGAGGAAGTCGCCGCCTTGGCCAAATTCAAAAATTCCTTGGTGCTTAATTTTTCCGAAGCCGTTGGTGCAGTTTTTAGTGCTCATCGCGGGGTAGCAGTTTGCGGCAGTCACGGAAAGACCACCACTTCCGCTTGGCTGGGTTATGTTCTGCAAAAAGCTGGACTGGAACCAAATGTTTTGGTTGGTGCTCGTGTACCACAATTCAAAGGCAGTGCCATTTCCGGAAAATCAAAATTGTTTGTGGCGGAAGCTGATGAATACGGCAACAAGTTGCGCTATTTTTTTCCGCAAGGAGTATTATTGAACAATGTTGATTACGATCATCCTGATTATTACAAAACCAAGAAAGCTTATCTTCAAGCCTTTATTGATTTCGTCAAAAAAATTCCCGCCAAAGGTTTTTTGGCAGTGAATGTTCAAGACGAACAAGCAATTGAAGCCGCAAAATATTGTCAGGGAAGAGTTTTTCCTTATGCAGTGCTTACGACTTCTGCCGAAGCCAAACATTGGGGCGAAAAAGGAATTCTCGTGGCTTATGGCGCGACAATCAAAGACGGCCAGCAATATTTTAAAATTTTTGGACAAGCCGGAACTTTCAAAATCAAATTATTAGGAGCGCACAATATTGCTAACGCCTTGGCAGTGATTGCTGGTGCTTTGGCTTTGGGAGTAGAAATGTCAGAAATAAAAAAACATCTCGCTACTTTTTTGGGCACTGCTCGTCGTTCGGAATTGTTGGGTGAATTCAAAGGGGTGAAAGTTTATGATGACTATGCTCATCATCCATCCGAAGTGCAGGCAACAGTTAAAGCTTTCAAGGAGGCTTATCAGAACAAACGCTTGGTAGTATTTTTTCATCCACATACTTTTACTCGCACCAAGGCCTTGTTTAAAAATTTTATCAAAAGTTTTTCTGGCGTAGACTTTTTGGGAGTGTTGGAAATTTATGGTTCTGCCCGTGAAAAGCAAGGCGGAATTTCTAGTAAAGACTTGGTGGCGGAAATTCAGAAGGGAAACAAGCTTGAAAAAAATAAACAGCAGGTAAAATATTTCAAAGACCTAAAAGCCGCCGAAGTTTATTTGCGCGACAACTTGAAGAAAGGAGATTTGTTGTTGTTAATGGGTGCAGGTGATATTTTCCGAGTGGGAGAGGGGTTATTAGGGAAATAAATTAATATGGATAATCAGGATAATTTGAAAAAACCAGAAGAAACAATCAGCTGGAAGATGTTTTGGCTTGAATTGTGGCGTTTATTTAACGATTTTCATCGTCAGATTTTTATATTGCTAGGAATTGCCGCTTTTACTGCTGGCTTGGATATGGTTCAACCATATATTTTAAAATTTGTAATTGATGGCCTGACCAATTTTAGTCAAGCAGAAATTACTCATATTTTATGGTTGATAGTTTATTATTTATTAGCTAATGAAACCCGTTCCTTGATTCAATATGTTAGTGATCGCAAAATTTTGCGCTTTATGGTGAATATTGAATATTTTTTGGGAATCAAAGCTCAACAGAAATTAACTTATCTCAGTCTTGGTTATCACGAAAAAGAAAATACGGGGGCAAAAATTGTCAAAATTGAAAGAGGAATTGATCGAATTGCTCAATTTGTTGCGAATACTTTTTGGGAGATTGTGCCGACAATTATTCAGTTGCTTTTTACGGCAATTATTTTATTTTTGAATGATTGGCGAATTGGCGCTTCTTTTTTGATTTTTGCACCGCTGTTTATTTTTATTACTTATTGGTCAAACAAAAAAATGTATCCGGTGCGCAAGCAGCTTTATCGTGATTATGAAATGGCTTCCGGAAAAACTGCTCAGTCAATTATTAATATTAATGCGGTTCAATCTTTTGTTCAGGAGAAGCGTGAATTGAAAGAAATAGACAAAATCAAAAGCCGAATTCGAGAAAATGATAATCGACAATATGGCTGGATGATGAAAGTTGGCTTGGGCCGTAATGCGATTGTTGACTTGGGAAGGGCAACGGTGCTTTTTTTGGGAGTTTATTTTGTTTATACCGGCGAGCTTAGTATTGGTTCTTTGATTTTTATTTTTACAATCAGTGAAAAGGCTTATAGTTCACTTTATCGTTTGTCGCGTTTCTATGACAAAATGGAAGAAGGCCGCGAGGGTATTAGCCGTTTATTGAAACTTTTCAACACACCACGTGATATTGTTAATAAATCAAAAGCCATCAAACCAAAAAATATTTACGGAGAACTGGAGTTTAAAAATGCTTCTTTCTTTTATTCAGAAAATTCTAGTCCAGCGATAAATAATTTAACTTGTAAAATCCCTGCTGGCGGAGTCACGGCTTTGGTTGGCCCTTCTGGCGGCGGCAAAACAACAATCGCTCGTTTGGTTTATCGCCACTACGATCCGCAAGAAGGGGAAGTGCTATTGGATGGAAAAAATATCAAAGATTATGATCTTTATTCTTTCCGTAAATTTTTTGCCATTGTGCCCCAAGAGGTAGAAATTTTTGATTTATCAATTAGCGAGAATATTGCCTATGCCAAACCAGATGCTTCTTTTCAAGAAATTGAGGCGGCAGCTAGAATTGCTAATGCGGAAGAGTTTATTGATAAGCTTGATCAGAAATACGACACAATGGTTGGCGAAAGAGGTATCAAACTTTCTGGTGGACAACGCCAACGCATTGGTATCGCCAGAGCAATTCTTGCCAATCCAAAGGTCTTGATTTTTGATGAGGCAACTTCCAATCTGGATAGTTATAGTGAAAAATTAATTCAAGATGCCATGGATAAAATAAGCAAAGGTAGAACAATGATTATTATTGCTCATCGTTTAAGTACTATCAAAAAAGCTGACAAAATCTTGGTTTTGGAAAATGGTTCCTTGGTAGAAAGTGGCAGTCATCAAGAATTATCTAGAATCAGTGGTGGCTTATATGCCAAGCTAATTGAATTGCAAGAATTGGGTGAAGTAAAGTAAAATAAATTTATGTTAAAAATAGAACGCAACGTTGATTTGCAAAAATTTAATACTTTCAAAATGGCGGCCAAAGCTGAGTTCTTTGCGGCGGTGTCAAACAAGGAAGAACTTTTAGAAGTGATTGCTTGGGCAAAAGAAAAGAATTTACCGATTTTTGTTTTGGGAGGCGGTTCTAATATTTTGATTAGCAAAAAAATTAAAGGTTTGGTAATCAAAAATGAAATCAAAGGCACGGGTGTTTTATTTGAAGATGCCAACTCAGTGGTCTTTTCTTCTTTATCTGGGGAAAGCTGGACGCACCTTGTCCATTTGATTACTGAAAACGGCTGGTATGGCGCCGAAAATCTTTTTTTGGTGCCAGGAACAGTCGGTGCCGCGCCGGTCCAAAATATTGGTGCTTATGGCGTGGAACTAAAAGACATTTTTGATCACCTGGTAGCTATCAATTTAAAAACCGGTAAAGAAAAAGTTTTTACTGCCGAAGATTGCCGCTTTGCTTATCGGGAAAGTATTTTTAAAAACAAATTAAAAGGAAAATATTTTATTTATTCCGTGGCTTTAAAATTAAAAAAGAAAGCTGATTTCAATTTGAGTTATGGCGATATTCTTTTACACTTGAAAGAAAAGGGAATTAGAAAGCCAAATTTGAAACAAGTAGTGGCGGTGATTCAAGAAATTAGAAATAGTAAATTGCCGACACCAGCCGTTTTGCCAAATGCCGGTTCATTTTTTAAGAATCCAAAAATTACCGTTTCCGAATTAAAAAAATTAAAAAAAATTTTTCCAGATGTTGTTAGTTTTCCGGCTGGCAAAAAAATAGAAGTGCCGGCAGGTTGGTTAATTGATAGGGCGGGATTTAAGGGTAAAAAATTTGGCAAAGTTGGTGCTTATGAAAAGCAGGCTTTGATTTTGGTGAATTATGGCGGCGCTAGCGCCAAGGAATTATTAGCCTTAGTCCAGAAAATCAAGAAGAGTGTCAAAAAAATGTTTGCTATTGATTTAGAGGAAGAAGTTAATATAATATAAGGAAAACATTTAATTGCTAAATATATGACTGCGCACGAACTTCGTCAAAAATATCTAGACTTTTTTCACTCCAAAAATCACACCGTGATTCGGAGTGCTTCTTTGCTTCCAGAAAATGACGCCACAGTCTTATTCACTACTGCTGGAATGCAACCCTTAGTTCCTTATCTTTTGGGAGAAAAACATCCAGGAGGAGTTCGTTTGGCTAGTGCGCAAAAATGCGTCCGAACTGACGATATTGAAGAAGTTGGCGATGAAACCCATCATACTTTTTTTGAAATGATGGGTAACTGGTCTTTGGGTGATTATTTCAAAGAAGATTCCATCAAGTTTAGCTGGGAGTTTTTAACTTCTTCGGAATGGTTGGCGCTGGATCCAAAATTATTAGCCGTTTCTGTTTTTGCCGGCGATGACGATGCACCTTTTGATGAAGAATCTTTTGGGCTTTGGCAGTCATTAGGAATGCCAGCGGAAAAAATTGCTAAACTACCGAAGAAAAATAATTGGTGGGGCCCAGCAGGCACCACTGGTCCTTGTGGTCCGGATACCGAAATTTTTTATTGGACCGGTAAACCGGAAGAAGTTCCTGCTTCTTTTAATGATGATAACGAAAAGTGGGTGGAAATTTGGAACAACGTTTTTATGCAATACAACAAACAGGCCGATGGCTCTTTTGAATTGTTGAAGCAGAAGAATGTTGATACTGGCCTTGGCTTGGAACGGGTGACTGCGGTTTTGAATCACTGTGATAATTATCAAACTGATTTATTCAAAAATATTATCGCCAAAATTGAAGAACTTTCCGGCAAGAAATATTCAGACAGCCCAGAAATCAAAAAAGCAATGCGAGTGATTGCTGACCACCTGAAAGCGGCCGTGATGATTATTGGTGATGAACGAGGAGTGGCGCCAAGTAATACTGATCAGGGATATATTGTTCGCCGTTTGCTTCGCCGGGCAATGCGTTTTGCTCGTCAATTAGAAATTAGCAAAAAAAATTGGTTGAAAGAATTGGCTTTGGTGGTAATTAGTGATTATGAAAAAAATTATCCAGAACTGAGAAGTAACGAGAATTTTATTTGTTCTGAATTAGACAAAGAAGAAGAAAAATTTGGCCGCACTCTGGAACACGGTTTATTGGAATTTAATAAAATTTCCGGCATCGCTATTGACGGGGTGAGTGCTTTTAATTTATATCAAAGCTACGGCTTTCCTTTGGAGATCACCGAAGAATTGGCTCACGAGAAGGGGGTGACCGTTGATAAGGCTGGTTTTGCGGTTGAGCTGGAAAAGCATCAGGAATTGTCTCGTACAGCCTCTGCCGGCAAGTTCAAGGGCGGTTTGGCGGATAATAGTGAAGAAACCACCAGATTGCACACAGCAGCTCATTTATTGCTTGCTTCTTTGCGAAAAGTATTAGGGGATGCGGTTTTTCAGAAAGGAAGCAATATCACCGCCGAACGTCTTCGTTTTGATTTTTCCTATCCAGAAAAAATGACCCCTGAACAGATTGCGGAAGTGGAAAAATTGGTTAATTTTGCTATTGAAAGTAAATTTCCGGTTACTTGTGAAGAAATGACTTTGGAAGAGGCCAAAAATACTGGCGCCATGGGAGTTTTTGAATCCAAATATGGTGAAAAAGTAAAAGTTTATACCGTTGGCACGGATAATATTTTTTCTCGTGAGATTTGCGGCGGCCCTCATGTCAAAAATACTGAAGAATTAGGGCGCTTCAAAATTCAAAAAGAAGAGTCTTCTAGTTCTGGTGTGAGAAGAATCAAGGCCATCTTGACATAAAAAGATTAAAATGTTAGATTTAAAGTAAGTAAATAGTTATCAGTACCTTAAAAATTAATAAGAAATGGAGAATTTTAAAATTTTTAGAAAAGTTGTTCCAGGATTTATTCCTAGAAATCCAAAATCTTTTATTGTTAAAGATCATTTTGTTGTTAGCGCTTGTTCGGAGGAAAAAGTAAAAATCTGCTACATTAACGAAGAATTTAAAAAATGTTTTTTACCTCTTGTTGAAGAAGCGGAAAAAGAGGATAAATTCTTAATTAGAGGAGAATTATTGAGAAATTATCGAGATTCGGAATTGTTTTTTCAGCAAAAACACAAACCTGTCCGTCTTCGTGATATTTTCGAATTAATAAGTCAGCAAGGGCGCGGAGAAAAAGGAGTTTTGCACACCAAAAGATTTTCTTTCAAAACAAATATTTTCTATATCAAAGATTCGGATAATATTTCCTGTTTTATTTTCGTCTCTTTTGACAAAAAGAAGGGCGGCTGGAATATTGTGGCTAGAAAAGTCGATTTTTTCGATAACTCAAAAAGCCTCTCAAGGGGATCCAATTTTTTTTACAGATTTTTTTAAAAATTAAAGAAATATCCTTTTTCTTGAACAACTTATTTAACCCCAATATTCAAAAAGAAAATTGGGGTTTTTTTATAAAAACAGAAACCTGACAAAGCTCTTGACATCATTTGCTGTTTCCCATATAATGTATCTGTATTAAATTTAAACAAGCTAACTTGTTTTATATTTTGAAGATTTTGATAAAATCATTCAGTTTTTATCAAATTTTTTTGTGTTAATGTCAAAGTCAAAACGAAATACCAGAGAAAAAGTAGAAACTGGTGACACCTTAAACGCCAAAGATTTCATCGAAATGCAAGGCGAAGTGTTGGAGTTGATGCCTTCTGCCGCATTCCGCGTTGCGATTGCTGGCGGTCATGAAGTTTTGGCTCATTTGTCTGGGAAGATGAGAATGAACAAGATTCGTTTGCTTCCTGGCGACAAAGTAAAATTACAAATTAGTCCATATGATTTGACCAAGGGTCGAATCACTTATCGACTCTAAACCGTTTAATTAGAAATTATCAAGTTTATTAAATTAGATTTTATATGAAAGTAAGAGCGAGTGCGAAAAAAATTTGTAAAGACTGCAAGGTGGTTCGTCGCAAAGGACGAGTTCATGTTATTTGTAGTAACCCGAAGCACAAGCAAAGACAGGGTTAATTTTATTATTTTGTAATTATTTTGTATGGCTATTAGAATCGCAGGAGTAAACATTCCTACTGAAAAACGCGCACATATTGCTTTGACCTATATTTATGGCGTCGGCATCAATCGTGCACACAAAATTTTAGAACAGGCCAAGGTTAATCCAGAAACAAAAATGAAGGATTTTTCTGAAACCGAAATCAACACTATTCGTGAAATTGTTGAAAAGCACAACACTGTTGAAGGTGATTTGCGCCGTGAAGTGTCTAGTAATATCAAACGCTTAAAAGACATTGGTTGCTATCGTGGTTCACGTCACGCCAAAAACTTGCCAGTTCGCGGACAGAGAACAAAAACCAACAGCCGCACGGTTCGTGGAAACAAACGCATGACCGCTGGATCTGGAAAGGTTAAATCTGGTTTGAAGACCTAGTAGTGGCGGTTTCCATTTTGAGCGATCTGCTTCGTCAGGTTCTCAACATTGTTCATTCGCCGTATGTCCAATACGGCTCATTCCAATGTTGATTCCTTTCTCGCATCTCACCTCAAAATGAAAACCTTATAACCTTATATATAGATTAGAAAAATCCAAAAATAATATTCAAAAAATATCATATAATTTATGTCTGAAGAGAATAAGAAAACAGAAGAAGAAATCTTAGTTCCGGCCACTCCAGTTGCCGCTAACGTTGCTCCGATTGAAGAAGAGGATGACGATGAAGATTTAAAATTCTCCACCTTATCTGCGGCTGACGAAGAATTGCCTGAAGAAATCAAGCAAAAGCTTGAAAAAAACAAGCAAGCTCGTGCCAAAAAGAAATTAGTGAAGAAGAAAAAGAAAAAAGCTGGCGACAAAGTGGTCAAGGTTGGACGTGCCTATATCAACGCAACCTACAACAACACCATGATTTCTCTAACCGACAACAACGGTGATGTAATTTCTTGGGCTAGCGCTGGCATGGCTGGCTTCAAAGGAGCCAAAAAAGCCACTCCTTATGCTGCTCAAATCATCACCAAGATTGCTTCTCAAAAAGCTCGTGAAGAATATGGCTTGGAAGAAGTAAGTGTTTTTGTTTCCGGTGTTGGTACTGGTCGCGAAGCAGCAATCCGCGCCCTAAATGCCAACGGTTTGAATGTCACTTCCATCAAAGATGTTACTCCGGTTCCTCATAATGGTTGTCGACCAAAAAAACCAAGACGCGTGTAATTAATTAGAAATTTTTTCAAAATATTGATATGGGTAGAAATTTAGAACCAAAATGCAAACAGTGCCGCCGTCTTGGTGAAAAACTGTTTTTGAAAGGAGATCGCTGCAATACTGCAAAATGCGGAATGATCAAGCGTAATTATGCTCCAGGATTTCATGGTCCGAAAGGCCGTAAACGTTTGAGCGACTACGGTTTGCAATTAGCTGAAAAGCAAAAAGCAAAGAAATTCTACAATTTAATGGAAAAACAATTCCGAGCAATCTTTGTGGCTGCTCAGAAAAAAACTGGTGATGCTGGTAAAAACTTTTTCCGTTTATTGGAAATGCGCCTCGATAATGTTGTTTATCGCCTTGGATTTGCTGCTTCTCGCACTCAGGCCAGACAATTAGTAACTCATGGACATTTTACTGTTAACGGTAGAAAAGCTTGTACTCCTTCTTTCGTTGTGAAAGTTGGTGATGTGGTTGCTCTGAAAAAAAGCAGTGAAAAAAATCGTTTTTTCCGTGATGGACAACAAGCCAAAAAATCCGAAATGCCAAGTTGGTTAAACAAAGAAAAAGACAACAGTGCCAAAATCTTGCACGAACCGAACGATAATGATTTGCCTCAGAATTTCAATGTCCAAATGATCATTGAACATTACTCAAAATAATTAAGCGTTTCTTCTGGTTATTTTTTAGCCATTATAACGCGTCTTATTATGCAAAACATCGCTTTAGCAAAAAAAATTGAATTCAAGCCAGGTAAAGATCAAAACGAAGGATTAATTATTGTTGAACCTTTATATCCAGGTTACGGAATGACTTTGGGCAATTCATTACGCCGAGTTTTGTTGTCATCTCTTCCGGGCGCTGCCGTTGTTGGTGTAAAAATCAAAGGGGTTAGTCATGAATTTATGGCAATTCCTAACGTCAAGGAAGATGTTTTGGAAATTATTCTAAACTTGAAGCAACTAAGATTAAAAGTTCATTCTGAGGAAGAGGTAAAATTAGATCTCCACGTCAAAGGCGCAAAAAAAATCACTGCCGCTGACATTGAAAAAAATAGCGCTGTTCAAATTTCTAACCCAGAACTATTTTTAGCAGAAACCACCTCTCCAGAAGCTAGTTTTGATTTGGAAATTTTCATCAACGAAGGTCGCGGTTATCGAATGGTTGAGGGAAGCAAAAAAGACGGTCGAGACATTGGCTATATCGAAATCGATTCTATTTTCTCTCCAGTGTTAATTGTTAGTATCGATGTTGAAAATACTCGCGTTGGTAAAATGACCAACTGGGATAAATTAGTTTTGAATCTCAAAACTGATGGTACAATTTCTCCAATGGAAGCCTTTGAACAATCAGTAAAAATATTGGTTGACCAGTTCAGTATTTTACTTCCGGGAGCCCTTGAACAAAACAAGGAGACAGAAATCATTGAAGATGTTCCAGTTGAAGAGGAAATCATCGAAGAAGAAATTGCTGAAGAAAAACCAGCAAAAAAGAAAAAAGCAAAATAATTTTTTAAATAACGAAATTTTCACTCTGATTATATGAGACACGGTAATACAAACAAAACCCTAGATCGCAAAAAAGCCCCGCGCGAACTAATGCTTCGCAACATGGCCTCTAGTATTATTATTTACGAAAAAGTAAGCACCACTGAAGCAAAAGCCAAAGTAGTTCGTTCTTTAGTAGAAAAAATGATTACTGTTGCCAAGGTCGGTACTCTAGCTGCTCGTCGCGAATTAATTGCTACTTTGCCACAAGAAAATGCTGTCAAAAAAGCGATTGAAGTTTTGGCTGTTCGCTACAAAGATCGTCAAGGAGGCTACACTCGCATCACCAAGCTTGGCACCCGCCAAGGTGATGGTGCTGAAATGGCTCAGATTGAATTGGTATAAAATCCTGTTAAAATAAATATATGACAAAAGTGGAAAGAAACATACACAAAATTGACGCTACTGACAAAACTGTCGGTCGCCTTGCTACCAATATCGCAACTATTTTGCGCGGGAAGAACAAACCAGAATTTCAACCTCATCTTGATTTGGGTGATATTGTTGAAGTTTATAATATTGGCAGCCTGAAATTTACCGGTAAAAAACTGGATCAAAAAAAATATTTCAGTTATTCCGGTTATCTTGGCGGTCTCAAAACCAAAAAGATTTCTGAAATTTTGTCTGACAACCCTGGCGATGTTTTACGCCGTGCTGTTCGCGAAATGCTTCCGGACAACAAATTACGCGTTGCCATGTTAAAGCGCTTAATCATCAAATAATTTAGATACTATGCCAGAAAAGAAAAAAACTACAGTAAAAGAAGTAAAAAAAGCTCCAAAAAAAGCTCCAGTTGTTGCTGAAGAAGAAGTTTTGGATGCTGCTGGAGAAGCTGAAGTTGAAGAAGTCAATTTTGAAAAGACTCCAGAAACTGCTGATTTTTCCGGTGAATACTTGAAATCTGTCGGACGCCGCAAGACTTCCGTTGCTCAAGTTCGCTTGTTCAAAAATGGTAAAGGTGTAATAATCGTCAATGGAAAAAAAGCTTCCTCTTATTTTCCTGGAGAAATGTTAAACATCCTCACTCAACCTTTGAAAGCTTCCGGACATGTTCGTGACTTGAATTTCTCAATCATTGTTCGCGGTGGTGGTTTTAGTGGTCAAATTGAAGCTGTTCGTCACGGCATCGCTCGTTCTTTGTGTCTTTTTGATGAAGCTCTAAAAGAACAAATGAAGGTTAATGGTTGGCTAACTCGTGATCGTCGTTCCAAAGAAAGAAAAAAACCAGGTTTGAAGGGTGCCAGAAAGAGACCGCAATGGTCAAAGCGCTAAAACCTTATTCATACTCTCAAAAACTCGCTTTCCGGCGGGTTTTTGTTTGTTGTTTTCTTTGTTATACTATATTTAACTGATAATTTATTTTTTAAAAATGCTCAATTTGCATAATTTATCCGAACTTGGTGATAAATTTTCTCAACTAAAAAATCTTTTAGCTTTCGACACAAAACAAGGGCGTCTTTTTGAATTAAAAAAAATAATGACTGAGCCAGATTTTTGGCAGAACCAAAATGAAGCAGCCAATGTTGGACGGGAAGCAGAGCGTTTGAATAGCGAATTAGAGTCTTTAATTATTTTAGAGAAAGAATTAACCTCAACTGATGAGATGATTTCTTTGTCTGCCATGGAAAATGATGAAGATTTGAGACTTGAATTGGATAAAAAAGTTTCCGAACTAGAAAAACAAGTTGCTGATTTGGAGTTTTATTCTTTGCTGGGCGATGAACACGATGATTTGCCGGCAATTCTTTCTATTCATGCTGGTGTTGGTGGTGTTGACGCTCAAGATTGGGCCCAAATGTTAGAAAGAATGTATCTTCGCTTTGCTGAAAGAAAAGGTTTCAAAATAGAAATTATTGATCGCTTGGTTGCCAATGAAGCTGGTATAAAAAGTGTTTCTTTGCGCCTTGCCGGGCCTTTTGCTTATGGTTACTTAAAAAGCGAAAATGGCGTTCATCGCCTGGCCCGCATTTCTCCTTTTGATGCCGAAAATTTGCGCCAAACTTCATTTTCTTTGGTGGAAGTAATCCCTGAATTACCAGAGAATGGTGAAATAATTATTAAAGACGAAGATTTGCGAGTAGATTTGTTTCGTGCTAGCGGTCCGGGTGGGCAAAACGTCAACAAAACAGAATCAGCGATTCGCTTAACTCATTTACCAACAGGAATTGCGGTTGCTTGCCAGAGTGAAAGATCTCAACATCAAAATCGAGAAAATGCTTTGAAAATTTTGAAGGGCAAGCTCTTTCAGCTGGAAGAAGAGAAAAAAGAAGCTTCCGAAAAAAAATTGAAGGGCGGGGTGGTCAAAGCAGAATGGGGCAGACAAATTAGATCCTATATTTTATATGGTGCTCGCTTAGTAAAGGATCATCGCACCAATCATGAAACTAGTGAAGTAGACAAAGTATTGGACGGCGATTTATTGCCATTTATGGAAGCTTATTTGAAGTGGAGAAAGATGTAGTTTGCTACCAAAAATCCGCTTCTCGTGATAAAATAGAAACAAACAAAATTTAATAATATAATCGTTTATGTCTAGTAAAAATTATTTACGCCTTTTCCAAGGTGGGGTTATTGCTTCGCTTTTGGTCGTATTTTTTGTGTTTTCTAACTTATTATTTCCGTTTATCTCCTCCAAGCAAATTTCCTTTAATCTTTTGATGGAATTTCTCCTGCCTTTCTTTCTGATTCTAATGCTCAAGGCACCAGAACTACGTCCGCGCCGCTCGTTGATTGTTTATGGTCTAATTGCTTACTTCGCCGTGATTCTTTTAACTTGTTTCACGGGAGTAGATTTCAATTTAAGTTTTTGGGGCAACACTGAAAGAATGCTGGGCTTTTTTCATCTCTCTCATTTCTTTTTGCTATACCTATATATTATCACTGCTTTTCGCGATAAAAACTCTTGGTATTTATTACTGTCATCTTCGGTAGTGGTGGCTTCTATTGAAGCAATCATTGTTTTATCAAAAATTGCCTATGGCACTATTGGCAACACGGCTTATGTCAGTGGATATTTAATTTTTAATATCTATTTTTCAGCGATGCTTTTTGTTCGAACCAAAGACAAAAATCTTCGCTGGCTGTGGTTCTTGCCAATTATTTTGATGCTTTTTGCCTTTAATCGTTCCAATACTTCGGGGGCGATTATTGGTCTGGGAATTAGTATTATTGCTGCTACTTTTTTATTTGGTCTTTTTGCCAAAGCAAAAAAAATCCGTCGAATTTCTCTAATTACTTTTTGTGCACTTTCGATGGGGGCAATTTTGTTATTTTCTCAATGGCAACAACCTTGGTTTCAAAACAATACTCGCTTGCGAAACCTGACTTCCAGCAAAGCCACTTTTCAGACTCGTTTGGTTTCTTGGGAAGGAGCAGTTAAGGATTTCAAAAATCATCCTTGGCTCGGCGTTGGCTTTGGTAATTACGCCAATGTTTTTGATCGTCAATTTAATCCTCGTTTCTACGACTATTCTCGCAGTGAAACTTATTTTGACCGTGCGCACAATAATATTTTTGATATCGTTTCCACGACTGGGGCCATCGGTTTGCTTGCTTATTTGAGTATTTTCTTTTTTGCGGTTCGCGAATTATGGATTGTTATCAAAAAAGACGAAGCAAAAATCGGCTGGACCGAAAAGGGAAGAAAGAATATTGAAGTTATTCTCATTTTTTGTTTATTGATTGCTTATTTTATTCAAAATTTGGCAGTTTTTGATTCTTTAGTTACTTATGTCGGCTTAATGATCACTCTGGGTCTGATTGCTTACCATTATTCTTCCTTGGAGCCAGAAAAACCGGCGACCCAAAGCAGGTTGTCTGGTGGCTGGGAAGTTAGTGGTGTTATTGGCGGTTTAATTATGATTCTGGTCATTGCCAATTATTGTAATTTGATGCCTTATCGAATTTTCAAAAGCACGATTATTGGCTATGCTCAAATTTCCGCTGGACGAACCTGGGATGGCTACCAAACATACCAAGAAACTTTCAAAAATCCTCATCCTTTATCTCGCGACCCCAAAACCACTTTTATTCGTCTGATTTCCAGTAATCCGCAAACCCTACTTTCTTTGTCCGGAGAGGAAAGAGCAGATGTTTTGAGTTACGCGGTTCAATTATCGGAAGAAAATTTGGCAGAAAATCCTCAAGATAGCTTGAAAAATTTGGAATTTGCTCAATTAATGTCAGTTGTTGCTAGTTTTCAAAATGAAAATTCCGCCAACCAGAAAGAATATCAACAAAAAGCCCTCGAAGCAGTGAATCAGTCAATCGCTTCTTCTCCGGGCCGGGCCGCTCTTTATTTTGTGAAGGGTCAGATTTTGGCAATTGAAGGCGATTATCAAAAAGCAGAAGAAGTTATGAAGGAGGGTATTGATTTGAATCCAAAATATCCAGAAGGCTATTGCCGCCTTTCATCTTTCTATAATTCTCAAAAAAGAAACGATGAAGCTCTCACCGCTTTTCAGCAATGTGCAGATTTGGATGGTTTGGAATATGCCACCACCCCTTCAATTCTAATGAACGCCGCTAGTTCCAGCTTGGCAAGTGAGGATTATGAACGAGGCATAAAATATGCCAAACGCCTCACGGAGTTGTCACCAAATGATTATCGTCTCTATATTAATTTAACCAAAATGTATGAAGGCGCCGGAAGATTTGAGGAAGCGATTGCGACGGCAATTCAAGTAGCAAAACTAGAACCAGAGTTGGCGACTGCTACTGAGGATTATATTAACCAATTACAACTCGGTGTTTCTGCTAGCGAATAATTTAATTTCTGTTTACTAGTTAGAAAAGATTTTTTTATGCCTCCAGTGTTATGCTGGAGGCATATTTTTTTATTGGCGAAAATGCCTTCTAATTTTTATGAAAATGAAAAATCAAAAACTATTTTTATGTTTAAAAAAATGGCGCTATGCTTTGGCTTCAATTTTTTTAATCATTGTCATTGTTTCCATGTTTATTTATTCAGTTGCCGGCAATCTCTGGCTAAAATATCCTTTATTTTTGAAAACGCCATTAGCTTTTCAAAAACTAAGCTTGTCGGTTTTTGCGGAACCGCTTTGCCACGAAGATTGTTCCTTGAAGCGCCTTCTGGCGCGGGGCGTGCTTGTTGAATCTTTAAAAAGCGGCAACCAGAAAACCAGGGAAAAAATTATCAAAACCTTGAGCGCAGCCGATGAAGATTTGGTTTTTAAACAGGAATTATTAAAAGTTTGGCGAGAAGCTTTTGGCGCAGAAGACGTTTCTGCTGATTTGCTGGCAGTTTTTGAAGCCAGTACCGACAATCAATTACGCAGTTTTCTCCAAAACAATTTCAAAATTCCTTTATCTTCTTGGCGTGATGTTGAACGATCAAAAGTTGGTGACCAGAAAATTGCTCTTTCTGAGCGGGCACAATCCTTGATTTTGTTAGCCAGCAAAGACCCTGAATTCAAGCAATGGTCAGAAAAGGAAAAAATATTAGCTGTTGAAGAATTAAGAACTTCTTATTTGCAAGCTTTGCTGATTTCTCAGAACAATGAGCTTCCTAAAAATTTTTTTGCCGATCTTTGGCCGCTCCTATTTTCCGCCTCAGAAAAAGAAAGAAATTCAGCAATATTTTTAGCCCGTGCCAAATTGGAACAAGGGAATCAAGAGGCAGAAGATTTTTTGATTAAAATTTATCAAAATTCAGAATATAGTCCTTTTTCCAGGTCTTTTGCCGCTGAAATTTTGAATCGTCAACAAGGTAAAGAAAATTTTTCTTTGCCAAAAATTTCCGAACAAGATTGGGAAAAATATTTGTCCGGAGAAAACTTATAAATTGAAAATTAATAAATTAATAAATATGAAAAAATATTTTTTTATAATTTTCGCTTTGCTTCTGCCAGCTATTTTGTTTTGGCCGAAAGAAGCTAGGGCGATGCCTCTCGGTTCTTTGGTTTATCGCACATCTTCTGATGGAAAAATGTATGGTTATAGCGATTTGGATTTGATCAAAATAGAGCATGGTCTTTTGTCTCATCTTTACACTGGACACGTTGGTATTTATGTCGGAAAAGAAAATGGCGTGGATTATGTTGTGGAAGCTTTAGCTAACGGTATTGTGAAGACGCCGGCCAAAGATTTTGTGAATCTAAAAAATGGTGAAGTACTAATCGGTGCTAAGTTGCCGATTAATGCTAGTCCCTTGGAGCGGGCAACTGCGATTCTGCTAGCCAAAAATATTGCAGCCACTGCACCGGCTTATGATTTTGATTTTCATGCGCAAAAAGGGCCGGGAAGTGGACAATGGATTTGTTCAGGTTTTGTGGAGAAAGTTTATGAGAGCGCCAATACTGGTAACCCTTACGATTTGCGCACTTTGCAATATGATACGACCAAATATGCAGTCAACATCACTCCTGATGGTTTTGATAACAATACAATCGTAAATGATCAAGGCGATGTCTTGTCACAAAGCAAAGAATTTTCCAAAATTAATCGTCGCAATCAAATGGTAATCCCGGCTCCAGAGATAATCGGTTATGATGCTGGTGTAGAAAAAGATGGTGAGCGTTATATGTTTATTCCTTTTACGCAATTTGCTCAACCAAGCTTGGTAAGTGTTCAGACTGACATTCCTTTGGCAAATATTTTTAATGACCAAGAAATTCGTGGCAAACAACCTACTTTAAAATTAATTGTTAAATGGAGCTTGATTAACAATCCACTATCCAGCTTGCGTCTGTTAGCCAAAAAAATTAATAATCTTATTTTCCCTCAGCCAGCAATTGCGGAGTCTGAAGAAAACAATGGAACAGCGAGCAGTTCAGAAAATATTATGCCGCAAGTTGCTCAAAAACAAGAAAGCTGGAGCGATTTATTTCCTGATCCAAATTATAAAATTATTGAAAATCCTGCTGTTACCAAAAAAGCCACCACCACCGACAAGTATGGTGATAATCCAGAAGTGGAAAGAGTGATTGATGGTGATACTTTTGTCTTGAAAGATGGCCGCAAGGTCCGTTATTTGGATGTTGATGCCCCAGAAATTATTTCTTCAACCAGAAAAACGAATGAATGCCGGGGGCCAGAGGCAAAAGAATTTAATGAACAATTGTTGTCTTCTGGTGAATTAGTTTTGGTTCCTGATCCGTTAGCAAAAAAAGATTCTTATTCTCGCTGGCTTTTTTATGTTTATATTTTGCAGCCAGATGGCAAATTAATTTTTGTTAATTCAGAATTGGTTGCTTCAGGTTTGGCTGATCCATATTTGTGTCCAGATGAAAACAAGCCCTCTTGCCCAAGACCTGGAGACATGATTCGTTGGCAAATCATCAAAGAAGCTGGCGAGGAAGCAAAAGAAAAAAAAGCTCAATTTTTAGCAATTTGTAAAGCTAAAAAAGAGAAAGAGAAGGAAGAAGAAAAAGAAAAAGAAAATCCGATTATTACTCCAACCTCCACTCCAACCAGCACTCCAATCAAAACACCAACTTCCACGCCAACCAGCACTCCAATCAAAACACCAACCTCGACACCAACCTCCACTCCAACGAGCACTCCACCGATTAATTCGGGTGGTGGAAGTAGTAGCATTCCAACTTTACCAATTCTGGCCTCGCCCTTGATTACCAAAATATTTTCTAGCGGTGATAATCATTGGTTAGAAATATTTAATCCAAACGATCAGGCTTATGATTTGGCAGCCTATGGTTATCGCCTAGAAAAAGCAAAAACCGCTCTTGATCCAGGAATCATTCTTCGTTTTTCCGAAGCTAAAGATTTCTATTTTAACTCTGGAAATTTAATTGCTCCTTATGGAAAATTTTTATTGGTTGATTCTGGTTCTGAGGAATCGTGGCTTTCCAAGGCAGACGTGACTGTTCTCAATCCAGATTTTAATTGGGGAAAAAGCGGTTATACTATTTATTCTGCCCTGAAAGCTGTTTCTTCTCCTGATGATTCGGATATTATTGACAAGATTGGTTTTGGTGAAGATTCTTTATATTTTTCAGGGAAATCCGCTACTGCTTTAACGGATGATGGTTATTTGGAAAGAATGAAGGACACCGAGGGTAATTTTTTGAATTCTGGTGATAATTCTTTGGATTTTCAATTGGTTTATTTTCCAACTAGTACACCAACCAGTACACCAACTAGCACCGAACCAATTATTGATCCGGTGCCGACAACAACACCAACCAGTACACCAACTAGCACTGAACCAATTATTGATCCAACACCAACTTCCACACCAACTTCCACACCAACTTCCACTTTTATTAAAATCCAAAAAGATGAATCGGAAATAATTCTTCCGCCCTCTATTGATAGTCCGGGGCTAGAGTATATTTGGCATTTTGATGAATGTGGCGGATCTTATACTGTTGATAGCCTGAACCACAATAACAAAATTTTTATTCCAGAAGATTACTCTTTTGATATGGGAAAAGGAGGCTGTGCTCTAAAATTAAACAATGATAATTTTGGAGCTGATTTTTCTTTTGACTCTCCATTGATTTTGAATGGAGTGAGTACTGCTTTTTATTATCGAGCAGAGCCAGGAGCAAAACTATCCTTTTCATTTAATCATACTGGATCTGAACCGGAACAATTTATGTTTACCGAAAACGGTTCTCTATATGCTGGCGCCACATCTTTAGCCACTAGTTCTTTATCAATTATTAGTGATAATAATTGGCACCAAGTGGCTGTTGTCTTTAATTTAGCGGAAAATTTAGTAATTTTGTATCAAGATGGTATAGAAATTAGTCGTTTCGATTATTTCTATCCCTTAACGGTAAATGAATTTTATTTTTCTGGATCAAATATTTCTATTGACGAGCTGGCAATTTGGCACCGCTCAATTGCGAGCGAAGAATTATCTTGCTTTTTTCAGATTGGAAAACCGTTTTATACTAACGACTTATATCACCCTTTATTAAATCCGCAGAAAATTTATCATTGGCATTTTGGTGAATCAGATAACAAATTTCGTTGGCAAGATCAGCCCAAAAGGCAAATTTTACCAGAAGATTTTTCACCGCTAGATTTTTCTTATGAATTTTGGTGGCGCAATATATCTTATCCGGAAGATGGTCGGGTAGTGGCTGGCTTGTTAAATGACGAAGAGTGGTTAGTAACTTCAGCTGTTTCTCTCTGGTATTCTCGTTGGACTTTTGGACCAACCCCTTTCTTTGATGGTCTTCTTGGCACCAGCGATCCTTTTATTCCGCAAGACAATATTTGGCATCATTTTGTTATGGCTTATAGTTCGCAAGAGATGATGTTAAATTGGTATATTGACGGTGAGACAGTCTTTTCTAAGCCGGTGGTTTGGCTTAAAAAACCAATCAAGGAAATATTAATCAAAGCCGAAAACTATCCTTTTCAGCTAAGCGACTTTGGTCTTTGGGAGGGAGCTATTTCCCAAAATCAGGCCTGGGAGCTATTTCAAGCCGGCAAGCCGATAATTAACCCTTAAAATTAGAAAAACCCCTTTTTTATGGGGTTTTTTTATTAAAAACTTGCTTTTTTCTCCTTTTTCTTGTATGCTTTGGAAAGTTAGAAGGGCAAGCGGACGGTTGCGCCAAACCTGGTTTGGTGAGGAAAGTCCGGACTTCTTTAGGAGATAGTGGATAACGTCCACCGGGGGAAACCCCAGGGAAAGTGCCACAGAGACAATACTAATCTGCTGTATATGCGGATGAAAGGTGAAAAGTTGCTTGGTGTCGATAAAACGACTACAGGCTTCGGCCGCCGGTGACGGCGTGCCGTGGTAAACCCTATCTGAAGCAAGAGCAAATTCCATTATTTTTTTATTTTGGAAAAAAAGTAGCTCGCTTGATTTGGCAAGCAATTGCCAAGCTAGATAAATAACCGTCCAATGAGGTTTGTTCTCGTTGACAGAATCCGGCTTATAGCTTGCCCAAAACTAACATTTAAATAAAATTTTAATTATGAAAATTAAAAAACCAGAATTATTTTTTCCATTCATCCTGATTCCAATTGATTATTTGATGATTGTTTTAGCGGCGATTAGCGCTTATTATTTGCGTTTTAACGGCGCCCTGAGCGAAGTTCGCCCTGTTATTTTTGATTTACCGTTCAACTACTATTTGGAGCTTGTTTTGTCGGTTTCTTTTTTGTGGTTGATTGTTTTGGCTCTTTCCGGTATCTATCGCATCACTTCCACCGGAAAAATTGCTCGCGAATTGGCGAGAATATTTTTGGCATCTTCAACCAGTTTTGCTTTGATTGCAATTTTTATTTTTTTTCGCCGCGAACTTTTTGATTCTCGCTTTATTGTTTTAGCTACTTGGTTTTTATCAATTATTTATATTAGTTTTGCCCATATTGTGATTAGATTTCTTCAAAGAAAATCTTTTCTTTTTGGTTGGGGAATTAAAAAAGTTTTAATTGTTGGTAACGGAAAAACAGCTGATAATTTTGTCCATAATTTTTCGTCTCGTCGCCATTTGGGCTATGAAGTAGTGAAACGCATTAGAGATTTTTCCTTGGAAACTGTTCAGGATGTCACTGAATTTATTGCTGGTAACAGAGTCGACGAAATAATCCAATGTGATCCAAATTTAAGTAAAGCGGAATTAGTCCGTCTTTATGATTTTGCTAATGAAAATCATATCACTTTCAAATATGTCGCTGATTTGCTGGGTATCAAAGTTTTGCGCAACGAAGTAACTGACATTGCCGGTGTGCCAGTAGTGGAGGTGAAGAGAACCACCCTGGAAGGTTGGGGCAGAATCGTGAAAAGAATCATGGATGTTATTGGTTCTGGATTATTAATTATTATTTTCTCACCAATAATTTTATTGGTAATAATCGCCATCAAGCTAGATAGTCGCGGGCCAGTTTTCTTTTCTCGCCGCGATGACGGTTCTCGCGTAACTAGGGTTGGCGAAGGGGGAAAATCTTTTAATTATTTCAAATTCCGCTCGATGATTCCAGACTCTGATAGTATGCGCTACAAAGAACTAGCCGATCGCAATTTGCGTTCTGATGGTCCGATGGTCAAGATTCAGAATGATCCGCGCGTGACTCGTGTAGGGAGAGTAATTCGTCGCTGGTCTTTGGACGAATTACCAGAATTATTCTTGGTTTTTATCGGTAGAATGAGTTTGGTTGGCCCTCGTCCGCATTTGCCGGAAGAAGTGGCAAAATATGAACATCATCATCGCAAATCCCTAACCATCAAGCCAGGTATTACTGGGATGGCACAAATTTCTGGACGCAGCGATTTGTTATTTGAAGAAGAGGTTAAACTGGATGTTTTCTATATTGAAAACTGGTCGATCCTCCTTGATTTTACTATTCTTTTTAAAACTCCGCTTGCTGTTTTGAAACATCGTGAAGCGGAATAAAATATCTATGAAAGTCGCGCTCATCCACGACCATCTCGCTCAAGACGGCGGTGCTGAAAAAGTGCTGGCCGTTTTTGCAGAGATGTTTCCTGAAGCAAAAATTTATACTTTGCTTTACGACAAAAAAAATATTAGCCACCTGAGGAATCATCAAATTGATGCTTCAGTTATTCAACGCCTTCCAGGCGGTGTTCGCCATTATCGCTGGTATTTGCAATTCATGCCAATGGCGGTGGAATTTTTTGATTTGCGCGAATTTGATTTGGTGATTTCTGACACCAGCTCTTTTGCTAAGGGAGTGATTACTTTGCCGGACACTTTGCATATTTGTTATTGTCACACGCCGACCCGTTATCTTTGGAGCGATGCTCATCAATATTTGAATGAATTGAAATTCAATAAATATTTCAAAAAAATAATTGCCATGGTTTTGAATCGTTTGCGGATTTGGGACTACAATGCTGCTCAGCGCGTTGATCACTTTATTGCTAATTCCCAAATGGTCTCCGGTAGAATCAAGAAATATTATCGACGCGAAAGCCAAGTTATTTATCCGCCGGTAGAAACCACCAAGTTTTCAATTACCGAAAAAATGCCGGAAAAAAATGAAGCTTATTTTCTCGCCGGTTGCCGCCTGGTGCCCTACAAACGAATTGATTTGGTGATTGAAGCTTTTAATTTATTGGGTGGTGATTATCGTCTAAAAATATTCGGTGATGGTTTGGACTTGGATCGCTTGAAGAAAATTGCCAATGGAAACCAAAAGATTGAATTTTTGGGGCGGGTTAGTGACGAAGAAAAAGCAAAACTATATCAAAATGCTCTGGCTTTTATTAATCCTCAAGAAGAGGATTTTGGCATTACGCCAGTTGAATCAATGGCGGCCGGCCGTCCAGTAATTGCTTATCGCAAAGGTGGAGCCTTGGAAACAGTGATAGAGAATCAGACTGGTTTGTTTTTTGATGAACAAACTCCAGAATCTTTGGCGGCGGTTTTGCGTAGTTTTCAAAATAATAATTTTAATCCGCAGCTAATCCGTGCTCACGCGGAACAATTTTCGGTAGCGAATTTCAAAGAACAAATTGAAAAATTCATTGCTGAAAAAAAAGCGCAATTATGAAAATTGGTGTCGATATTCGAGCTTTGATGGATGAACGTTATAGTGGTGTTTCTGCTTATGCCGAACAGCTTCTAAAAGAACTTTTGTATCAAGATCAAGAAAACGAATATTATCTTTTTTATAACTCTTTTCATAGCTTATCTCATCGCTTTTCTTCCTGGGAAAATGAACGGGTAAAAGTTATTGGCACTCATTTTCCCAATAAAATTTTTAATTACATTCTCCAAAAAATTTTTGGCCGACCTTGTTTGGATAAAATACTTGGCGGAGTAGATCTTTTTTGGTCGCCTCATTTTAATTTTTCCAATTTTTCTCAAGGTAGTAAAAATATTTTAACTGTTCATGATTTATCTTTTTTGCGTGCTCCCGAATTTTTTTCTTGGCGCAAAAATTGTTGGCACAAGTTATTGGGAATCAAAAAATTAATCAGCCGGGCTGATTTGATTGTTGCAATTTCCGAAAATACCAAGCTGGATTTGATAGATATTTTTCAAGTGCCAGCTGAAAAAATAAAAGTTATTTATTCCGGTCTAAATCTGCCGGAAGCGGATTTTACAGAAATTGCCAAGCAAGAATTCTTCAATAAAAACAGGATCAAAAAAGATTTTATTTTATCGGTTGGCAATATTGAGCCGCGCAAGAATCTGGACGGGCTAATCAAGGCCTATGAAATTTTACGAACCGATAATCCGGAACTGAAAAATCAGTTAGTTTTGGCTGGTGCTCCTGGCTGGCAAAATAAACATATTTATTTAGCAGCGAAAAAATCAAAATTTGCGAGCGATATTATTTTTACGGGTTATGTTAGTGAGAGCGAAAAGAAAATGCTCTATCAACAGGCAAGCGTTTTTGTTTTTCCTTCTTTTTATGAAGGTTTTGGCTTTCCGCCCTTGGAAGCGATGTTCTATGATTTGCCGGTGATTGCCAGCAATTCTTCCTCAATTCCCGAAGTGGTTGGTAATAGCGCTTTATTAATCAATCCGATTTTTCCTAGCGAAATTGCCGCTGCCTTAAAAATAGTTTTAACTGATAAAGAAACAAGAGAAAAATATCGAGCAGCTGGCCGAGAAAGATTGTCTTTGTTTTCTTGGCAAAAAACGGCTAGTGAATATTTACAATTATTTAAAAATGTTTAAGAAAAAAACCAAGAAAAAAATATTAGTAGCGATGTCTGGCGGTGTTGATTCCAGTGTTGCCGCTCAATTACTAGTTAACCAGGGACATGAAGTCGCCGGAGTTTTTTTGCGTTTTTGGAAGGATCCACAATCAGCGCCAAATGAAGAAAACAAATGTTGTTCTTTACAATCTTTTTTGGATGCCAAAACGGTCTGCGGCAAAATCGGCATTCCTCTTTTTTCTTTTGATTTTTCTGAACCATTCAAAAAAGAGGTAGTGGATTATTTTTTGGATTCCTATGCGCAAGGTGAAACTCCTAATCCTTGCGTGCGCTGTAACCGCAAAATAAAGCTCGGCCGCTTGCTAGAAACAATGGCAGGAATGGATTTTGATTATTTGGCTACTGGGCATTACGCCAAAATAAAACATAACAAAAAAACCAGCAAATTATTCAAAGCCAAAGATGAAACCAAGGATCAGTCATATTTTTTGTATTCCTTTGAACAAGAAAAATTAAAAAAATTATTATTTCCTCTAGGTGATTTGAAGAAAGTCGAAGTACGGAAAATTGCTGCCAAATTCGGTTTACCAACTGCCAGCAAGCAAGAGAGTCAAGATATTTGTTTTTTATCCGGCGCTCATCAAGATTTTTTGAAACGCTATCTAACTTTAAAACCTGGCCCGATAAAAATATTAGAAACCGATGAAATAATCGGTGAACACCAAGGATTACCGCTCTACACGATTGGCCAGAGAAAGGGAATTGAGATTGGAGGAATTGGTCCGTTTTATGCGGCAAGATTGGATTACGAAACCAATACTCTTTATGTTGTTAAAGAATGGAATGGTAATATTTTGTATCGCTCAGAATGCGAAGCTCGTGATTTGCTTTGGTGTGAAGAAAAGCCAACAAAAAGCTTCTATTGCCAAGCGGTAATTCGCTATGGTCATCCAGCTGAAGCTTGCCGCGTAGATATTGATGGTGATAAAGTTTTCGTAAAATTTAAAAAAGCCCAACGAGCAATTACACCAGGACAGAGTATTGTTTTTTATAAAAAAACCCGTGTTTTGGGCGGTGGAATTATCAACTAAATTTTGTTATACTAAATCGGTATTTATAAATTAGTGATAATATTTTTATGGCTCAAGATCTCAAAACAATTTTTGTCCGTTTGGAAGAATACAAATCCCGTCGTCGTGAACTAAAAAATCGTTATCGCGATGCTTTGTCCATCAATGGCGAGTATCAATCGGTGCTGGATGAACTAGAAGTCCTAAAAGCAAAAAAGAAAAAAATTGAATTGAGTGTTCAAAGTGATTTTAAAGAAGAGTTTGATCAGTTGGAAGGTTTAAAACTTCACATTGCCAGCGATTCTCAACTGCTCAGCGATTTAGCGATCAATCAACTGGTAAAAGGGGAATCAATCAAAATTATTGACGACAACCAAACCGAGTACGAACCGCAGTTTTCCGTGAAATTCAAAAAAATGAAATAAAAAGAAAAAAGAAGGAGTTATTCCTTCTTTTTGTTTTGATAATTTCTAATAATTATCATTCTTTCCCGCCAAGTGCTGACTTGGTCAAAAATGCTGGAAAGTTCTTCTTTGGTTTGAATAAGTTTACTGATTGATTTGAATAATTCAATTTTTTCTTTTTTGGTAATAAAATTAGAACATTCTAATAATTTTTTTCCTTCCACAAAATTTTCTACCAAATTTTTTGCCTTCTTAAAATAATAAGATTTTTCTTCGGTTGTCGGCTGACAATTTAGCAAAAAATAGAAATCATCAAATGTTTTAGCAAATCTTTTAACAATTTCTATCAGTAAAAATCGTTCATGATCAGAAAAATATCTTCTTTGATACCAAATATCCATTTCTAATATTTTTTTTGCCTCTTCAAAGCTTTTCAAATTGTCCTGTATTTTTTTGAAGAAAAAATCCTTTTCCGGATTTTTTATATCTGTATGAATAAATAAGATATAAAAATCCCAGGAGAATTTGGCGGCTTTTTTTGCTGATTCCCATAATTCATTTTCTTGCCTGGCAAAATTTTCTTCTTCAAAAATTTTAATAAAATCTTCCGTTGTTTTTGCTTTTTTCAATAGTAGATGATAAATTTTTTCTGATTTTTTTCTGTTTTTAAATAAGGGGCATTTTGCGGCCTCCAAGCACTGCTTTAAGGTTAAATTTTTCAATTCACCTTCTGACAAAAAATTGAAACAGATTAGGATTGCCAAGGCATCTGAAGAACCATTTTCTATAATTTCTTTGAACTTAGTCTTTTTTCTTTCCATGACTTAATTATTTTTTTGTTGTTAATATACCAATCCTGAGTTATCAGCATCTTGCCACATAAATCTTGGTTTGTCAATAAGTAATTTTGGTAACAAAAAAAAGAAAACCATTTAGGTTTTCTTTTTCTCGTTTGTGCCGCGAGAGGGAATCGGTCACGGTCGCTAAGCTTTTCTCTCTCGTTTCACTTGGTGAAAAGCAAGCGCCCCGACCCGGCCTCCCCGCCTTGGGCGGGTCCGGCTTTCGATTCCCTCTGCCAACTAGGGCAAAACAAAAAAAAGAAAACCATTTAGGTTTTCTTTTTCTCGTTTGTGCCGCGAGAGGGAATCGAACCCTCACAAGATTTCTCTTACACGAGTTTGAGTCGTGCGCGTCTACCAGTTCCGCCACCGCGGCAATTTGATGGTTGTTGAAAAACATTTTTATTATAGGGGCTAAAAATTAAATTGTCAAAGATGTCTTTTTCGTTTATAATAAGGTTATAAAAACTTTATCTTTTATGGGCAAAATCATCACTGTTGTTAATCAAAAAGGGGGAGTCGGCAAAACCACCACCGCTGTTAATTTGGGGGCGTATTTGGCTAGTTTTGGCAAAAACATTCTTTTAATTGACACTGACCCACAAGCCAACGCCACTTCTGGATTAGGAATTGAGCATCGAAAAATAGAGGCCGGTATCTATGAAGCTCTTCTGGGGCAGCAAGCCATTCACAAGGTTATCAAAAGAACCTTGCAGGATCATTATTTTATTGCGCCAGCTACGCCTTCTTTGACGGGGGCGGGAGTAGAAATGATTTCTCTAGAAGATCGTGAATTCCGTTTGGCCAATATTTTATCAGAAATCAAAAATGATTATGATTTTATCATTATTGATGGTCCACCATCCCTTGGACTACTTACCGTCAACACGATGGTAGCCGCTGATCAAATTTTAATTCCAATTCAAAGTGAATATTTTGCTTTGGAAGGTTTGGGACAATTATTGGAAACAATTACTTTGGTTAAAGAAAATCTCAAACCGGAATTAGAAATTCTTGGAGCAGTAATCACAATGTTTGACAAAAGAAATAAACTTTCCGAGGCGGTTATGGAAGATTTGTACAAATTTTTTCCCAACCGTATTTTCCGTTCCGTTATCCCACGCTCGGTTCGTTTGGCGGAAGCTCCAAGTTATGGGCGCACCATTTTGCAATACGATCCAAAATCACGCGGTGGCAAGGCCTATGAAAACCTGGCCCGTGAATTATTAAGTTTAGAACAATAAACAAAAGATAACAAAAAATATATGCCACAAGGTCTAGGAAGAGGGCTTAGCTCTTTAATTCCCAAAAAAACTTTTACTGAAAATGATCAGCAAATTTCCAATTCTTCTTTTTCGGATGATCCAGCTTTGTCTGTTTTGAGTGACAAAGATAGAATTAGACGTTTGGATCCAAGTTTGATTGTTGCCAATCCCCATCAGCCGCGCCATTATTTTTCCGATGAATCTCTCCATGACCTGATGGAATCTATCCGCCAGCACGGTATTTTGCAGCCAATCGTGGTCACCAAAAAAGGCAGTGGTTATGAATTGATTGCTGGTGAACGCCGTTTGCGTAGCGCTAAAGCTCTGGGTCTAACTGAAATCCCAGCAATTATTCGTGAAGCGGATGAACAAAAAAAATTAGAATGGGCTTTAATAGAAAATTTGCAAAGAGAAAATTTGAATTCCGTGGAAACGGCAATTGCTTATCGTGCTTTGATTGATCAGTTTAATCTCACCCAGGAAGAATTGGCCAAAAGAGTCGGCAAGGCTCGCTCCAGCGTGGCCAATGCTTTGCGCTTTTTGTCTTTACCAGAAGAAATTCAGCGCGCTTTGGCTGATAGTCGTATTTCTGAGGGCCATGCCAAATATTTATTAGGAATTGAAAATGAAGCTCAACAAATAAATCTCTTCAAAAAAATCTTGCGTCAAAATTGGACCGTCAGCGAAACTGATCGCGCCATCAAACAATTGGGCGGGACAAAAGCCGCAAAAATAAAAACCAATAATGACCAAGAACTAGAAGCTGAATTACGCACTGTCTTGGGAACCAAGGTGGAAATTAGTCGTCATGGACGTGGTGGAAAAATTATTGTTCATTTTTATAGTAACGAAGAGTTAAAAGACTTTATTGATAAATTCAAAAAAATTTAGTAATTATTTTGTTTCATGCCATTCGTCCATCTCCACAATCACACTCACTATTCTTTACTTGACGGTCTAACCAAGATTGACGAGTTGGTTAATCTAGCCAAAG